>NZ_JBSVCZ010000020.1:0-129834 GCF_054072955.1 Streptomyces sp. SS8
GACCTCGTCGGGGTTGACGCCCTTGTTCGCCTCCTTGCCGCCGGTCAGCTCCTTGACGAGCTCGGCGACGGCCGGCATGCGGGTCGAGCCGCCGACGAGGACGACGTGGTCGATCTCGGAGAGCTGGATGCCCGCGTCCTTGATCACGTTGTGGAACGGGATCTTGCAGCGCTCCAGCAGGTCGGAGGTGAGCTGCTGGAACTGGGCCCGGGTGAGCTTCTCGTCCAGGTGCAGCGGGCCCTCGGCCGAGGCGGTGATGTAGGGCAGGTTGATGGTGGTCTCGGTCGAGCTGGACAGCTCGATCTTCGCCTTCTCCGCCGCCTCGCGCAGGCGCTGGAGGGCCATCTTGTCCTTGGCCAGGTCCACGCCGTGGCCGGACTGGAACTGCTTGACCAGGTAGTCGACGATCCGCTGGTCCCAGTCGTCGCCGCCGAGCTGGTTGTCGCCGTTGGTGGCCTTCACCTCCACCACGCCGTCGCCGATCTCCAGCAGCGAGACGTCGAAGGTGCCGCCGCCGAGGTCGAAGACCAGGATCGTCTGGTCGTCCTTCTCCAGGCCGTAGGCCAGGGCGGCGGCGGTCGGCTCGTTGACGATGCGCAGGACGTTCAGGCCCGCGATCTCGCCGGCCTCCTTGGTGGCCTGGCGCTCGTGGTCGTTGAAGTAGGCGGGGACGGTGATCACCGCGTCGGTGACCTTCTCGCCCAGGTACGCCTCGGCGTCCCGCTTCAGCTTCTGCAGCACGAAGGCGCTGATCTGCTGGGGGTTGAAGTCCTTGCCGTCCAGGTTGATCTTCCAGTCGGTGCCCATGTGGCGCTTGACCGACCGGATCGTCCTGTCGACGTTGGTGACGGCCTGGCGCTTGGCGACCTCACCGACGAGGACCTCGCCGTTCTTGGCGAAGGCGACGACGGACGGCGTGGTCCTGGCGCCCTCGGCGTTGGTGATGACGGTGGGCTCACCGCCCTCGAGAACACTGACGACGGAGTTCGTCGTACCCAGGTCGATGCCGACCGCTCGTGCCATTTCGGGTTCCTCCAGCTCATGCCTTGAGTAGATCTGGCTCAAGAGTGCAGCAGGAGGGTGGGCAGCGTCAAGAGACCTGAGCCGTACCGACTCAACTCTCCTCCGGCAAGCGAACTCAGGCCCGGGTGCCTCCGTTCCAACTGCCCGTGGAACGCCGGTAGTCGGGAGGAAGCGTCCCCGCGGGTCAGGACGCGCGCCGGGCCGTCACGGCTCCCGGACGGGGCAGCCTTCCCGGTGCCGCCCGGTTCATCCGGCCCTCACCGCTCCTCTTCCGCCTTCTCCCGCCCGGCCGCCCCCGCGACCGCCTCCCCGGCCGCCGTGAACTCGACGGCGACGACCGCCGCGTCGTCCCGCAGTCTCCCGCCGGTGTGCCGGGCGACCGCCTCCAGCAGCTCGTCCGGCAGCCGCTCGACGGGCACGTCGCGCAGCTCCCGCAGCGTCTCGGCGAGCGGGAAGAAGCGCCCCCGGTCGTCGCGCGCCTCGTCGATGCCGTCGGTGTGGAGCAGCAACCGGTCCCCGGGGCGCCACCGGGTGTGGACGGTCAGACCGCGGTCGTCGTCCCACCCGGCCGTGAACCCGTGCACCAGCCCCAGCGGCGGCAGCGGATCGACCGGCAGCGGCTCGCAGCCCTCGGCGGTGAGCCGCAGCGGCGGCGGATGCCCCAGGTCGACGACGCGCAGCCGCCCGCCCTCGATCTCCACCAGCGCGGCGGTGACGAACAGCTCCTCCGCCTCCGCCCGCGCGTCCGGGCCCGCGCCGCCGGCCGCCTCGCGCGCGCACCGCTCCACCGCGCGCGAGCAGCGTCCGGCCACGGTCGTCAGCGCGGACTCGTACTGGGCCGCCTCCCGGAAGGCGCCCAGCACCGCGGCCGCCGTACGGATCGCGGGCAGGCCCTTGCCGCGCACATCGCCGATGACCAGCCGGACCCGGCCCGGGTGGACCACGACCTCGTACAGATCGCCGCCGATCAGGGTGTCGGACTCGGCGGCGCTGTACCTGGCCGCCAGGCGCAGCCCGTCCGCGCGGCGCGGCACCGGGGAGAGGAGGGCGAGCTGGGCCGCCTCGGCGACCTGCCGGATCCGGACGAGCTGCCCCTCGCGCCGCCGCCGGGCCGCGGCCGCCACCAGGCTGGCGGCGCTCACCACCACCAGCGAGACCAGCGCGGTCGCGGAGGTGTCCGTACCGGCCGCGGCCGGTTCGAAGGACGTGGCCAGACCGAGGACCAGGGCGGCGGCGGAGACGGCGAGCACGTCACGGGGACGCCCGCGGACGGCGGCGAGCGCGGGTGCCGGGGTGAGCAGGGAGCCGGCGTGCGCGACGCGGCCCTGGAGCCCGCCGGTGACCTCGACGGCGGCGACCACGAGGACGAGCAGCCAGGGGAGGAGGAGCCAGACCCACAACCGCCCCCACAGGCGCTCCCACAAGCTCTCCCAGAGCCTCACGGAGGCCCGCGCGAGCCCCGCGCGCGGAGTGCGCATAGGGACTTCCTCCCGGCCGCGGGAAACGAACGCATCCCTTTTTACCGCATTCGACACCGATTCGGAGGATGGGGTACGGGAGGTCTATAGGATGGATCCACCCTTCCGTTCCCGGGCCTCCAAGGCTCCGCGGCCACCTCTCGGACAAGGGCCGCCTCAGCGACGCAGATCACCGTACGAGTGGCTACAGACGGCCTCCGTTCATGGGTAGTCTCGAACAGATCGGATAAGTTACCGCTTAGTAAGCTTGCAGCCGCAGGCACCGCCCCCGCAGGTTCGAGGAGCCGCCATGCAACTCGCCGCGATCGTCGTCTCGCTGGTACTCACCGCGGTCGGCGTTGCGCTCTTGGCACGCGCCGTCGCGCAGATCTACCGCTTCGTGAGGCTCGGCCAGTCCGTACCGGCGGGCAGCCGCACCGACGACCCGAAGCAGCGCACGATCACCCTGGTCAAGGAGTTCCTCGGCCACACCCGGATGAACCGGTGGGGGATCGTCGGCTTCGCCCACTGGTTCGTCGCGATCGGCTTCCTGACCCTTCCGCCGACCCTGGCCCAGGCTTACGGGCAGCTCTTCCAGGCCGACTGGGTCCTCCCCGTCCTCGGCGGCTTCCTGCCGTTCGAGATGTACATCGAGTTCATCGGCTTGATGACGGTCGCCGGCATCCTGGTGCTGATCGCGATCCGGCTGCTGAACCTGCCCACCCGCCCCGGCCGCAAGTCCCGCTTCGCCGGTTCGACCGCCTGGCAGGCGTACTTCGTCGAATACGTCATCCTCACCATCGGCCTGGCGATCCTGGTGCTGCGCGGCCTGGAGGGCGCGATCCACCACGTCGAGGGCTACGAGGCGGCGTACTTCGTCTCCTACCCGCTGGTCGAGGCCTTCGACGGGCTGGAGACCGGCACGCTGCAGAACCTGATCTACTTCACCGCGATGATCAAGATCAGCGTCTCGCTGATCTGGATGATCACGGTGTCGCTCAACATCACCATGGGCGTCGCCTGGCACCGCTTCCTGGCGTTCCCCAACATCTGGTTCAAGCGCGAGTCCAGCGGCGACGTGGCGCTCGGCGCCCTCCAGCCGATGACCTCGGGTGGCAAGCCGATCGACTTCGAGGACCCGGGCGAGGACGACACCTTCGGCGTCTCCCAGGTCGAGCAGTTCTCCTGGAAGGGCATCCTCGACTTCTCCACCTGCACCGAGTGCGGCCGCTGCCAGTCGCAGTGCCCCGCCTGGAACACCGGCAAGCCGCTCTCGCCCAAGCTGCTGATCATGTCGCTGCGCGACCACGCGCACGCCAAGGCCCCCTACCTGCTGGCCGGCGGCGGCAAGGACATGGAGGGCGAGGAGAAGGCGACCGAGGAGCAGCTGAGGGACGTTCCCGCCGCGGCCCTGGCCGAGGCCGAGCGCCCGCTGGTCGGGACGCTGGAGGAGAACGGCGTCATCGACCCGGACGTGCTGTGGTCCTGCACCACCTGCGGCGCCTGCGTCGAGCAGTGCCCCGTCGACATCGAGCACGTCGACCACATCGTCGACATGCGCCGCTACCAGGTGATGATCGAGTCCTCGTTCCCGTCCGAGGCGGGCACGATGCTCAAGAACCTGGAGAAGAAGGGCAACCCCTGGGGCCTGGCCAAGAAGCAGCGCCTGGAGTGGACCAAGGAGGTCGACTTCGAGGTCCCGGTGGTCGGCAAGGACATCGAGGACCTCACCGAGGTCGAGTACCTGTACTGGGTCGGCTGCGCCGGCGCCCTGGAGGACCGGGCCAAGAAGACCACCAAGGCCTTCGCCGAACTGCTGCACATCGCGGGCGTGAAGTTCGCGATCATGGGCGGCGACGAGAAGTGCAGCGGCGACTCCCCCCGCCGTCTGGGCAACGAGTTCCTCTTCCAGCAGCTCGGCGCCGAGAACGTGGCCATGCTGAACATGGCATTCGGCGAGGATGAGGACGAGGGCGTCACCGTCGAGCGGTCCAAGAAGAAGATCGTCGCGACCTGCCCGCACTGCTTCAACACGATCGCCAACGAGTACCCGCAGCTCGGCGGGCACTACGAGGTCATCCACCACACCCAGCTGCTCCAGCACCTCATCGACGAGGGACGCCTGGTGCCGGTCACGCCGGTCGAGGGTCTGATCACCTACCACGACCCGTGCTACCTGGGCCGCCACAACAAGGTCTACACACCGCCGCGCGAGATCATCGGCCGCGTGCCCGGCCTGCGCAACGAGGAGATGCACCGCCACAAGGAGCGGGGCTTCTGCTGCGGCGCCGGCGGCGCGCGGATGTGGATGGAGGAGCGCATCGGCAAGCGCATCAACACCGAGCGCGTGGACGAGGCGCTGTCGCTCGACCCGGACATCGTCTCCACCGCCTGCCCGTTCTGCCTGGTGATGCTGACCGACTCGGTCAACGGCAAGAAGAACGAGGGCAAGGCCAAGGAGAACGTCCAGGTCGTGGACGTCGCCCAGCTCCTGCTGGAGTCGGTGAAGACCCCGGCGGAGCCGGAGGGCACGGCCGGCGCGGAGCCGGCTCCCGAGCCCGAGCCCGCCTCCTAGCGCTCACGCTCCGGGCAGCGCACAGAGACGGCGGAGGCCGGTCCCGCGTCCCGCGGGGCCGGCCTCCGCCGTTGTGCCGTCCTCCTGCCGGGCCGGCCGTGCCGTACCGTCCCGGCCCTTGCGCCGGTTCCTCAGTCCTCGCCGAACCACTCGTCCAGGACGGCGTCGAACTCCTCGTCCCACTCCTTCAGGACCTTCCGGGAGGGGGCGTCGACGTCGGCCTCGTACCAGCGGCGGGCGGTCGTGCAGACCGACACGGAGAACCGGCGCCCGAAGCGCGGGAGGTTGGTCTCGACCGCGCCGATCTCCTCCCAGGAGAACCGGGCCTCCTCGCCGTCCAGCCGGAACACCACCCCGAAGCGGCCGGCGGCTACCGAGCCGCGGCGGTCGGACGCCTCGAAGGCGGGCCCGCCCTCCCCGTCCCGCTCGCCGTCCTCGTCCTCCGCCTCGTCGCGGTCGCCGGTCTCCTGCCCCCCGGCGGGCTCACCGGTGGGCTCACCGGCGGTCCTCTCGGCGTCCTCCGAGGCGGCCCCCCCGGCAGTGGTCTCCTCCTGCTTCTGCTCCACCTCCTCGTCGGCGGCCTCCTCACCGGCCCGGTCCGGGCTCGGCGGGGCGAGCCCGGGGATGTAGGCCGGATCGGTGCCGGCTGCGGTTACGGGCGGGATGACCGGACCTCTGAGCTGTTCCACGGCGGGCAGTATGGCCGACGAACCCGCACCGGCGACAGACGGTCCCGTGCCCGGGCGGTGAAGAAAATCCCGCCCCCCGTACAACCTCCGCGCCTCCCCGGAGGTCTCCCGTTGGCCACCTCCGCGTGAATTCCTGGCCAACGCCCGGTGAAACGGGCGGATTTGGCCGCATCAGCCCGGGATGCCCGGCGGCATCCTCATCGTGCAGCAGGAGAGTTCCGAGTGCACAATCGTTTCCGTACGGCCCTCGCGGCCGCGACCGTGGCGGCGCTGACCGGTGGTCTGATGGCCGCCACCGCCGGTCCGGCCGCCGCCGAAGGCGACCGCCCGACCGCCGACTTCAACAACGACGGCTTCCGCGACCTCGCCGTCTCGGCCCCCTTCGCCACCGTCAACGGCCAGAAGAACGCCGGCCAGGTCGTGGTGCTCTACGGCTCCGCCAACGGCATCACCACCACCTCCAAGCGCACCGTCATCAGCCAGGACAGTCCCGGGGTGCCCGGCGTCTCCGAGGCCGGCGACGGCTTCGGCCACGACACCACCGCGGCCGACTTCAACAACGACGGCTTCACCGACCTCGCCGTCGGCACCCCGCGCGAGAAGGTCGGCAAGGACGTCAACGGCGGCACGGTGCAGATCATCTGGGGCTCCCCCTCGGGGCTGTACGGGGGCACCACCGTCCCCGACCCCGCGCCGAGCTCCCACGACCGATTCGGGTACGTGCTGGACGCCGCCGACTACGACGGCGACGACCTGGCGGACCTGGCCGTCGGCACCAGCTCCTCCTACGTCCGCGTCTTCCGCGGCGGCTTCGGCAAGAGCAAGGGGGAGTACCGCGGCGCCTACGGTGTCCGCCCCGCCATCCTCAGCGGCGCGGACACCGGCCCGATGAACCTCCACTCCGGCGACGTCAACGGCGACGACATCGCCGACCTGGTCGTGGACGGCTACGAGAGGGACGCGGCCGACGGCGGCGACTACCACTGGAACGCCAACTACTACGTCCCCGGCTCCGCCTCCGGCCTGACCGCGAGCGGCCAGCAGAAGCTCCCCGCCGGTCTGATCACCGACATCGGCGACGTCAACAGCGACGGCTTCGGCGACATAGTCATCGGCATGCACTTCGACGCGGACTCCGGCGTCCCCGGCAGCCGCACCGGCGGCCTGGTCAACGTCCTCCACGGCTCCCCCTCCGGCCCGAACGGCACCCGCCGGTCCTTCACCCAGGACTCCCCCGGCGTCCCCGGCGGCTCGGAGCGGTACGACGGCTTCGGCTCCGAACTGGACCTGGGCGACGTCAACGGCGACGGCCACCTCGACCTGGCCGTCGGCGCACCGGGCGAGTCCCTGGGCGACGCGAAGTACACGGGCGCCGTCGTCGTCCTGTACGGCGCGGCGGACGGCTCCGGCCTCACCGGCTCCGGCTCGCAGTTCATCCACCAGGACACCCCCGGCATCCCCGGCGGCAACGAGGCCGAGGACCAGTTCGGCAGCGACGTCCACCTCGCCGACATGAACGGCGACGGCCTGGCGGACCTGACGGTCGGCGCACTCGGCGAGAACAACGGCAACGGCGCGGTCACCGCGCTCCGTTCCGACGGGACGCGGATCGCCGGCGGCGGCTACTTCCTCTCCGTCAGCAGGGTGGGTGTCTCCACGGCAGGCACCCCGCTGTTCGGCGTCAACTTCGCCGGCTGACACCTCCGGCCGCCGCTTCGGCGCGCACATGCCCCCGTGGGGCCCGGTCCGGCGGACCGGGCCCCACGGCCGTCCCCGGGCCCGTCCCACGGCCGTCCCCGGGCGCCGCCCTGCGGGTGGCCCCACCCCCGCCCGGGGGCGCCCCCTACGGGGTTCCCCTGGGTGATGTCACAGCTCGGCGGCAATGCACGGTCCGCCGCCCGGCCCACGGCACCCCGTACGGCCGGACACGGTACGTTCGAGGGCGTGGCTGGATTCAGGATGGGACACGGCCGGGATCCCCGGAACGCACGACAGCAAGGGCACCTCCCCCCGCAGCAGGCCCCCGGCGCACCCGGGCAGCCGCCGTACGCGCCTCCCGCGCAGCCGGGGCAGCCGCCCGTACAGCCCGGCCGGCCCGGGCACACCCTGTGGCGCCAGGGCGGCGGGCAACACGGTGAGCCGGAGTACTTCGGCGACCCCGGGCACGGCGGCCACCACCCCGGACACGGCGGGCACGGTGGGCAGGGCGGATACGGCGGCCAGGTGCGCCCGCCCGCGCACGACCCCGCCAACAACCCCGGGCACACCCAGATGTTCAGCTTCGGAGAGGCCCCCGACCACGGTGTCCCGCAGCCGGGCCACCCGGCCGGCGACGGCTACACCGACGGCGGCACCTACGCGGCGGGGCAGCCGCCCGTGGCGCCCTCCGGCCCGCGGCTGCACTGGAAGCAGCTGCTGAGCGGCATCGTGCTGCGCCCCGGCACCACCTTCTGGCAGATGCGCGACCACTCGGTGTGGGGCCCGGCGCTCATCGTCACCTTCGTCTACGGCCTCCTCGCCGTCTTCGGCTTCGACCAGGCCCGCGAGGACGCGATCAACTCCACGCTCTCCAGCGCGGTCCCGTTCGTGCTGATCACCGGTGTGGCCGTCGTCGTCTCCGCCCTGCTGATGGGCGTGGTCACCCACACCCTGGCCCGCCAGCTCGGCGGTGAGGGACTGTGGGCCCCGACGGTCGGCCTGTCCATGCTGATCATGACGATCACGGACGCGCCACGACTGCTGCTGGCGATGTTCCTGGGCGGCAGCGCCACGGTGGTCCAGGTCGTCGGCTGGATCACCCTGCTCGCGGCGGGCGTGCTGCTCACCTCGATGGTCCGCCGCTCGCACGACCTGCCCTGGCCGAAGGCGCTGGGCGCCTGTGCGATCCAGCTGATCGCGCTGCTGGCGCTGTTCAAGCTCGGCACCCTGTAGGCGCGCGGCGGGTACGGCCCGCACACCCTCACGTACACCCGCATGTGGAAGGGGGCCCGCGCACCGGCGCGGGCCCCCCTTCACACGTCAGGCGTGTCAGGAATCGAGGACCTGCCCCTCCCGCCGCACGACCGGCGGTTCCACACTCCACGGGAAGTCGATCCAGCGGTCGGTGCGCTTCCACACGTACTCGCACCTCACCAGCGACCGCGGCTTCTCGTAGACCACCGCGGACCGCACCTCGGCCACGTGCTCGGCGCAGAAGTCGTGCACCAGCTTGAGCGTCCTGCCGCTGTCGGCGACGTTGTCGGCGACCAGGACCCTCTTCTCGCTCCTCGCTTCTCGCTCAGACCTGCGTGCGGTGGAAGTTCAGGTAGGAGCGCGAGGGCGTCGGGCCGCGCTGCCCCTGGTAGCGGGAGCCGTAGCGGGCGGAGCCGTAGGGGTGCTCGGCGGGCGAGGAGAGACGGAACATGCACAGCTGCCCGATCTTCATTCCGGGCCAGAGCTTGATCGGCAGCGTCGCCACGTTCGACAGCTCCAGCGTCACGTGCCCGGAGAAACCGGGGTCGATGAAGCCGGCCGTGGAGTGGGTCAGCAGACCCAGCCGCCCCAGCGAGCTCTTGCCCTCCAGCCGGGAGGCGATGTCGTCGGGCAGGGTGACGACCTCGTACGTGGAGGCCAGCACGAACTCGCCCGGGTGGAGGATGAACGGCTCGTCCCCCTCCGGCTCGATCAGCCGCGTCAGGTCGGACTGCTCGACCGCGGGGTCGATGTGGGGGTAGCGGTGGTTCTCGAACACCCGGAAGAAGCGGTCCAGCCGCACGTCGATGCTGGACGGCTGCACCATCGCGGGGTCGTACGGATCGATCCTCACCCGCCCGGAGTCGACCTCGGCCCGGATGTCCTTGTCTGAGAGAAGCACGACGTCGAGCGTACAGACCGCGGGCCCGGCGCCTGCGCACCGGGCCCGCGTGCCCTCACCCGTCACGGCCGCTCACCACGGCCGCCTCGACACCTCGGTGTCTCGGCTCATCGGCGTCTCAGCGCCTCACGACCTCCATGCCCGTCACGGCCTGCCGCGCCACCGGCACCGCCTGCCTCAGCCGCGCGCACCGCGGACACCGCAGCAGCCGGCCCGGACCGATCCGGCCGCTGCCGAGGTTCTGCATCGGGAACGTCGAGGTGCTGAACACATGCCCATCGGCACACTGAACGACGGTGGACTCCATCGCCTGCCTCTCCCCACTACGTGTACGACCAAAGCCACATTAGGGGATCAATCGGCCTGCCCCGCACCCGGCGCTCCGCACCCACCGTACGCCCCAACTCCCTTCCCCCGCTTCCCGGAAACCCGCCCGTCACACGCCCCGGGGACACGACGAAAAGGACCCCGCGGCTGTGCGCCGGGGGCCCGGTATGGGGTACAGTGTGCGTCGGTGAGCGACGTGATCGTCGGCTCCTCGCGGGTGTAGTTTAATGGTAGAACATGAGCTTCCCAAGCTCAGAGCGCGGGTTCGATTCCCGTCACCCGCTCCATGACGAAGGCCCAGGTCGGCGACCTGGGCCTTGTTCGTTGCCCGGACTCCTCAGCGCCGTTCTAAGCGTCCCGTGCCAGATCCGTGCCAGAAGGGCCGCCGCCCTTCTCCGAAGACTCCAGGGCCGCGCGTACCCGGGCGTCGATGCCGTCGGCGAGCTCCCCCGCGTCACTTCCCCGGCTTCTGCCGGTGTCTCGCCGCCAGAGGGGCGCCATGACCGGCCCGTACGGCCACCAGTCGGCCTCCGGCATCCGCGCGAGCGACCCGTCCAGTTCCCGAGGAGTCCGGGCGATGGCCTCGCAGTCCACCTCGACGGTGCTGGTACGAGCCAGCTCCAGAAGCCGCCGAGCCGTCCGGAGCGCCTCGTCCGGGTCCCCGGTCCTCAGGGCCGGCTGGGCTTAGGAATTCGCCATGCGTGCAGTCTGTCGGTAGCGGGCCGTGACCCGCCTCCCGCCAAGCCGCTCCACCGACCTCACGCCATGGTCTCCGCTTAGCCGGGAGTCCGGGGGTGAAGCGAGACGCTGTGGAGAACACGCACGACGCCGCAGGCGGCGTCAGTGGCGCCACCTAGGGTGCGCGGTATCGGCACTGGATTGAACACCCGGGGGCGGGACATGGAGGAGCGGGAACGGTTCGCACTGCTGCGGATCACCGGCGAGCACGGCGGCAGCGTCGTGGTCGAGTTGAACGACTCCTACGCCCCGGGCGTCCCGGACGTGGAGGGACAACTCCTCGTCCACAACGACTTCGTGTCCGGCGTCCACGACACCTGTGTGGCACCGGGAGACCTGGCCGACTGGGCGCGCGTACTGGACGAGGTCGCCGCAGGACGCGACGCCGTCTGGCGCGAAGCCGCGCGAGTCGCCGAGATCGGCATCCGCCTGGACTGGCGGGAGGACGACCACGACCGGATCACCGTCACCATCGCGGACCAGCAGACCACCAGACTGGCCGTCTCCCTCACCATGGACCGCGGCTGGATCGGCGAGCAGCGCCTCCTGCTCGAAAGACTCCGCGCCACCTGGGCACACCTGATCCCCGCGGAGTGAGGAGCTTCGGAGAAGGCTTCGGAGAAAACGGGGCCTCCCACGGCGACCGCCCCCTCAGTTTCCTTCGGTCCAGTACCGCTGGAGCCGGGCCACCGCCTCGTCCTTGGTCATCCCGGCCACCGTCTCCTCCGCGAGACCGACCCGGTGGATCAGCAGATACACCAAATCCGCGGGCAGCGCCTCCTTCGGCACCGCCGGAGCCCCCCGGTCCGGGAGCCGGCCGTCGAGCACGCGGTCCCAGAACTCGTCTTCGGTGAAATCGAGTTGGTCACGCAGGATGTGTCTCCACATCCCCGCGCCGTAGACCGTGCGGTCCACCGGGTGAGAGATCAGCGTGCGCAGGACTCGGCCGTCGTGCGGCATCAGGTCGTGAACGATGTGGTGAGTACCGGTACACCCGCGCGTGTCTCGCACCCGCGCCCATTCCTCGACCGTGCGGAACCGCTCATGGCATCCACGATCCGGCTGCGACCTGCTCACCGACCCGTCCCGACCAGCCAGTCCGCCAGTTGTCGGTCGTCACTCAGGGCGATCAGCTGCACCAGCCCCCACTTGTCCTGGTGGTTGGGGGCCGAACGCAGGCGGTCCTGCCAGTCCTCGGCGTACTCGCGCAAGGCGTCCACCATCTCGCCGACGGCCTCGTCGAAGGAGGCTCCGTCCGCTGCCACCGGAAGTCCGGGGATGAAGATCGACCAGCCCCCGGCCCCGGCGACGACCTGTGCCTTCGCCGGGCAGGCCAGGGTCAGGCGGTGGCGCAGTCGCTCGACGTCCACGACCGCGGCCCGACCCGTGTCCCGGCATACCGTCGCCACGCGGCCTTCACCGGCCGCGTCGAGGGGATCCCTGAGGTGCGCACACGCCTCGGCGTGGCTCTCGTAGTGCACCGCGGACATGGCGTCCTCCTCCGGTGTTCCGTTCAGGATGCCCCCTACTGCAGGTACGTCAAGTACTCGAAGTACTTGACGCAAGTCGCAGAGCAGGGATCTGCCGGGCGATGAACACGCAGCCGCAGCTGCGGCGCCATCGACCCCGGCGACCTGTGCGTGGTCACCCGTTACGAGTTCCTCGCCGACGGCCGGCCCGTCCAGCTCTCCCGGTCCTGGGAACCCATGGCCATCACCGACGGCACCCCTGTCGTGCTCCCCGGGGCGGGTCCACTGGCCGACACTGGAACGATGGATCGACTACCGCCCATATGGCGGAGGTACCATAACCATATGCCTCTGAAGAAGACGACCGTCATGGTGGACGAAGCGGACTTGGCCCTGATCAAGGAAGCCGCCGCCCGGGAGGGCAGGCCGGAATCAGAGTACTTCCGTGAGGCCTTCCACATCGCCGCCCTGCGCACCCGGCGATGGGACGAGGACTGGGACATCCCCCGTCTCGACTTCGGCGGTCCGGTCACCGCCGACGACATCGACCAGGCCGTGGCGGATGGTGTGGCGGACACCCGGTGATCGTTATCGGCGACACCTCCGGCCTGGTCGCCGCTCTCAACAGCTCGGACCCCGAGCACGAGGCGGCTCGCACCGCCATGCGGCAGGCCGCCCTCACCGTGGTCTCCCCGTTGGTGATTCTGGAGATCGAACACATCACGACGCGCAACGTCGATCGCAGGGCGGCCCACGCGGTGAACGACTGGCTGCTGGCGCAGGAGCGCACCGGTCGCGTCGCTGTTCCCGGACTGTCCGCCCACACCCTGCGCAGGGCCCGTGACGTCCAGAACCGCTACGCGGCCCTGCGGCTGGACCTGGCGGACGCGGTGAACGTCGTTCTCGCCGAGGCATACGAAACCGAGATCGTTCTGACACTCGACCCGCGGGACTTCAGGGCCATCACACCTCTTACCGGCAGTCATGCCTTCCGCCTGCTGCCCGATGACCTGTAGTCACCCTGTGAGCAGACGACGCAGGACAGGAGTGGCGCCCACCGTCGTGGCATCCGGTTCACGTCGGGCTGGTGGTGGCCGGGCGGCGACGAGCCGGATTCGCCGGGGTGCTCGGCGGAACCGTGGGAGCGGTCAGGGCAGTTCGGGGCGTACGAGGGCCCGGGCGATCGGTTCTCCGGTGCGTGCCGCGTAGTACATCCGCTCCCGCACCTCGCGGAGGGTGCGCGGCCGGTAGCCGGGCCCGCCGCAGCAGCTCTTGTGGAAGTGGATACCCGCGTTCACCAGCACGGTGAGCACCCGCCAGCCCTCGTC
Source organism: Streptomyces sp. SS8 (assembly GCF_054072955.1). Lineage (NCBI taxonomy): Bacteria > Bacillati > Actinomycetota > Actinomycetes > Kitasatosporales > Streptomycetaceae > Streptomyces > Streptomyces sp. SS8. The sequence continues at coordinate 13,460 of NZ_JBSVCZ010000020.1, forward strand.
GTCCCACCTCCGGGGCGCCGCGAAGGCCGACCCGACGTGGACCAGCCCCTCGCCGCAGCGGGGGCACCGCCGCTCGTGGTCACCGGGGTAGGGCTGCTTGCAGGAGGCCCGGCACGGCAGGCAGACGTACGAGGCCGGAGCCGCTCCACCGCCCTCACGGCCCAGGATGGCAGTGGCGGTGGCGTTCGTGGTACGTGCGGAAGTCGAAGAAGCGCAGGCCCTCGACCTCGGCCTCCGCCTCGATCTCCCGCAGGGTCCAGGCATGCCCGGAGTAGTCGTCGAACGCGACCCCGCCTCGCTCCAGCAACAGCGCGGCGAGGTGGCGCACCTCAGCGGTTCCGTCGATGCGCCCGGATATGTCGGCCTGCACCGCCCAGGTGGGGTGATGCCCGAGGGCCGCGTCGAGGAGGGCCACGTCAACAGGCTCCCAGTCCCGGAACAAGCAGCCGGTCTCCTCGTCGTCGATCACGACATGGACGCGTTCGGCGAACGTCCACGCCCCGTCGCCCCCCGCCATGTGCCGGTCCAGGCAGGCCACTGTGTCGGCACGATCGGCGGCGGGAAACAGGAACACGGTGCGCATGGACGCAGCGTAGGAGCAGCGGCGCGGGAGCGGCAGCCACGCCGCATCGCGGGAACGGCGACCGGACGAGCACCGCTTCCCGGGCTCACGGGGCGGGCCCGGCCGCGCTCATCGCCGCCGGCCGGCGAGGCCGGATCGCCAGGCCCAGGCGGCGATCTCGACGCGGTTGCGGGCGGAGAGCTTGGCCTGCACGTTGCCGAGGTGGGTCTTGACCGTGCCCACCGAGATGGACAGTTCGCCGGCGATCTCCGCGTTGGTGAGCCCCGTGGCCACCAGCCGGACCACCTCCGTCTCGCGCGCCGACAGTCCGGAGTGCCGCTCCTGGCGGGGCCCGGACGGGGCGCCGTCCGACAGACCGCGCAGCAGACGCACGGTGATGGACGGGCTGACCAGGGCCTCTCCGGAGGCCGCCGCCCTGATCGCCTCGACCAGCAGCGCGGGACCGGAGTCCTTGACGAGGAAGCCGCACGCGCCGCCGCGCAGCGCGCGGTGGACGTACTCGTCGTCGTCGAACGTGGTGACCACGACGACCCTGGGCGGGTTCACCAGGCCGGGGCGGGTCAGCCTGCGCAGCGCCTCCAGTCCGTCCAGCCTGGGCATGCGGATGTCCATCAGCACCACGTCCGGCCGGCACCGTTCGGCCAGTTCCACCGCCTGCACGCCGTCCGCCGCCTCCCCGACGACCTCGATGCCCTCCTCGGCGGCCAGGATCATCCCGAAACCGGTGCGGACCATGGCCTGGTCGTCCGCGATCAGGACCCGGATCGTCATGCGGCACCCCCCACCGGCAGCGTCGCCCTGATGCTCCAGCCCCCGGACGCCCCGGGGCCCGCCTGGACCGTTCCGCCGATCATGTTCACCCGTTCCGCCAGTCCCCGCAGGCCGAACCCCCCGCCCAGGACCCGGCCCAGAGCGGGGCGCGCCCGCCCGTCGTCGCTCACCTCCACCGTGATCCGGTCCCCCGACCGGACCAGGCACACCTCCACCTCGGTGAAGTCGCGGGCGTGCCTGCGGACGTTGGTCAGGGCCTCCATCACCACCCGGTGCACGGTGGTGGTCACCTCCACCGGCAGGTCCTCCAGTACGCCCTCCGTCCGCAGCCGCGCCCGGCCCCCGCCGACCGGAGCGAAGCCCTCCACGAGGGACCGCACCCCGTCGATGCCCGCGAGCGGCGCGAGTACGGTGCCCGCACCGTCCGGGCTCCCGTCCGGATCCGCGTCGCGCAGCATTCCGACCATGGCGCGCATGGACCTGAGCGCCTCCGCCCCCGCCTGCTCGATCCGCTCCAGCGCGGGCGGCAGCAGATGGGGCTTCCCGGCCGCGACCGCGCGGGCCCCCTGTGCCTGTACGACGATGCCCGTCACATGGTGGGCGACGAAGTCGTGCAGGTCCCTGGCGAACTCGGCGCGCTGCTCCAGCCGTACGGTGGCCTCCCGCCGCCGTCTGTCCGCCGTGACCATGCGTACGGTGAGGCCGACGCCCAGTGCCGCCGTCGCCGCCAGGGCGAGGAAGAACGCGACGACGACGCTGGTCTCCTTCACCCCGGCGGCCAGCGGCCGCAGGACGACCGCCGCGATCAGCGCCGGTGCCGTCACCGCCGCCCACACCGGTGCGGCGCGCCGGGCGACGAGCGCCAGCAGTCCCAGCAGTGCCGCCGGCTCGGTGAACCCGTACGGGTCCGCGGGGGCGTGGAGGGCGGCCGTGACGGCCAGCGACGCCGCCGCCGCGGCACCGGCCGAAGCGGGCAGCGTCCGGGGCCCGAGCCGGGGTGAGACCAGGAGGACGGCGACCGCCAGCAGGGCACATCCGAGTTTGGGCGTACCCGCCGCGGCGCCGTGGAACATGCCGTAGCCGTAGTCGAACAGCCCGAGGCCGAGCAGCAGCGCCACCATCACCGACCACACCACGGCGCGCGGCCGGGGCCCTCGCCGAGACCTCATACGGGCGAGCGTAGCCGGAGAGGGGTCGGCCGAAAGTCGCAGTGGGCGGTGGAGATTCCGTCTTCGGGGAGATCCGCCGCCGCGGTGTGGCGGACGAGAGTGGCACTGCCGCCCGGACCACGCACGGGGCGGTCGTCCGTCACAGCGAGGAGCATGCCATGGGTGACATCGACTTCGAGATCGGTTCCACGACCGTGCTGGGACCGCTGCTGGCCGCGTACTGCCTCGTACTGGCCGTACGCGCGGCGCGGCGCAGACCCGGATGGACCGGGAAGCAGGCCGTGACCCGCCTGCTCGGCGCCTTCTACCTCGCCGGTGTGCTGAGCATCACGGTCTTCCCGGTCACCGTGACCTACGGCACGTATGCGAATCAGGTGCCGTGGTACGAGCTGGTCCAGCCCGTCCCCCTGCTCGTCGCCGACTTCAGCTTCGTGCCCAACGTGGTCATGCTGGTCCCGTTCGGGATGCTGGTTCCGCTGATCTCCCGGCAGGGCTCCTCGCTGAAGCGGGTCGCCGCCCGGGCGGCACTGCTCAGCGCGTCGATCGAGCTGGCACAGTGCCTGATGTACGTCCTGTTCAACAACGGGCGGTCGGTGGACGTCAACGACTTCATCGCCAACACGCTGGGCGGAGCGGTCGGTTACCTGATCATCCGGACGGTGCTCCGCAGCACGGCGGCCGGGGAACTGCGCGCCTTCGCCCTGCCGGGCTCCGCGGCGGCGGAGGACACCGCGAACCGCCGCGCCGAGCCCTGCGCCGGTCGCCCCTCGGGCGCCGTCGGACCCGGTCGGCCGTGACGGGTCCCGCGGCGCCGGCCGATCGAGCCGGTCCGCCCGGGGGCCGGCTCAGCCGCCGGCGTCGGGCGGGGGGTCGGACGGGTCGAGGTGGCGCAGGACGCGGCGCAGGAAACGAGCGCGGTCGCTGCCGTCGGGGACTTCGGCGAGGCGGGTGCGCAGCCGGCGGACGAGGCCGACGGGGACGGAGTACGTGTCCGCGGCCGTGCCGCTCAGCAGGCGGTCGGTGGTGTTGGCGCACCAGTACATGAGGAACGGCAGTTCCTCGCGGGCGGTGGCCTCCAGCAGGACCTCCAGCTTCGCCGGGTCCGGCTCGGTGTAGAGGCGGGCGAGGGCGGCCAGGCGCTCGCCGGGCTCGTCGGAGGCCAGCATGGCGTCGGTGTCGAAGCCGGGTACGCGCGGCACCACCTTCAGCATCTCGCCGAAGATCCGCTCCTGGCGCGCGGTGCGCAGGGAACTGCTCGGCATCCGCTCGCGCACCTGTGTGTACTCGGTGACGAGCCGTTCGAGGGCGCCGACCGCCCACGAGGCGTCACCCCGCGTCTCGTCCCAGCCTTCCGGGTCGGGGCTGCCCGCCGCGGCGAGGGCCACGCGGGCGGTCGCCGCGGCCCCGTCCACCTGCTGGTCCAGGCGCGTGGCGCGTTCCTCCGCCGCGCCGATGCGCTCCTCCAGCCGCCGGTACTCCAGCCGCGCGCCGCCCGGCAGTTCGATGCTGTGGAACAGATCGCCCATCCACGGCACCAGCGCGATCACGAGCAGTGCGACCGCCGTGCTGTCGATGCTCAGACCGGGAAACAGCACATGGACCAGCGCCAGCGCCGTCGCCACGCAGGTGACGGCCGCCCCCGTCCAGCGCCGGCGGCGCGCGAGACCGCGCCCGGTGTCCTCTTCGTCACTCCCCCTGGACATGGCGTCCAGGATGGCAGGGCGGCCCCGCCCCTGTCAGGCGTCCCGGGGACCCTCCGGGGAGCGGTCCTGGGGATACCAGCGCAGTTCGACGGTGTTGCCGTCCGGGTCGAGGATGTAGACGGACTGGGCGGTGCCGCGCGCGCCGAAGCGGGGACCGGGGCCGTCCACCACGGTGAGGGTGCCGGAGTCCATGACCTCCTGCCAGTCCAGCGGTTCGACGACCAGGCAGATGTGGTCCACGTTGGAGCCGTCGCGGGGGCCGGCTACGAGATCGATGATGGTCGTGTCGCTCACCCGCACCGACGGGAACGGTGCCTTCCCGGCGCGCCACTCCTCCACACGCACCGGTTCCAGGCCCAGCGGGCCGCAGTAGAAGTCGAGGGACCGTTCGACATCCTCGACGTTGAGCACCAGGTGATCGAAGGCGATGACGCGCACGGCGGTCTCCTCAACGGGCCTCAGCGGGGCGGTGGTTGACGGTCAGGAGCTTCCGCCACGCTATCGGCCGGGAGCGCGGCGGGCATCGGCCGCCGGTCCTGCGTCCCCGGAACGAGGAGCCCGGCGGGGCGCCGTAGGCCGGGTGCCGTAGGCCGGGTGCCGTAGGCCGGGCGGAACGGCGGCGAGACGGCGTACGACGCGCGGTTCACGCCTCCGGCTCGGAGGGCGCCTGGCGGCGCAGCGCCGACTTGACCGTGTCGACCACGAGCCGGGCCGCGACGCCCACCAGCAGCAGGCCGCCGGTCATCTGGACCATCACGATGATCCGGGCCGGCTGGGAGCGTGCGGTGATGTCGCCGTACCCGACGGTGGCGAACGTCGTGAGCGCGAAGTACAGGGCGTCGGTGCGGGTGAGGGGCTCGTTGAAGCTGCCGGGCTCGGCCCTCTCCAGGAGGTGGTAGACGGTCGCGAAGAGCAGCAGGAACAGCAGCAGCACGCTCACCAGCGCCTCGGCCGCCCGCAGGATCGGGCGGGGCGAGTGCTCGATCTCGCGGATCTCCCAGAGGAACAGGGCGAGGACGGCGAGCAGTCCCAGGACGAGGATGACGGCCGTGCCGCCGGTGAACTCCTTGTCCACGGGCAGCAGGTAGTACGCGGTCAGGAGGGCGGCGGTGATGAAGGCCAGCCGCACCGCCGCGATCACCGCCGGCACGCCGTGGGCGGAGCGGGCGTCGCGGACGCCCTCCCAGCTGTCCGGAGGCGGCCGGTGGGGCGGGTCGGGTGGCGGCATGCGCGTCTCCCGGTGGTTCGGTCGCGGCCCGCGAGGGCTCCGGCGGGCATGAGGGGACTTCAGCGGACAGGGGGACAGGCGGACAGCCGGTCGGGCGGTCGGGCGGTCGGGCGGATGGCGCTCGGGCTCGTGCCGGGACCGGCCGCCGGGCCGCCCACGGCGTCAGGGGCGGACCGATACCGTCCAGCCGCTTTTGTAGGTGTCCGGCACCGGGTGGCGCGGCCAGTCGCGTGCCCAGGACGGCGGGGCCGCCCGGCGCATGACCACCGCGTCGGAGCGCTCGGGGGCGCGCGGGTCCGTTCTGACGCAGCCCGCGGCGTGTGCGACGGGGATCGCCGAGTCGTTTCCCGTGACCGCGCACGGGGCGCGTACGCCGTGCGCGTGGAGCACTGCCGCGATGCGCCGCCAGTCCTCGCGCGCCTGCTCCTGGATGCCCGCGTGGGTGTGCGCCAGACCGGCCTGGACGGACAGGTGGCCCGCCAGCACCACGGTGAGTACGGCGGCCACCGGAACCGAGCGGCGGGCCCGGTCCGCCAGGTGGAGCAGGCCGAGGGCGGCGGGTACGGCCAGCAGTGCGTAACCGGGCAGCAGGAAGCGCGGAGCGGCGTAGGGCAGCAGGAAGAAGTACTGCGCCATGAGCGAGCCGGCCGTGGCCGCGGCCAGCCACAGAGGTGCCGCGTCCCCCGTGCCCGCCATGCCCCACGGCGTACGGGTGCGGCGGGCCGCGACCAGCCCCAGCGCGGCGAGCAGCGCCAGCAGCGGCCACCAGGCGGCCGCCGCCCACCCCACGCCGTCGCCCGTGCAGGGGCGGCACAGCAGCGGGCCGTCCAGCGAGGTGAGGTGGTCGGCCACCGACAGCACCGGCCGCATGCCGCCCTGTACCTCGCTCGCCTCGGCGAGCCGCTGTGCCACACCGCCGAACCGCAGCCGCGCCTCCACCAGCCACGGCAGCGCGCCCGCCGCGACGCCCGCGGCGACGGCCCAGATCCTGCCCCGACCGCGCCAGGCGGGCACCGCGACGGCGGCCAGCAGCAGGGGGGCCGCGGCGGCCGCGCCCTCGTTGGGCCGCATCAGGGTCGCCACGGCCAGCCCGGCGGCCAGCCCCGCGTACCGCGCGCCGCGGCCGGGCCCGCGTCCCGCGAAGCAGCCCGCCGCCGCGAGCGCGCCCATCGCCGTGCAGTGGTTGGGCATGGCGGCGCCCGCGTAGAACAGCGCCGTCCACAGCGAGCCGTACAGCGCCGCCGCCACCCATACCGCCGACGGCCGGGGCACCACCCGCAGCCAGGGGCGGAAGCCCAGGTAGAGCGCGGCGCTCGACAGCGCCAGCAGCCAGACGCGCAGCAGCACCACCGAGTCGCTCCAGGAGGCGACCGGGGACAGCAGCAGGGGCACGCCGCGGGTGCGCGGGGCGCTGAAGGGGGTCGGGGGGCCGTAGGGGGAGAAGCGGCTGGCGTAGACCGTCTCGTCCCAGCCGAGCGGCAGGGTGAGCGGCACCAGGAGGGCGGCGGACAGCGCCAGCAGGAAGCAGACGGCCGCCAGCTTGCGGGCCTCCCGCCGCAGGGCGCTCGGCGAGCCCGGCGCCGCGGCCGTGGCGCCGGTGCCGACGGCTGCGAGGCCTTTGATTCCCCCGGGGGCGAGGAGCCCGCCGGGGACCGGCACAGTGCGGCCGAAGGTCGGTGCTCTGCCCGGCGTCCTGCCCGGCATGGCGTTCACGAGGCCTCCACCCGGTCGTCCTGCGGCCTGCGGTCTGCCCCCCGCCCGCCGTTGTACCAGCGCGCCGGCCGGGGCGGCGCGCGCCCGCGCGGCGGCCGCACCGATCGGACGACGGCCCTACGGCAGCCGGCCTACGGGTGCGGACGGGTACGGGTGCGGACGGGTACGGGCCGGCCCGGCGGAGAGGAGGGGGCGCACGGGAGGAGCCGTGCGCTGTGACGCACGCCCCATATGCGTGGTCTGCCGCCTCCGGCGGGCCCCCGGGCACGGAGGAGGCGGCGGCCCGCACCACCCCGGGAATGGGCACGGAAGAGGTGGGGGAAAGCCACTGACCTGGGCGTTCGTCCGCACGTACGCACCGGCGCCACCTGCTGCGGACAGGGCGCGGACGGCCGCCGGACGGGCCCGCGGGGCGGGGTGCCGGGCGGGCCGCGGGGCGGGCGCGGGCCCGCCGGAGTCCTGGCCTCCCGATACGGAAGATGTCTCAAGTAGGCTACGGCACCGTTGCCGTCCGGCAATGATGCCGGAAACCGTGACGCCCGCCGATGCTGTCGACCGGGTTCTTACGAGGAAGCGGAGTACAGCGGTGGTGCGGATCGAACTGGGGACCGCGGTGTCCGTCGCCCGGGAGATCTCCGAGGAGGTCCTGGCCCCGCAGGCGGCGACGGTCGACACGGAGCAGCGGTGGCCGAAGGAGGGCATGGCGGCCCTGCTGGCCCGGCTGGGCGGGCTGGTGGTGCCCGAGCACTCCGGCGGCATGGGGCACGGGCTGCTGGCCGTGGCGCAGGTCGGCGAGGTGACGGGCCAGGCCTGCGCCTCGACGTCCATCTGCTTCGGCATGCACCTGGTCGGCTCGGCGGTGATCGCCGCCCAGGCCGACACCGTCCAGCGGGAGCGGTACCTGGAGCCCATCGCCGCCGGGGAGCACCTGACGACCCTGGCCCTGTCGGAGCCCGGGACGGGCGGCGAGTTCTGGCTGCCGCAGACGCGCATGGAGCGCGTGGAGCACCCCGGCGGCGACCGGCTGCGGCTGACCGGTTCCAAGAGCTTCGTCACCAACGGCGGCCACGCCGACTCCTACGTCCTGTCCACCATCGCCGTGGGGCCGAGGACGCCGCCCGGCCAGTTCTCCTGCACGGTCGTCGACGCCGGCACGTCCGGCCTGGAGTGGGGCCCCGAGTGGCAGGGGTTCGGCATGCGGGGCAACGCCTCGCGCGGCCTGGAGCTGCCCGGTGTGGAGATCCCCGCCGAGTGCCTGCTGGGACGGGAGGGCGACGAGATCTGGTACATGTTCAACGTCGTCGCCCCCTACTTCCTGATGGCCATGTCCGGCACCTACCTGGGTGTCGCCGCGGCCGCCCTGGAGGAGACCCGCGCCCACCTGATGCGGCGGCGCACGCGCGCGGGCCACACCCTGGCCGGCAATCAGGTCGTGCAGCACCGGCTGGGCACGATGTGGGCCCGGGTGGAGCGCACCCGGCGGCTGATCTACCAGGCCGCCGCCGAGGCGGAGCTCGGCGGCCCCGAGGCCCTGCCGGGACTGGCCTCGGCCAAGGCCGAGGTCGCCGACGCGGCCGAGGCGACCGTGAACGACGCCCTGACCCTGGTCGGCGGGATCGGCTACGGGACCGACTCACCGCTGCAGCGGATGCTGCGCGACGCCCGTGCCGCCCATGTGATGGCCCCTGTCACCGACGTGCTGCGGGTGTGGGCCGGCAAGGCGCTGCTGGACGAACCGCTGCTGGAAGGCTGACGGGGTACCGACGATGTCCGCAGAGAGAACCCGCATCCTGCTGGTGGACGTCCTCCCCGAGACCGCGGAGGACTTCGAGGCCGCGTTCGGCGAGGGGGCCGCGCCCGGCCAGGAGGCCGAACTGGTCCACGTCACGGCCACGAGCGTCCTGGCGCACACCGATGGGACGCCCGGCGGACGCCGGCCCGCCGTGGCCGTGGTGGGCCGGCAGGTGCCGGCCCCGGTCGGCCTGATCCACGCACTGCGCCCCCATCCGGCGGACCTGGCGGCGGTGGTGGTCGCCACCTCCGCCACCGACTCCCGGCTCACCACGCTGCCGATACTCTTCTCCGCCGACCTCGTGCGCCGGATCCCGGACGCGCAGGCCGGCCTGCTGCCGCAGACGGCCCGCGAACTGCTGGAGGGCGTGACCCGGCGGCGCGCCGAGACCGCGGTACGGGCCGCCGCCCAGCGGCAGCTCGTCAGCGGCACGGTGATGGGCCGGCAGCTGGGGGAGCGGCTGCTGGGCGAGTTCCTCACCCAGGCCCCGATCGGCGCGCTCATGCTGGACGACGACGGCGCGGTGCTCGCCTGGAACCACCGGGCCGCGGACGTCCTGGAGCTGGACGACCACGGCTCGCTCCGCCGTCCGCTGGCCGACCTGTTCCCGCCGGACGCCCGCGCCACGCTGCGGCAGCACCTGGCCACCGCCCGGGAGCAGTCCGCGCCCGGCCCCGACGTGGTCTTCGAGCGCACCAGGTCCGACGGCATCTCGCAGGCCATGCGCATAGCCCCCCAGAAGGTGACGGACTCCGGGGGCCGCGAACGCGTCCTGGTGCTCGCCGAGGACGTCACCGACCGCCTGCACGCGCAGCGCAAACTCGCCGAGCGCACCGGCCACGCCCTGCTCAGCGCGGAGGTCGCCGCCGCCATGACGGCCTCCGGGCCGCTGGCCGAGCGCCTGCACCGCTGCGTACGGGCCACCGCGGACCGGCTGGGCGCCGACCGCGCCTGCCTGTGGACCCTGACGCCGTCCGGCAGACCCGAGCCCGCCGCCTGCGCCGACGTCGACCGCACCACCACCGCCGACCGCCTCCACCCCGAGCACACGGACGAGGAACTGGTCGGGCGGATCATCGACCGCGGGCGCCCCCATCTGGACCTCACACCCCCCGACGGCCGGCGCGCCGGGTCCGGCCGCCCGGCGGGGTCCTTCGCCGGCTACCCACTGGTCTCCGGCGGGGAACTGATCGGCGTGCTGACCCTGAGCACCCGGCTGGCCCTGCCCGGCTCCACTCTCTCCATCCTGGAGAACATCGCCGACCAGGTGGCCGTCGGCATCCAGCGGGACCGCCTGCTGCACCGGCTGCGCGCCACCACCCAGGCCCTGGAGCGCCCGCTGCTCCCGCCCCGCCTGCCCGAGCTGCCCGGTTTTGACCTCGCCGCCCGCTACCACCCCTTCGGCAGCGGCCTGCACATCGGCGGGGACTTCTACGACGCCTTCACCGCCCCCGACGGCCGGTACGTCCTGGCCCTGGGCGACGTCTGCGGCAAGGGGCCCGGCGCCGCCGCCATCACCGGCCTGGTCCGCCACACCCTGTGGGCGGCGGCTCAGCACACCACCGACCCCGAGCACGTACTGGGCCTGGTCAACAACGCGCTGCGGCGCCAGAACACCCCCTTCTGCACCCTCGCCTACGCCGTTCTGGAGCCGCCCTCCGATCCGGCGGACCCCTCGGGCGCCGGCCGTGTCCGCATAGCCTCCGCCGGGCACCCCGCCCCGCTGCTGCGCCGCGCCGACGGGCGTGCCGTGCCGCTGGAGGTGCGCGGCCCGCTGCTGGGCGTCCTGGACGAGCTGCACCACCCGGTGACCGAGGTGGAGCTGCGGCCGGGCGAGACCCTGGTCTTCTACACCGACGGCTTCACCGAGGGCGCCGGGGCGGAGGACCGCCGCGAGCCCGAGGACCTCGCCTCCCTGCTCGCCGGGCGCCCGTCGGCGCCCGCCGACGGGCGCCCTGCCGACCGCGTGGTGGCGGCTCTGCTGGAGGACGCCCACTCCTGGTGGGGCGAGCGGCTCCGCGACGACCTGGCCGTCCTCGCGCTCAGCCGCCTGGGCTGAGCGCCGCCGCCCGTCTCCGGCGGGCCCGTCTCCGGCGGGCCCGCCTCCGGGGAGCCCGCGCTCAGGGGCGGGTGTTCAGGGGCGGGTGCGGAGGTTGGTGCCGTTCAGGCACAGGGCGATGTTGCGGACCGCGGCGGTGAGCTCCTCGATCACCCGGGCGGCCTGCTCGGCGTCGTGGAAGGCGGGACGGTCGGCGGACCCGGACAGGGAGCTGCTGAGGTCCTCGGTGAGCCGGCGCATCGCGTCCAGCTCCTCGGCGGGCGGCACGGCGGGCGCCTCGGACGCCGCCGCCGGCGGGGTCGAGGCCGCCGGGGTCGCCGGGGTCGCCGGGACCAGCGGTACGGGCTCGGGCGCGGGGGCGGGCGCCGGTTCCGCGGGCCGGGGGGGCTGCGGAGCCTGGGCCGGCTGAGCGGGCGCGGCCTGGGGTTCCGCCCGGGACGCGGCGGGCACGGAGGGCGCCGCCGACGCCCCCGCCGTCTCCGGCGCGGCGGGTGCCGCGGGCGCCGCGGGCGCCGCGGGCGCCGCGGCACCCGCGGGGGCGGCCACCGTCGCACCCGCACCGCTGCCGCCGGCCGCCGGAGCGGTGTTCCACCCCCCGGCGGACCTCGACGCGTCCGGCGAGAGCCGGGTCTGCGGCGGCAGTACGTTCTCGGCGGTGCCCGGGGACCACAGCGGTGCCGTCGGCTGCGGCGCGGTGGGCACGTGCTCGGCCTTCCACTGCAGCCGGTAGCACTCGACCTGGTCGGCGCAGGCGGTGCGGGCGTGGAAGACCGCGCTGCCCTCGCCCAGGTCGGGATACCAGAGGTTGGGGCCGGGGAAGCGCACCGTCCGCATCCGGGGCTTGATGGGTTCCGCGCAGCCGATGCAGCAGCCCGCCGGCACGCACAGGCCCGCGCCCTCCTTCTGCGCGGCCGCGCGGGGGCCGATCTCCCCGCGGTACTCCCCGTTGCCGCAGGGCGGCAGTTCGCCGCAGGTGCGGCAGACCGCGTAGTGCTCCGGCAGGACCTGCCAGCCGTGGCTGATGGGCGCGCACCAGTGCTTGGGCGCGGAGCGCGGGTAGTTCTCGTTGCGCAGGACCAGCACCACGGGCCGCTTGTAGAAGTCGGCCCGCTCGGGGGGCTGCGCGTTCAGCCGCCCGTTCATCCGGCGCAGGTCCTCCGAGTGCCGCCACAGTTCGAGGTGCTCGCGCCAGGCCTGCTCGTAGGAGAGCGGCCAGGGGTGGTCCCGGTACTCGTCGATCTCCAGGATCCGCCAGGGCTGCCGGTCGAAGACGACGACGTGCCCGCTCCTCAGGCGCAGGTGCGTACCGTTGTCGCCTTCCTTGGGCCAGTCGATGCGGCCGACGCGGGTGGGCTGGTCGGGGAGCCCTTCGCGAACATGCATGCCACGCTCCTCGGCAACGGGACAACTATGGTCAACATGGAGCACTTTCCATCATTCTGGATCATTTCGGACCTTTAGCCGTTCAGACACGCGCACGCCCGCCGTCCCGCCCACCCCGCTCCGCGGCCTCCGTGACGCACCGTCAGCCCTCAGACGTCAGCCGGCATCCGCGCGGTGCCCGCGTCCGGTGCCCGCCTGCGGTACCGGACCGCGCCAACGCCGGGTGCCCCGTGAGCGTTAACCTTTTGCCTGGGATTCCCCGCGGGTGGTTGGCTGCCCGCCATGAGGCCCGTGACCGAGAAGGACATCCGCGCGTCGTTCGTCAACTGCTCCAAGGGCGAGGCCAAACGCATGGCGCTGCCGCGCGACCTGACCGAACAGCCTTGGGACGACCTGGACTTCCTCGGCTGGCGCGACCCCGCCGCCCCCGACCGCTGCTGTGTCGTCGTCGAACGCGGCGGCCTGCTCACGGGCGTGGCGCTCCGCTCCCCCGCCCGGCAGCCGGGCCGCGCCCGCCCCGGCGGGGGCATGTGCTCGCTGTGCCTGACCACGCACCCGGCCGACGGAGTGGCCCTGATGGCCGCGCCCAAGGCCGGCCGGGCAGGGCGCGAGGGCGACTCGGTCGGGCTGTACATGTGCGCCGACCTGGCCTGCTCGCTGTACGTGCGCGGCAGGAGGATCCCCGACGGCGGCGGACGCCTGGAGGAGTCGCTGACGGTCAAGGAGCAGGCGGAGCGCACCAGGGCCAACCTCCTGGCCTTCCTCGACCGGCTCCACGCGTGAGCATCGGCCCGGAGCAGCTCGCGGCCGTCGCCCTCCTGGCCGCGGTCGCCCACGGCCTCAAGGGCCTCACCGGCTTCGGGCCCGCGACGCTGTTCGTCCCGGTGGCGTCGCTGCTGTTCGGCCAGCCGACCGCGGTGGCCGCCTCCGGGGTCCTGGACGCCACCTCCGGCGCGGCGCTCACCACCGCGGACCGGAGCGTCCGCCGGGGCCGGGAGGGCCTGCTGACCGGCGCGTTCATGGCGGCGGGGACGGCCGCCGGGGTGGTGGCCCTGACCCGCGTGCCCGAGGCCGTGGCCGCCACCGCCCTGGTGCTGGCGGTGCTCGCCGGCCTGGCGGCGGTGGTGGACGCCGGGCGGCGGGGCCCGGTCCGCGAGTCCCGGCCGCTGGACGCCCGTGACGGGGCGGCCGGTCTGCTGGCCGGATTCGTCGGCGGCCTCACCGGCATCGGCGGGCCGCCGCTGGTCGTCCACCTCCAGCGCGTCCTGACCCCGCACGACCTCAGGACCGTGGTGACGCGCGTCCTGCTGGTGGCGGCCGTGGTGCGGGTCGCCACGTTCCTCGCCGTCGGCGACAACGCGCAGGTCACGGACGCGCTGCTGCTGGCGGCGGTGTGCCTGCCGCCGCAGCTCGCCGGGCTGCTGGCGGGCACCCGGCTGGCCCGCCGCGTCCCCCCGGCCCGCCTGGCGGCGGTCAACGGCGCGGTCGTCGCCGCCTCCGTACTGCTCGCCGCCATGGGTGCCCTGCTGTAGCCCCGCCGGTTGCGAGGCGCCCGGCGGCGGGGCGGAACGGCACGGGCGCCGGGGGCGGCGAACCGTTCCTCCGCCGCCCCCGGCGCCCGGCGCACCCACCGTGTCCGGCGTACCGGCTAGATCAGGCCCTGCGCCACCATGCCCTGCTCCACCAGCTCGAAGCCGGCGATGTTGGCGCCGGCCACGTAGTCGCCGGGGCGGTCGTAGCGCTCGGCGGTGGTGTGGCAGAGGTTGTGGATGTGCCGCATGATCTCGGTCAGCCGGGCCTCGGTGTGCTCGAAGGTCCACGAGTCGCGCGAGGCGTTCTGCTGCATCTCCAGGGCGCTGGTGGCCACGCCGCCGGCGTTGGCCGCCTTGCCGGGGCCGAACAGCACGTCGGCCTCGCGCAGCACGCGCACGCCCCCCGGGGTGGTGGGCATGTTCGCGCCCTCCCCGACCGCCTGCACGCCGTTGCGCACCAGTGTCGCGGCGTCCTTCTCGTCCAGCTCGTTCTGGGTGGCCGAGGGCAGCGCCACCTCGCACGGCACCTCCCAGACCCGGCCGCCGGGGACGAAGCGCGCCCCGCCGCGCTCGGCGTACTCGGACAGCCGGCCGCGCTCGTCGAGCTTGACCTGCTTCAGCAGTTCCAGATCGATGCCCTTCTCCGCGACGACGTAGCCGCCGGAGTCGGAGCAGGCGATCGGGACGGCGCCGAGTTGCCGCGCCTTCTCCATGGCGTAGATGGCCACGTTGCCGGAGCCGGAGACGACCACGCGCTTGCCCTCCAGGGTCTCGCCGCGCGTCTTGAGCATCTCCTCGGTGAAGACGACCAGGCCGTAGCCGGTGGCCTCGGTACGGGCCTGCGACCCGCCCCACAGGACGCCCTTGCCGGTCAGGACGCCGGCCTCCCAGCGGTTGGTGATCCGGCGGTACTGGCCGAAGAGGTAGCCGATCTCGCGGCCGCCGACCCCGATGTCGCCCGCCGGGATGTCCGTGTACTCACCCAGGTGGCGGTACAGCTCGGTCATGAAGGACTGGCAGAAGCGCATGACCTCCGCGTCCGACTTGCCCTTGGGGTCGAAGTCGCTGCCGCCCTTGCCCCCGCCGATCGGCATGCCGGTCAGGGCGTTCTTGAAGGTCTGCTCGAAGCCCAGGAACTTGATGACCCCCAGGTTGACGGACGGGTGGAAGCGCAGACCGCCCTTGTACGGGCCGAGGGCGCTGTTGAACTCCACCCGGAAACCGCGGTTGACGTGGGTCCTCCCGGAGTCGTCGCTCCACGGGACGCGGAAGATGATCTGCCGCTCAGGCTCGCACAGGCGCTCGATGAGAGATTCGTCCAGCAGCTCGGGGCGCCGGGCGAAGACCGGTTCGAGGGATTCCAGGACCTCCCACACGGCCTGGTGGAACTCCTTCTCGCCGGGATTGCGGTGCAGTATCCGGTCGTAGATCTTCTCGATCACGCGTACTCCTAGAAGGTGCGGCTCCTGTTTGTTCCGCCGGTTCCGCTGACCCCTGCGGAACCCGTGAAACGCATGACGCCGAGCACCCCCATGGAGATCGGGTGCTCGGCGTCTTCGTCGACGTGGCGGACTTCAAGCGTGACACGCCTCGGCCGCGGATTCCTCCCGGGGTGCCCCGGGTACCCCGGCCCGGCGGCCGGAAAACGGGACGGCGCGGGAGAACCGGGCCTCCATGGCCTCGGTCTCCGCCATCTGCCGTGCGGCGGCGTTGACCAGATGGGCGGAGATGCCCATGCCCGTACGCTCGGCATGGGCTCTGACGCGCTCGGCATGCTCGCCGTCCAGGCCGACGCCGATCCTCGTCCTGGCCATGGACGCACTGTATGACGCGTATCACGCCCTGCTCCGCATCCTTCTCGGCGCCGACCGGTGACCGCCGCCCAGGACTACAAACGCTCCGGCTGGTAAGGGATTCGAAGTCTTCGGCGTCTTTGGCGCGCGTGCGCGGGCGCCCGCGCGGGAA
Source organism: Streptomyces sp. SS8 (assembly GCF_054072955.1). Taxonomy (NCBI): domain Bacteria; kingdom Bacillati; phylum Actinomycetota; class Actinomycetes; order Kitasatosporales; family Streptomycetaceae; genus Streptomyces; species Streptomyces sp. SS8. Next base: position 29,358 of record NZ_JBSVCZ010000020.1, read on the forward strand.
GCGGGGTACGAGCGCCCGTGCGCCGCGCGGCGCTCTTGGACGAGCAGAGGGAAACCATTAGGTTAGCCTCACCTAATTTGACGGCCGCTCAGGCGGCCCGGGCAAGCACCCGGAGGGAGGGGACGTGAGCGCTTCCGACGGCGGCTGACGCCGCGCACCGGACGACCGCACCGCCTCCCCGACCGTGCCGCACCCAGCGAGGTAGAGCCCGTGTCCATCGTTCTCCCGCCCTCCGCCGCCCCGCGTTCCGCCTACCCCGCCGACATCCTGCCCGAGCCGGTCCGCCGGCGCCTGCTGGAACTGGCGGAGGGCGAGACGCCAGTCTCCGCCTACCTCTACGACGGCCGGGCCGCCGCCGCGCGCGCCCGCGAGCTGCGCGCCGCGCTGCCCGAGTGGGCGGCCGTCCACTACGCGGTGAAGGCCAACTCCTTCCCCGGTGTCGTACGGGCGCTGGCCCCGTACGTGGACGGCTTCGAGGTCGCCTCCCGCACCGAACTGGAGCTGGCCCTGGCCGCCCTGCGGGAGCGGGACGGTCCCGGAGGTACGCCGGACTCCCCCGCCTCCCCGGCCCCCGTCGTCGCCGCCGGGCCCGCCAAGTCCGTGCCCGTGCTGACCGCCCTGGTGCGCGCCGGGGTCGAGGCGATCAACGCCGAGAGCCTGCTGGAGCTGCACCGCGTCAGCCGTATCGCCGTCGCCGAGGGCACCACCGCCCGGGTGGCGCTGCGCGTCAACCCGGCTGCCGGTACCACCGCCGCTCCGGCCTCGGGGTCGCTGCGCATGGGCGGGCGGCCGTCGCAGTTCGGGGTGCCCGAGCCCGACGTGCCCGGGGTGCTGGAGCAGGCGCTGCGGCTGCCGGGACTGGATGTCACCGGCTTCCACATCCACGCCGCCTCCAACAACCTCGACGCCGAGTCCCAGGCCGCCCACCTGCGCCGTTGCGTGGAATGGAGCGCGGCGACCGCCCGCGGGCACGGCGTGGACCTGCGCATGGTCGACGTCGGCGGCGGCATAGGCGTGGCCTTCGAGGAGCTCGCGGGCGAGCGGCCCTTCGACGTCGCCCGCTTCGGCGAGCTGGTCGCGGAGTGCGAGCCGCCGCCGGGCGTGCGGGTGGTCCTGGAACCGGGCCGCTTCCTGGTGGCCGACTGCGGCTGGTACGCGGCCGAGGTCACCGACGTCAAGCACAGCTACGGCACCGCCTTCGCCGTGCTGCGCGGCGGCATCAACCACTTCCAGCTCCCCACCTCCTGGGACCTGGTGCACAACATCGCCGTCCTGCCCGTCGACCGCTGGCCCGACGGCCTGCCGCGCCCGGAGGCGGCCGGTACGCGCGTCACCGTGGTCGGCGAGCTGTGCACTCCGGAGGACACCCTGCTGCGCGATGTGCGGGTGGACCGAGTCCGAGCGGGGGATCTGGTCGTTTTCCCCTACGCGGGTTCCTACGGCTGGGAGTTCGCGATGCACGGCTTCCTCGGCCATCCCGTCGCGGAACGCCACCTGCTGTGACCACCGACCACCCCCCGAGACGGCCGCCGGGCCGTACCGCCGACGCCTTCCTCCCGACGGAGCGACGCAGTAACGGAGCGAGAACGCCATGACCGTGCCCACCGCACCTCCGACACCGGCCACCGGGGCCGCCGGCCCCGCGGCCCCCGGCTCCGCCGCCGCGCCCACCGGGCGGCCGGCGTGACGGGCCGCGTCCGCGCGGCGGAGGCGGGCTCCCCGGCGCCGGGCGTACCGGGTGCCCGGGACGGCGGCGGCCGGGCCGAGGCGCTGCGCGCACTCGTCGACGGGCTGCTGGCGTCCGCCGCCCACACCGGTACGGAACCGCCCGGCACCGCCCCGCCGCCCGGCACCTCCGCCCTGTCCGGCGCCGCCCCGCTGTCCGGCTCCGTGGACGGCCCCGGCGCCCTGGAGCCGCTGCTGCGCGCCGCGCTCGCGGCGCTGGAGGAGGGCGCGGCCCGGCGCGGCGGCCCCGTACCGGCGCTCGAACCCGGCGAGCTGGCCGCGCGCGTCGCCGGGGAGTACGCGGCAGCCCGCGGCGCGGCGGCCCTGCCCCGGCTGACCTCCCTGCTGGCGTACGGCAGCGCCGACCCGGCCGACCCGCTGTGCGCGGCCCATCTGCACTGCCCGCCGCTTGCCGTCGCCGTCGCCGCCGACCTGGCCGTCTCCGCCCTCAACCCCTCGCAGGACTCCTGGGACCAGGCGCCGGCCGCCACCACCCTGGAGACGCTGCTGCTGGCGGAGCTGGCCGGGCTGGTGGGGTACGGCGAGGAGGCCGCCGGGGTGCTGACCTCCGGCGGCACCGAGTCCAACCTGATGGGCCTGATGCTGGCCCGCGACCGGGTGCTGGGGCGCTCGTCGGGGCGGCAGGTCGAACTGGAGGGTGTGCCGCGCACCGGCCCGCGCCCCCGCGTGTTCACCTCCGCCGCCGCGCACTTCTCCGTACAGCGCGCCGCCGCGCTGCTGGGCCTGGGCGAGGACGCGGTGGTGCCCGTCGGCATCGACCACGCCCAGCGCATGGACCCCGGCGCGCTGGCCGGCGCCCTGAGGCGGTGCGCGGAGGCCGGCGAGCTGCCCGTCGCCGTCGTCGCCACCGCCGGGACGACCGACACCGGCACGGTCGACCCGCTGCCCGAGTGCGCGCGCCTGGCCGCCGAGTACGGCGCCTGGTTCCACGTGGACGCGGCCTACGGCGGCGGCGCGCTGCTGTCGGACCGGCTGGCCCCGCTGCTGGACGGCGTCGAGCTGGCCGACTCCGTCTCGCTGGACTGGCACAAGCTGGGCTGGCAGCCGGTCGCGGCGGGCGTCTTCCTCGTCCGGCGCGCGCAGACCTACGCCTCGCTGGCCCGCCGCGCGGTCTACCTCAACCCGCGCGACGACGAGGAGGCCGGCTACCCCAGCCTGCTCGGCCTGTCGCTGCGCACCACCCGCCGCGCGGACGGCTTCTCCATCGCCGTCACCCTGCGCACCCTGGGCCGCGAGGGGCTGGGCCGGCTGGTGGACGCCTGCCACGACCTCGCGCTGGCCGGGGCGGCGGCGGTGCGCGCCCGCCCCCGGCTGGAGCTGCACGCCGATCCGGTGCTGACGGCGTTCCTCTTCCGCTACGTGCCGCGCGGGCACGACGGTTCCGAACGGACCGATCCCCAACGGACGGACCGGATCAACGCCGCCCTGCGGCGCAGGCTGCTGCGCGAGGGCCGCGCGGTCGTCGGCCGCACCGAACTGCCGGGCGAGGGGCCGGGCCGGGTGCGGCTGAAGCTCACCCTGCTCAACCCGCACGCGACGCCCGCCGACGTCGAGCGGCTGCTGGACGCGGTCGCCGAGGCGGGCCTGGCGGAGGAGCGGGCCGGGGAACGCACCGACGCACAGGCCGGGGAGGAGTCCCTGTGAGCCCGGACCCGCTGGGCGGAAACCCGTCCGCGCCCGACGGCCGCCCGCACGGCACCGGCCCGCACGGTCCCGACCCGCTCGACCACCCCGACCCGCAGCGCGCCGCCGGCGCCGCCGCGGCCGAGCGGCTGCTGCGCGCGTACGTCCGCGAGACCGGCACCGAGGTGCCGGCCGCCGGGCAGTCGCTGCATCTGGTGCTGCCGCTGAGCAGGATGACGCTGCGCGTCCCGGTGCGCTACCGGTCCGCGACCGGCTGGCACCGCTTCGGCGAGGTGCGCGTGGTCACCTCCGAGCAGGGCGGCAGCCTGCCGGCCGACATCGCGCTGGCGGCGGCGGGTCTGGTCCGGGAGTACGCGCTGCGGCGCGGCCGCTCCCTCCTGGACGGAGGCGACGCGGTGGCCCGGGTGCTGGACTCGGCCCGCCGCACCGCCGTCCATCTGGCCCGGCGCCGCGCGGAGGCCCCGGGCACGGCGGGTCCGACCCCCTTCCTGGACGCCGAGCAGGCACTGCTGCTGGGCCATCCCCTCCACCCCGCGCCCAAGAGCCGGGGGGAGGCCTCGGACGCCGAGCTGGAGGCTTACTCGCCGGAGTTGCGCGGCTCCTTCCCCCTGCACTGGTTCGCCGCGCACCCGGACGCGGTGGTCGGCGAGAGCGCGGACGGCCGCCCTGTCGCCGAGCTGCTGCGGTCCCTGGCGGCGGGTGTGGAGGTGCCCGCCGGCATGGTGCCGGTGCCCGCCCACCCCTGGCAGGCCCGCGAGGCCGTACGCCGCCCGGAGACCGCCGCGCTGCTGGAGGCCGGGCTGCTGCGCCCGCTGGGGCCGGCCGGTCCCGCCTGGTATCCCACCTCCTCGCTGCGGACGGTGCACCGGCCGGACGCGGAGGCGATGCTGAAGCTGTCGCTCGGCATGCGGATCACCAACTCCCGCCGCAACAACCTCCGCGGGGAGCTGCGGCTGGGGGTACGGGCCGCGCGGCTGCTGACCGCCGGATCGCCGGACCGCCCCGGGCCGGGCGGGTGGCTGCGCGCCGAGCACCCGGAGTTCGGCATCCTGCGCGACTTCGCCTGGGTGTCGGTGGGCCACGGCGAGGGGAGTGGTGGTGACGCCCCGGAAGCGGGCCCGGAGACGGGCCTGGAGACGGCGATACGGGACAACCCCTTCCGGGGCGGGAGCGGGAGCGGGACCGGAGGCGGGGCCGGCGAGGCGCTGTGCGTGGCCGGTCTGCTGGCCGAGCGCACCGGCCCCGGCGACGGCTCCCCGCCGCCGTACCGCTCCGCGCTGTGCGAGGCCGTGGAGCGGGCCGCCCGCGCCCACGGCGTCTCCGCCGCCGAGGCCTCCGAGCGCTGGCTGCTGCGCTACCTCGACGTGCTGGCCGTCCCCCTGATCCGCCTCCAGGCCCACCACGGGATCGCGCTGGAGCCGCACCACCAGAACACCCTGGTGGCGCTGGGCGCCGACGGGCTGCCGGTGGCGGGCCGCTACCGCGACAGCCAGGGCTACTACGTCGCCGCCTCCCGCGCCGCCTCCTTGGAGCGGCTGGTGCCGGGCCTGTACGAGGGGGTGGAGCTGGTCTTCGAGGACTCCTTCGTCGACGAGCGCGTCGCCTACTACCTGGGGATCAGCAACCTGCTGGGCCTGGTGGGCGCGTTCGGCTCGTTCGGCCTGGCCCGCGAGGAGCGCCTGCTGCGCGTGCTGCGCGGCGCGCTGGAGCGGCTGCGCGCCGCCGAGCCCGGCGCCAAGGGTCTGCTGGAGACGCTGCTGGACGCGCCCACGCTGCGCTGCAAGGCCAACTTCCTCACCTGTGTGGACGGGCTCGACGAGCTGGTCGGCGACGTCCACACCCAGTCCGTCTACATCGACCTTCCCAACCCCCTCGCGGAGGCACAGCGGTGACCGACCACTCCACCCCGCCGCACGGCGTGTACGACCTCGTCGGCGTCGGCATCGGCCCGTTCAACCTCTCCCTGGCCGCGCTCTGCGACGGCGTGCCGGGGCTGGACACCCTCTTCCTGGACCGCCGTCCCGCCTTCTCCTGGCACCCCGGCCTGCTGCTGGAGGGCACCGTCCTGCAGGTTCCCTTCATGGCCGACCTGGTGACGATGGCCGACCCCACCAGCCGCTGGTCGTATCTGAACTACCTGCGCGAGCACGGGCGGCTGTTCCCGTTCTTCTTCTCCGAGCGCTTCCACATCCCGCGCCGCGAGTACGACCACTACTGCCGCTGGGTCGCCGAGCGCCTGCCCTCGTGCCGCTTCGGCGCGGAGGTGACGGCGGTGGAGTGGGACGCCTCGGCCGAGGCGTTCGCCGTCACCCACCGGCCCTCCGGCGCGCCTTCCGGCGGGGGCCGGGACGGCGGCCGGGAGGAGCGCGTACTGGCCCGGCGGGTCGTGCTCGGCGTCGGCACCACCCCGGTCGTGCCCGAGCCCATGCGCCCCCTGCTCGCGCCCGCGCACGCCGGGCGCGTACTGCACAGCGCCGACTACCGCACCCACCGCGCCGCCCTCGCCGGCAGGGACGACGTGACGGTGGTCGGGGCGGGGCAGTCCGGCGCGGAGGTCGTGCTCGACCTGCTGCGGCACCAGGACGGCGAGGGGCGCGGCGGCCCGTACGTGCGCTGGCTGGCGCGCACCCCGGCGTTCGCGCCCATGGAGTACTCCAAGATCGGTCTGGAGCACTTCACCCCGGACTACGTGCGCTACTTCCGCACCCTGCCCGAGGCCGTCCGCGACCGGCTGGTGCGCGAGCAGTGGCAGCTCTACAAGGGTGTCAGCGAGCAGACCCTCGGCGAGATCCACGACGAGCTGTACGAGCGGACCATCGGCGGCGGCCGGCCGCGCGCGGACCTCCATCCGGGCGTGGAGATCACCGCCGTGCGCCCCGTGGAGGACTCCGGGGGCCGCGGCTACGTGCTGGGCTGCCGCCACACCGGGCAGGGCACGGAGTTCGAGGTGCGCACCTCGGCGGTCGTCGCGGCCACCGGCTACGCCGCCGTGCGCCCGGCCTGCCTGGACCCGCTGGACAAGCTCGTCGACTGGGACGCGCGCGGCCGCTACCGCGTCGGCGGCGACTACCGCGTCGCGCTCGACGAGAGCGTCACCGGCGCGCTGTACGTGCAGAACGCCGAGATGCACACCCACGGCGTGGGCGCGCCCGACCTGACCCTCGGGGCCTGGCGGGCGGCGGTGATCCTCAACTCCGCCGCCGGGCGCACCGTACTGCCCGTGCCCGAACGGGCGGCCTGGACGACCTTCGGCGCGCCCGAGACCGGGGCGCGCGAGCCCGGGGCGCGCGAGGCCGGGGCACGTGCCGGGGAGGCGGCCCGGTGAGCACCGTCCCCCGCGAAGCCTGGCGGGAGGCCGGGCGCAGACTGCTGACCAGGGCCGTCGAGGAGTTCGCCTACGAGGAGTTGCTCGTCCCCGAACCCGACCCCGCCGCCTCCCCCGACGCGTACCGGCTGGACCTGGGCGGCGGGGTGTGCTGGACGTTCCGCGCCGCCCGCGGCTCCTTCGGTTCCTGGCGCCTGGTCCCCGGCACCCTGCGCCGCCGGCCCGCGCCCGGCGGCGTCACGGGAGAGGAGGAGGGTGAGGAGGCCGGCCCGGAGCGGCTGCTGCTCGACGCCCGCTCGGTGCTGGGCTGGGACGGCCCGACCACCGCCGAGGTGCTGCGCGAGCTGACCGCGACCCGCCGCGCCGAGGCCCACGTCATATCCCGCGACCTACCCGCCGCCGAACTGGCCGACCTGGACCACCTGGAGCTGGAGTCCCACCAGGACGGCCACCCCTGCATGCTGCTCAACAAGGGCCGCCTGGGCTTCTCCGCCTCCGACGCCGCCGCCTACGCCCCCGAGGCGGCCGGCGAGGTGCGGCTGCGCTGGGCGGCCGTCCACACCACCCTGGCCTCGTATTCGGGGTATCCGGGCGCACCGGGCCTGGACGCGGACGCGCTGCTGGAGCAGGAGCTGGACGCGGCCGTGCGCGAACGTTTCGCCGCCTCTCTCGCCGAGGCCTGCGCCCAGGGCCCCCACTCCCCGGGCGACTTCGTCTGGCTGCCGGTCCACCCCTTCCACTGGGACGAGGCCGTGGCCACCCTCTTCGCCCCCTACCTCGCCGACGGCCGGATCGTCCCCCTCGGCGAGGGCCCGGACCGCTACCGGCCCCTGCAGTCGATCCGCACCCTCGCCAACCTCGACCACCCCGGCCGCCGCAACGTCAAGGTGCCCCTGCTGATCCGCAACACCCTGGTGTGGCGCGGGCTCTCCACCGAACCGACCAAGGCCGCGCCCGACGTCAGCGCCTGGCTGCACACCATACGCGACGGCGACCCCTACCTCCGCGACGAACTGCGCTTCCACCCCCTGGGCGAGGTGGCCTCCGTCGCCGTGCACCACCCGCTGTACGAGTCGGTGACCGACGCCCCCTACCGCTACCACGAACTGCTGGGCGCGGTGTGGCGCGAGCCGGTGACCGCCCTGCTGCGCGAGGGCGAGAGAGCCCGCACGATGGCCGCCCTGCTCAAGACCGGCTCGGACGGCAGGGCGCTGGTGGCCGAACTGGTGGAACGTTCCGCCCTGCCCCCGCGTACCTGGCTGGCCCGCTTCCTGGCCGCCCTGCTGCCGGGGCTGCTGCACTGCCTGTACCGCCACGGCATCGCCTTCTGCCCGCACGGCGAGAACACCGTGCTCCTCCACGACGCCCGCGAGGTGCCCGTCGGCATCGCGCTCAAGGACTTCGCCGAGGACGTCAACCTGCTCCCCGGCCGCCGTCCCGAGTACGCCGGGCTGCCACAGCGCGCCGACGCCGTACTGCTGCGCTGGCCGGCGCACGAGCTGGCGCACTCGCTGCTGAGCGCCGTCTTCGCCGGCCACTTCCGTTTCCTGGCGCCCCTGGTGGAGGAGCATCTGGGCGTCCCCGAGGCGGACTTCTGGTCCCTGGTGCGCGCCGAGGTCGGCCGCTACCACGCCCGCTTTCCCGAACTCGCCGACCGGTTCGAGGAGTTCGACCTGCTCGCCCCGTCCTTCGACCGGGTCGCCCTCAACCGCGAGCAGCTGCTGGGCGGCGGCTTCCACGACCGCGCCGAACGCGACGAGGGCTTCGACGTCGTCCACGGCACCGTCCCCAACCCCCTGGCCGACGCGAAGCCCCTCACCGAACCGTCCGCGGCAGCCGCACCCGCCGCTTCCACCGAGGAGCCCAGTTGACCGACCCGTACGAGCGGCTGCGCGCCGAGGCCGAGGCGGGACGCGTGGAGGAGGTGGTCGTCGCCGTACCCGACCTCCAGGGGCGGCTGATGGGCAGCCGCCTGTCCGTGCCCTACTTCCTTCAGGAGGCCGCGCGCGACGGTTTCGGCGCCTGCGTCTACCTGCTCGCCACCGACGTGGAGATGGACACCGGCCCCGGCTACGCCATCGACGCCTGGGACAGCGGCTTCGGCGACTTCGTCCTGCGCCCCGACCCGGCCACCCTGCGCACCGTCCTGCCCTGGGACGAGGGCACCGCCCTCGTACTGGCCGACGCGGTGTGGCCCGGCAGCGGCCTCGAGCACAGCCACGAGCGCGAGCCCGTCGCCGTCGCCCCCCGCCACGTCCTGCGCGCCCAGCTCGACCGGCTGGCCGCCCGCGGCCTGACCGCGTACGCCGGCACCGAGCTGGAGTTCCTCGTCTTCACCGCCTCCTACCGCGAGGCGTGGGAGCGCCGCTACACCGGCCTGCGCCCCGCCGCCCGCTACAACACCGACTACTCCCTCCAGGGCCTGGAGGAGGTCGAGCCGGTCGCCCGCCGCATCCGCCGCGCGATGACGCGCGCCGGGCTGCGGATGGAGACCGCGCGCGGGGAGTGCCACCCGGGCCAGTACGAGATCGTCTTCCGCTACGACGAGGCGATGGCCACCTGCGACAACCACGTCCTGTTCAAGGACGGCGCCAAGCGGATCGCCGCCGCCGAGGGCGCCTCGCTCACCTTCATGCCGAAGTTCGACGAGGGCGAGGGCAACTCCTGCCACGTCCACCTCTCCCTGCGCGGCGCCGACGGCACACCCGTGCTGGCCGACCCGTCCGCCGGGGACGGCATGTCGGAGCTGATGCGGCACTTCGTCGCCGGTCAGCTCGCCTGCCTGCCCGACCTGGCCCTGCTGATGGCGCCCAACGTCAACTCCTACAAGCGCCTCCAGCCCGGCGCGTTCGCCCCGACGGGCGTCGCCTGGGGCCGCGACAACCGCACCTGCCCGATACGGGTGGTGGGCTCGGGGCCCTCCCTGCGCATCGAGCACCGCGTCCCCGGCGGCGACGCCAACCCGTATCTGGCCGTCGCCGCCGCCGTCGCCGCCGGGCTGTACGGCATCGACAACCGCCTGACCCTGCCGCCGGAGCACACCGCCAACGCCCTGGCCGACCCGTCCGTCCCCCGCCTGCCCGCCACCCTCACCGAGGCCCTGCACCGCTGGGAGAACAGCGGCATCGCGGCCGAACTCTTCGGCAAGGAGACCGTCGCCCACTACGCGCGGGCCGCCCGCGCGGAGCTGTCCGCCTTCGAACGCGCGGTCACCGACTGGGAGCGCGTCCGCGGCTTCGAACGGCTGTGACGCCCAGCGACGCCACGAGGCCTGCCGGACGACACGTCTCTCGATGCTTCCCCGGACAGGGCGGCCGGGGAAGATTCCACAGAAAGCACAACAGGCACCACGACGGGTCGTTACAGTCTGACCGCACGTCCGCGCCTTCGCGGCCGCCGGCCGATGGGGAGAGGTCCGGCGGGGCGGTCCGCCGACCTCCGGGAGAAGCGGACGGCGACCGAGCACATCGCCGGATCCGGGGGGATCACATGGAGATCGAACTCGCCGATGCCGTCGCCGCCGTGCGCGACGGCCTGATGGAGGCCGCGTCCCGCGGCGCGGGCCAGGACATCGCCTTCGAGGTCGGCCCGATCGAGATGGAGTTCCAGGTCGAACTCCGGCAGGAGGTCCGGGGGAAGTCGGGCCTGCGCGCATGGGTCCTCACGGCCGGCGCCGAGGGCGCCCTGTCCCGGGGCCGCGGCCACCGTGTGGCCTTCACCCTCACCCCCCGCCGGTCCGACGGACGTGCCGTACTGGTCTCGTCCGAGGGCGAGGCCCCCGGCCCCCCCGAAGCGTTCCCCGAGGGTGCGACGCGCTCTCACAGGCGCTGACTCCCGGCACTGAATCCCAGCACTGACAACGGACAGATCCCCTCCCTCCGGTCGTCGGGCCGGAGGGAGGGCACGGATACGCCGCCGAGCGGTGGATAGGCCGGGGGATGGACAACGTACGCGTGGTACAGGTGTCGACCGCTGAGAAACCCGCTGAGGGATGGGGATCCGGATACGAGATCCTGCCGGGCCTCGTCCTGACCGCCGCTCACGTCGTGGGGCAGACGGGTGCTCCGGTCCGGGTGCGCAGACAGGGGGAGGAGCCCACACACGAGGGACAGGTCGAGTGGCGCGGCATGCCCCTCGGTGCGTATCCCCACGATCCGGGAGGGCGGCACGACCGGGGGGTCGACGCGGCCCTGGTCCAAGTGCCCGACTGGAACAAGTCCTCCGAAGACCGGCGGTTCGCACCGGACCGACCGCGCTGGGGACGCATCGTCGGGGAGCGGGACCGCGTGGAGTGCCGCGTGTGGGGGTTCCCGTACGCGGAACACCGTCCGGGGGAGAGCACCCAGATCCTCGGCACGATCAATCCGGGCAACGGCTTCATCGGCGGCACGTACGTGGTCGACTGCGACACCACCCCGCCGCCTCCGGCCGAGGGCTCGCCGTGGCGGGGTGTCTCCGGGGCGGCCGTGTTCTGCGGAGACCTCCTGACCGGCGTCGTCTTCGCCGAACTGCCGGGTCACCGGCCCGCCCGGCTGGAGGCGGAGACGGCCACCGCCCTGCTCCGGGCGGAGGGTTTCCTGGACACCGTCAACCGGTACGGGCCGCCGGGCATCCATGTCCTCGAGCCCGTCGAGTACGCGGAGTTCGCCGATCGGGACCACGGTCCCGGCCTGGTCCAGGCTCCCTCCTCGGTCATCGAACTGCTCCACCCCGCCCGGGGGATCGTCCCCTTCGGCGGGCGTGACGGACAACTGGCCCTCCTGCGCGAGTGGTCACGGCGCCCCGGACCGGGAGCGGCCCTGGTCCATGCTCCCGGCGGCCGGGGGAAGACCCGCCTGGTTCTGGAGTTCTCCCGCGAACTGGCTTCGGGAGAGGAGGACTGGGCGGTTCTGTGGCTGGGCTCCAAGGGCGTCACCCCTGGTGACATCCGCCGGATGCCACCGCCCACAGTGCCGCTGCTCGTGGTGGTCGACGGCGCCGACGGCCACGTGGAGGAGGCCGCGGCCGCGGTGGAGTTCGCCGCTCGGAACCGGGGGGCCCGGGTCAAGGTCGTGATGACGGCACGGTCGGACGACTGGTGGAAGGACCGGCGGAGGAGCGAAGCGTCCCTTCCCGTAGCGACCCTCATGCGGGGAACGCTGAACATCCCTCTGCCTGATCTGGAGACGGACGCCGGGGCACAGCGGCGCTCGTACCAGGAGGCCGCCCTCGCGTTCTCGTCGGTCCTGGAGCACATGCCCGGCTGGGAGCACACCGGTAAGAACCTTCCCACATGGAAGAGCCTGGCCGAGGGGCTTGCCCCCGTCGAACCCGGCGAACACCTCGGCTCCCCTCTCACCCTGCACATGGCTGCTCTGGTGAGCCTCCTCGACGCTGCCGGCTCCAGAAGACCGTCGCCCTCACCCGTCGCCGGGTCCGGCGACAGCACCGTGGAGGTGGAGGAACAACTGCTGGCTCATGAGCAGTCACACTGGCTGCGCGTGGCCGCCTCGCACGGGGTGAGCCAGCCCTTACTGTCGGAGGACGCCCTGTTCGACGCGGTGGCGGGAGCGGTCGTGTTGTACCCGCAGGACCAGAGCCAGGCCAGTACGCTCGCCCAGCGTGTACCCGATCTGTCGGACCTGAGGAAGAGCCAGATCCGCTCGGTGCTCTCCTGGCTCCGGGCCGTCCTCCCCCCTTCGGGCGGCAGTCTCGTCGGTGACCTCCAACCCGACCGGCTGGCCGAGCACTTCGTCGGCGTCCGTATGAACCTGGAGAACTCGGAGCTCGCCGACGGCCTCCTGTCCGGTGCCACGCCGGACCAGGCCGCCCGGTTCCTCACCCTCACCACCCGCGCGGCGGTCCGCGGCATCCTCGACAAGGAGCGTCTGACCGACTGGTGCCTCCGCCACCGGCGTGTTCTGGTGCTCCCCGCGATCGAAGTGGCCACCGCAGTGGAGGACCCCGGACCGCTGCTGGACGCGCTCGCGGCGATCACCGAAGACCCCGGCACACCCTTGAGCGATCTGGAGGACCTGGCCGAGCACTTGCCCAGGAGCTCGCACAACCTCGCCCCCTGGGCCCTGCAACTCCACAAGCGGATCGTCCAGAGCCACCGCGATCAGGCCGACAACACCCCGGAGCGCCGGGCACGGCTCGCCGTGGCCCTGCGGGAGCTGGCCAAGCGAATGGGTTCCATGGGTCAGCACAAGGAGGCTCTCGAGACGAACCAGGAAGCCATCGGCCTGTGGCAGGCCCTGCCCGATCACCTTCCGGAGCGCCGGTCCGAGCTGGGTGCCTGCCACAACAACGCGTCCATGTGGCACAGCGCGCTCGGCCAGCGGAAGGAGGCGCTCCAGGCCGCCCGCACGGCCGTCGCGCTGATGCGTGAGGAGGCCCACCCCGAGAATCCGGTGGCACTCGACCACCTGTCGCGAGGACTGACATCGCTGGCCTCGGCCGAGAGTGAACTCGGCGACCACCGGACCGCCCTGCGGATCGCCGAGGAGTGCGTGAAGATCCGCCAGGACCTGTGCGAACAGTACGGGCGGAACGAACACTCGGTCTCCCTCCTGGCCGACGGCCTGCAGGACAAGGCCATATACCTCATGGAGCGCGGTCTACGGAGGGAGGCCCTGAGGGCAGCGGAAGAGGCCGTCTCCTTGCACAAAGGGCTGGCCGCCGACAACCCCGACGCGTTCCGGCCCGGCCTGGCCCTGGCACTCACCACCCTCTCGAGCGCCGCCCGGCTCATGGGGCGCAGGGACCGGGCGCTGGAGGCCGTCCGCGAGGCCATCGCCATCCGCAGCAAGCTGAGCGATGCCCGACCCGAGGCGTACCGGGCCGACCTCGCCAACACCCTCAACGCGCTCTCCATCGACCTGGCGGAACTGGGGTTGCGCGACGATGCGCTGGAAGCCGCCGAGAAGTCGGTGGCCATGTACCGTGAACTGGCCGTCAAGCACTCCCAGGCCCATACGTACGGCCTCTCCTTGTCCTTGAACACCCTGGCCAACAGCCTGCTCGGTCACGAGCGCCCGGACCTGGCTCTGGAGGCCGCCGAGGAATCCGTCGGAGGGTTCGAGGGACTGGTCGAGGAGCACCCGGGCGCGTTCCGCTCCGAGCTCGCGATGGCCCTCATCACCCTCGATCAGTGCCTCGAAGGCGTGGGCAGGCTGAAGGACGCCCGCGACGCTCTGGAGAAGGCCGCGTCGATCTACCGGTCACTGGTCGCCACCGATCCAGCCGCATTCCGTCCGGGTCTGGCCACCTGCCTCAACAACCTCTCCGCGCTGCTGCTCCGGACCGGGGAGCTGGAGGAAGCCCTGCGCACCGTCGAGGAGGCCATCGGCATCAACACCCGGCTGGCACGGGGGAAGGCCGCCGCCTTCGCGGACGTCCTCAACAAGAACTGGCTGGTCAAGTACAACTGCCTGGTCGGCCTGGGGCGGCTCGCGGAGGCGCTGACGGCGGGGGAGAAGGCCGTACGCGGACTGCGCTCCCTGGCCAGGTCCGCACCCGAACGGTACGAGGCCGATCTGGTCACGGCCCTCTTCGATACTGGAAGCGTGATGCAGCTCGCGGGACAGCCCGAGCGTGCCCTCCGCCGGGCGGAGGAGGCCATGAAGGTAAGCCGTCGGCTCGTGGGCCGCGATCCCGTCCGTCACCGCCACCTGCTCGCGGAGCACCTGGAGAAGTACGGCAGCCAGTTGTTCACGCTGGGCCGGCTCAGGCAGTCCCTCGCGGTCGCCGAGGAGGTGCTGGAACTCCGCCGCGAGGTGCTGGAGCATCAAGGCAACGACGCCACCCCGCCCACGCAGGTGCAGGCGCAGGTGGCCCAGGCGGCGCTGATATTCGGGAGTCGCCTGCTGTACTGCGGTCGCCGGGCCGACGCCCTGCCGCCGGCCCGGGAGGCCGTGGAGAGGTTCGAGGCACTCCACGCGGACGCCCGGGACACATACGCCGCGCCCCTGGCCTCGGCCCAGTCCCAACTGGCCACCCTGCTCTTCTCCGCCGGAGACGGCGGGGCCGCTCTCGAAACCGGCGCCCGGGCTGTGGACGTCAGCCGCTCGGTGGCCGACCCGGACACGACTGCCTTCGCCACCGCGGCGGCGTTCTCCGCGTACGGCATGATCGCGGCCGAACTGGGCGAGGAGAACGCCCTGGACCTCCTGGGAGAGGCCGTCGGTCGCTGCGAGGCCTGCGCGGAGCCCGCCGGGCCGGCCGGCAAGATACAACTCGCCCAGACACTGATGAACTTCGGGCAGCATCTGGCCGCGGTCCCCGAACGGCACCCGGAGGCACTCCAGGCCTCGGAGAAGGCCGTCACCATCCTCCAACCCCTCGTCGACGCCTTCCCCCTGCTCCGCTCGGCCATGTCCATGGCACTGGCGAACCACGGCCTCCGTCTCGCCGAGGCCGGGCGGGCGCGAGAGGCTGCCGACACCACGCAGAAGGCTCGGGAACTGGCCCAGCTGCTCGCACGCCAGGACCACCTGGCCCACCGGGACGCACACGCCCGGGCCCTCTCGGCGTTCGCCCGCGCGCGGCTCCTGACCGGGGACCGCTCCGACCTCGCCAGGGAGGCGGCGGCCGAGGCCGTGGCCCTGCTGGAGCGGATCGCGCGGGACGAGGCGGCCGCAACCGAGCCGTACCTGCGCGAAGCGCGGGACACCTACGACCGCCTGCGGCAGTAGAAAGTCCTGAGGCACCGATGCCCGTCCCTCCGCGCCGAACACGTCGACCGGTAGCTCACGACCGGAGCCGGGCCCGCCAGGGGCGGGTGACGGTCTGGGTGTAGGCGCGGTGGGCGGGGTGGCGGGCGGCGTGGTGGAGCTGCCAGTCCAAGGCGGTGCCGAACTCGACGCCGGTGTGCGACGCGGCGCCGCACACCTCGCAGGTCATGCGGTACGTGGCCGGGGGCGCGTCGGGCGCGGTGTCCGGTTCGCCGGTCCAGCCCGCCGTGTCCGGCTCGGCACGCAGACGGCGGAACATCACGGGACGCCGCCTCCCGGCCCCTGTCCCGGCCCTCGCCCCGGCGCGGGGTCCTGCGGCACGGGCCGCAGGGAGATCTCCCACAGGCACTCGGCGCCCGTGTGGCTGTAGACCACCGCCCGTCCGGCGCGCAGCAGCCGGTGGGTGCGGTCGGCCGCCGCCTCGTGCCCCCAGGCCAGGAACCGGGCGGCGGCCCCGGGGTCGTCGGGGCCCAGGCTCGCCGCGATCCGCACCGCGCGCTCCCCCGCCCACCACTGGACCTCACCGGCGTGCGCCGAGAAGCAGTCCCCGAGATGGAACATGCGCGGCCGGGGCGTGTGCAGGTAGGCGACGGCCTCGGCCCGGTACGCGGCGGGCCACCGGCCGCTCATCCGCCCTCCCCCGCAGGTGAGTCGAGCAGCACAGTGAACCACACCCACTTGCCGCCGGGCACGCAGGTGTAGCCGATGGCATCGGCCGTCTCCCGCAGCAGCCACAACCCGCGCCCGCGTTCGGCGTCCCAGTCCGGCACCTGGACGGCGGGGGCCCGGCGGGAGCGGTCGTACAGCCGGACCAGGGCCGTGCCCCGCCCCTGTCTCACCTCCAGCCGGCACCGCCGGTCGGCCACATGCCTGCACACGTTCGACAGCAGCTCCGAGATCCCCAGCCGCGCCGTCTCCACCGCCGCCCGGTCCCCGCCCATCGCGCGCACCGCCGCCGCGACCTCGCGCCGCCACACCTCGATCTCCCGCGCCTCGACGGTTATCTCCCAGGCATGGATGTGGTTGTCCGCGATGTTCCGCTCCACGACAGCCATAGGGGGCTCCAACCATTGGTAATCATTCCGACACCGATGGTTATCGGCCAACTCCGGCATATCCACCGTCATTTACCTGCCACAACTGACACACTCCTCCGACGTCGGAGAATGTCGGTTATGGCAGGTGAAGAACCTTGAACGAGGCCTTGCGGCGCGCCGTCTCGGATTCCGGTATGACTTCCTACCAATTGGCGCGCGCCTGTGGAGTCGAAGGCCGAACAGTCGATCGGTGGTTGTATGAAGGACGGGTACCCCGCCCCGGTACCCGCGCAGTTGTCGCCGACCGACTGGGAGTTGAGGAAAGCGTGCTGTGGCCCAACGCCGTGAAGGCCGTCATGAAGACCGGCCCCGACCGCGAGGTCGTCTCGGTCTACCCGTACCGCTCGGCCTGCCCGTCGTCCCTCTGGCGCTCGCTGATCACGGACGCCCGCGAGGAGCTGACGTTCGCCGGGTACACCAACTACTTCCTCTGGCTCGACCATCCGAACCTCGCCACCGTGCTCAGGAAGAAGGCCCGCGCCGGTGTCGCGGTGCGGTTCCTGCTGGGCGAGCCCGACTCCGAGACGACCCGGCGCCGCGAGACGGTGGAGCAGACCGCGCTGACCGTCTCCACCCGCATCCGCATCACGCTGGAGCACCTGGAACGGCTCGGGGACACCGAGAACATCGAGGCCCGCTACAGCCGTCACGAGGGCCACATCGGACTGTCGGTGTTCCGCTTCGACGACCAGATGCTCGTCACCCCTCACCTGTCCAACCTGGTCGGTCACGACTCGCCCATGCTCCATCTGCGGCGGCTGCAGGACGACGGCATGTTCGACCGTTTCGCCTCGCACGTCGAGGCACTGTGGAAGGAAGGAGCTCTGATCAACGGATGACTGCGGGCAGCGTTCGACACGACCTGCCGATCGAGCAGTGGCGGAAGTCCAGTTACTCCAACGCACAGAGCGGCAACTGCGTGGAGGTGGCGGAGATACCCGGCGCCGCCGGCATCGCCGTCCGCGACTCCAAGAACCTGGGCGTCCCCCCGGCCCGCGTCTCCCGCCCCGCCTGGGCCGCGTTCCTCTCGGCGGTGGCGCGAAGCGCGGTCGCGGACTCCTGACGGGGGGACGGACGCCGCAAGGCTCCCGGGGCGGAGAAGCCCACCCCGCCGTTCTCCCGCCACGCGTGGGGCCGGGGCCCTACGCCCCGCGCCGGTCGTCCGTGTCACCGCCCGCTCCCCGCAGTGGGTCTCCTTCCTGGCATCCCGTGCAGCATCAGCACCACCCCGCTGAGCAGTGACGCCGCCGCGGTGAGGACGAGCAGCGGCCCCAGCCCCAGGCCGGGGATCACCGCACCGGCGAGGGCCGGTGCCGCGACCGAGCTGACGGCCCCCACGACCAGGCAGCCGGTGAACGCCGCGCTCGCGCGGTCGGGCACCAGCTCGGCGGTCCAGACCGCCAGCACCGCCGACCCGGTCATGTACCCCGCGCCGAAGACGCAGGCCGAGACCGCCGTCGCGGCCGGGGAGTCGCCCGCGAGTCCGAGGAGGGCCAGCGCGGCGGCCACCGTCACCAGGCACAGTGCCGCGACCCTGGGGCTGCCCAGCCGCCGCGCGATGGCCCCGGTCGCCACGCCCACCATGCCGGTGACGCCGATGGCCGCGTAGAGCGCCGGGACGGCTGCAGCCGGGAGGTCGCGGGAGACGATATCGGCGGCGTAGGTGAAGTAGATGACGACGACCGCGAAGTAGACGGCGGAGTAGGCGGCCGGGACCCGCAGCGCCCTCGCGAGCGAGGAGGCCCCCTGCCGTCCGTCCGGCCGGGGGACCGGCCCGGTTCGCGGCGTCAGGCGGAGGTTCACCGCAGCGGCGGCCACGGCGGCGAGGGCGATGCAGCCCCAGACCAGGCGCCATGACCCCAGTGCGGCCAGGGCGGCCAGGCCGCCCAGCACCACCAGTCCGCCGCTGGTGCCGGTCGTGATGATCGCCAGCGCTCTGGGCCGCTGACGCGGGGACACCGTACGCGTCACGATGTCGGAGTAGGGCGCCCAGACCCAGCCGCCCGCGCTGCCGGCCAGGACGGCGCCGACTGCGAGCAGCCAGGGGTGCTGCGCGAAGCTCACGGTCACCGCGCCCACCGCGCCGCAGGCCCCGCCCACGGTCGTCGGCGCCCGCGAGCCGCGGCGGGCGGCGAGCGGCCCCGCGAGCACCAGACCGGCCAGGTAGCCGGCGAACGTGGCGCCGGCGACGAGGCCGAGTACGGGTTCGGAGAGTTCCAGGGCCTGCCGGATGTCGGGCAGCGTCAGGCCGTAGGCGTACCGGGCCATGCCGAAGGCGACCCCGACCACCGCCGCTCCGGCCAGGCCGATCCGGTTGCCCGTGGAGAGCGCCACGACCGCCCCCTTCTCCTGTTGCCCTGCGGCGTGCACCGGAGCCGCTGCCCGACGCGGCGGAAGGGACCGGAGGAGATCCATTCGCACCGTTCACCCCGGTTTGAGGTTACATCGGTGGCTCACCGGCGCCGAGGGAACAGGGAGCGGGCGGGCGGTCCGTGCTCACCTTCCCGGCCGGTAGCCGTCGTAGTCGTTCCATCCGGTGGTCCGGTCCAGCTCCTCCCAGGTGGGCCAGGGCGCGCCCGTCGCCTGTCGGACGAGCTCGCCGGGCAGGCTGAACGGCGGGGCCTTGTGAGGTTTGGCGAGGGCCTGGCCGACGATCGTGTCGTGGAGGACGGCCGCCGCGTGCAGACGGGGCAGCGCGGCGTGGACGCGTTCGGCGTGGCCGGGCGGGAGGGCGCGCGGGTCACCGAGGCCGAGGTCCAGCGCGGCCCCCGCCGTCACCAGGGCGATCTCCGGGCGCTTGCGCATCGCGAGGTCATGGTGGAGGTGGAGGGCGATCGCGTCCCAGACGATCTCGACCCGGTCGGCGGGCATCCCGCGCTCGGTGAGGAAGCGGGCGGCCAGGTCGGCGCCGTCGAGG
Source organism: Streptomyces sp. SS8 (assembly GCF_054072955.1). NCBI lineage: Bacteria > Bacillati > Actinomycetota > Actinomycetes > Kitasatosporales > Streptomycetaceae > Streptomyces > Streptomyces sp. SS8. Next base: position 48,801 of record NZ_JBSVCZ010000020.1, read on the forward strand.
TCGAAGGACTGGTCGCCGTCGCCCTCCGGGGTGAGCCCCGCGTCGTGCAGGACGCAGCCCAGGAAGAGGAGTTCGTCGTCGTAGTCGCGGCCGGGCAGCAGGCCGCGCCGCTCGCCGAAGGCGCGCCCGTGGAGGTAGGTCCTCAGGCTGTGGTTGAAGATCGCCGGGTGCTCGGTCCGCTTCGCGTGGTGAAGGGCCTCCAGCGCCGGCGCGGTGCGTGGCAGGGGCAGTTCCTCGTAAGGGTCCGTCATGTCATCCCTCCTGGATGCCGGATGTCGGGGGCGGGGCGGGGGTCTTGCGGATGCGGCGCAGGGCGAGCAGTCCGCCGACGCCGGGGACGAGGGCGTACCACCGTGCGCCGGTGTCCGCGGTGGTGGCGGCCTGCCAGGTGGCGGCGATGACGACCAGATACGCGGTGCCGTGCAGCGGGCCGGTGAGCGAGGTGACCGGCCGCGCGTGGACGGTGAGCAGGTTGGCCAGCAGCACGGCCAGGGTGGCGGCCTCGGCGCCGGCGGCGATCCGCAGGGTGCGCACGGCTCTCACGCCCCCGTGGTGGAGCCGGGGCGGACGATCATCAGGACGACGACGACCGCCCACAGCAGGTTGAAGGCGCCGGTGAGCATGGACAGCCGGGCCGCCGCCGAGCGCGTCTTCCCGTCGTCCGCAGCGTCGTCCGCCGCCGTACGCGCCCCCGCGCCGCCCGCCGGCCGGAGCATCCGCCGCTGGCCGGGGACGATCGCCAGGACCAGGACGGCCGCGGCGATCGCGGTCAGGACGAGCGAGGCGATCAGCCAGGCGTCGGTGAGGACGCCGAGTTGAGCCCCCGTGGCGATTCCGAAGACCGGTACGGCGATGCCGGCGACGGCGTAGCCCCGGCAGATCCGGTGCAGGAACGCGGCGATCCACGCGTCCCGCCCCTCCCCAGGCGTGCCCCCGGACCCGGCGGCCTGCCGCGCGTGGCGCGGGAAGAGGGAGGCGGCGACGGTGATCGGCCCGATCACCACGATCGCCGCCAGGACGTGGACGGACAGCAGCACCTTGGTCACCGCGGTCTCCTCACCCCGATGGTAGATATATTGGCTGCCAATACATAGCATGCCTACACAAGGATTGTGTAGGCTGCCTACTCATGAAGGCCGACGCCGTACGCGGACACCTGGACGGACTGCTGCTGGCCGTGCTGGAGCCGGGGCCGCTGCACGGGTACGCGATCATCACCGCCGTACAGCGGCGCAGCGCGGGCGCGCTCGAACTGCGCACCGGCACGGTCTACCCCGCGCTGAACCGCCTGGAGCGCACCGGACTGCTGCGCAGCAGCTGGGACTCCACCGGCGAGCGGAAGCGGCGCCGCTACGAACTCACCGACGCCGGGCGGCGCGCCCTGGCCGAGGAACGGTCGGCCTGGCAGGCGTTCACGGCGGCGATCGGCTCCGTCCTGGACCCCGCCCCGCACCCCGGGCACGCCGGATGAGCGGCACCGGACGGCGGACCGGTCCCGCCGGGGCACACACCGGGACGTACGCCGAGGAACACGCCGACGAGTACGCCGAGGCGCTGGCGTCCGCCCTGCGCGGCCCGGCCCGCGCCAAGGCCCGGCTGGTGGCGGAGATACGCGACGGCCTGGCCGACACGGTGGCCGCGTACGCCGCCGAGGGGCTGCCCCGCGAGCTCGCCGTCCGGCGGGCCGTGCGGGAGTTCGGCACCGTGGCGGAGGTGGCGCCCTCCTGCCAGCGGGAGCTGACCGTCGCCCAGGTCCGTCACACCGCCCGGGCCGTCGCCCTGGCCGCTCCGCTGCTGACCGTCTGCTGGTACCTGTTCCTGGCCACCGGGCACGGCGGCCAACTGCCTCTGGCCACGCGTCTGCTGGCGTTCCCCCTGGCCGGGTCCGCGGCCGTCGCCGCGCTGCTCGCGGCGACCGCGCTGGCGGCCACCGGCCCCCTCGCCCGGCGGCTGCCCACCCCGCAACGGCTTCCCCGGGCGACCGCCTGGGCCGGCACCACGGCCGGCGTCTGCCTGGGCGTGTCCGCACTCACCCTCGCCGCGTCCTCCCCCCTGTCGGGAAACTGGCCGGTGGTCGCGCTCGCGGGCGTCCTCGCCGCCGTGCTCCACACCGTGGTGGCGTCCTCCGCCCGCGCCTGCCGCGACTGCGCCCGCGCATAGCCGCTCCCCCGTCGGCGTCCGCAATTCCGTTCCCCCTGTGCCCCTTTCGTGCTGTTCGTCGCCGAAAGCGAGAAGTCGACACATCTCCTCCCCAGACTTGGAGGAGCGGGCCGCCCGGCCCGTGTGCACCGCATCGACCGCAAGTGACCGCAAGCGACGGCAAGGGGGAAACATGACCGGGACGACCAGGACGACCGGGACGACGAGGAGAGTCGCGCGTACGGCCGCCGTACTCGGCGGTGCGATCCTGCTGGCCCTGACCACGGCCACATCCGCGTCGGCGGCCGTGACGCGCTACCACGGCAGCGACGCCGCCCAGGCGACCGCCTACGCGATGCGCGCCTACGACGGCGAGCGCGACGGCAACGGCGTCTACGCCGACGCCTATCTGGCCAACGGCGCCCATGTCTCCCAGTGGGACGGCAGCGGCGCGGACGGGAGGTGGGGCCCGTGGGCGAGTTACAGCTCCCGCATCAAGCAGTTCCGGGTCTGCGAGGACCGAGTGGGCTGCTCCAGCTGGACCTACTGGCCGAGCTGACCGGCGCATTCCGGCCCTCGTGCACCACGGCCCGCCCCACCCGGGGCGGGCCGCTCCCATACGCCTGGGGCCGCCCGCCTCAGCGGCACCCCGCCGCACCGCCCACCGGGGCCTGCCCCGCGGCCTTCCGGGCGGTGAGGGCGAAGAGTTCCAGACACTCGTCCCGGCGGACCCCCTCGCGCACCTCCAGCCGCGGACGCCCGGCCCGGACCACGTCACGGGCCCGCAGGTCGATCTGCCGCCAGGTGAACGTCTCGTCGGGGTGCTCGGCCGCCCAGCTCCGGGCGTCCTCCTGGGCGGCGCCGAAGGCGATGCCGCGCATCCTGGCCCAGATCGCGGCGGCGGTGCACATCGGGCACGGCTCCAGCGTCGTCAGCAGGAATGCGCCGGCGAGGTAGCGCGAGCCGACCCGTTCGGCGGCCCGGCGGATGGCCTGCACCTCCGGGTGCGCGGTCGGGTCGTGCCCCTGGACGAGTCCGCTGCCCGACTCCCCGAGGACGACACCGTCCCGGATCACCACGGCCCCCAGCCCGTAGTTTCCGGAGAGCGCCGCCTCACGGGCCAGCCGCAGGCACCTCAGCATCCCCGCGTCGATCTCCCGGTCCGTCATCCCGCCTCCACAGGGCGCGTGCTACAGGTGGACATCAAGGATTCCTTTCCACAGATACGCACATCGGCGTCCTCGGTGGCTCGCTCGATCCACAGCGACCCGTCGTTCTCCACGATCCAGTAGTCCCGGGATCTGATGTCGATGCAGCGAACGTGCATACGCCCCTGGTACGTCCGCGCCAACTCCCGCACACAGCGGAGCACTTCGGACAACTCCTCGGAACGGAACGAGAACTCCTGCTTTCCGTTGGCGCGCCCCCGGGACACCACGGGTATGAAACTTATCTTTCGCGCACCTCGCTCACAAGCGAAACCTGCCATTTCCTCCATGAGGTTCAGGCCACCCGGAACAACCACTGAATTAATCGATAATCCGATTTCCCTGCGCACCACCTCGGCGAGGTTTCTCTCGATATCGTCGAAAGACTTACGGCGCAGCACCCGGTCGTTTTCGGCGGACGGCCGGTGGATGCTGAACTTGAACTCACCCGCGTACTCCGCGCAGGCATCCAGAGTGCGGGTGGTCACGGCGAAGCCGTTGGTGGTGACCACGGGCCTGAGCCCGGCGCCGGCGACCGCGGCGATGATCTCGGGCAGGTCCTCCCGGACTGTCGGCTCACCTCCCGCGAGTTTCGCCGACCGGGCGCCACCGGACGCGAAAAAGCGGGAGATCTCACCGATCTCCCGCACGGACAGTTCACTTCTGCTGGTGGGCGGCGCCTGGCAGAAAGCGCAGGCGACATTGCATCTGCGCGTCACCCGTAAGCAGACCGATCTAGGCAGCTCCTGCGGTATCTCCTTCACCGGCCATCTCCGATGCGGTAGAAAGCTCCAGCATGTTGAGGATGTGCGACATCTGTTCGGCAAACTGCTGTGTGTAGTCGAGGCTGACCCGGACACGGTCGGCGACATCGGGGCCGGACGGTACCTCGGTGCCGTAGAAAACGATGACGCCGTGCGGCGTCCGGCCATGAACGTGGCTGTTGGTGGCCGCGTCGAGCCGGAGTACCGGGCATGCCAGCACCCACCTCTGCTGCGGCTCGATCATTCGGCTCACGTCCGGGTCGTACAGGTTGCTGTGATCCACCGGAAGCTCCTGGTAAAGCGGAACGCGCTCCCGGTACGCCTGGCCGCTCACGATATGAGGGGTGTCGACGTAGATGCGGGTGAACCCGTACTCACGCGGCATGCTGATGTTCAGCACCGCCAGATCGCGGTCCTGCCGGAGATAGTGGCGGCCGTCCTCGTCCCGCTCGGCCACGAAGTAACGAGCGTTGCAGGTGACCTCCAGAGTTCTGGAGACGAGCTCGCACATGATCCGCAGGGTACTTTCCAGGATTCGCCGCTGCCGCTGCCGCAGCAGCTCATAGCGCTGCACGAAATCGTCCCGCTCCAGCATCCGCTGCCTCCGCACGAAGCCCTCACCGACCGCCAGGGAGGCAATCCCGAGGAACAGCGGGAAATTGCCCCACCCCAACCCTATCGACGCGGTCAAGTAGCCGTGCTCCGAGAGCTGGTCGGTGAAGAGGTTCACCCACAGGCCGATCAGCACACCCGAGACGACAGACGTTCCCACCCGCACGGCCGTCATCAGGCGCATCGCCACCCCGCCTCCCCCGGAAACCGACAGCCAGTGCAGCACATCGAGGAGTCGTCCAACGAGAGCGCCCAATGGAATCCCGCCAACATCACCGGGCGCGGAATGCCGAATTCCGCCCCCTGCCCTCGCAGTTTCCCCTCGCGCTCCTCCCGGAGGAAGCCGCCGACAAGTCCGGTCACACCCCGGCCGGGCGGGTGGCGGGGCCGCGGAAGGTGGCCCGGTAGCCGGTGGGGGTGACGCCGAGGGTGCGCTGCATGTGCTGGCGCAGCGAGGCGGCCGTGCCGAAGCCGGTGTCGGCGGCGACCCGGTCGACGGACAGGTCGGTCTCCTCCAGCAGTTGCCGGGCCCGCTCGATGCGCTGCCGGTTCAGCCACTGGACGGCGGTGACGCCCACCTCCTCCTTGAAGCGACGGGTGAAGGTGCGCACGCTCATCGACTCCCGCGCCGCCAGTTCGGCCAGCGTGATGGGCCGGTCCAGGTGCTCCAGCGCCCAGGCGCGGGCCGCGCCGGTGGAGGAGTGGCGCGGCTCGGCGACGGGCCGGGGGATGTACTGGGCCTGCCCGCCGTCGCGGTGCGGCGGTACGACCGTGCTGCGGGCCGCCCGGTTGGCGACGGCCGCGCCGTGGTCGCGGCGGATCATGTGCAGGCACAGGTCGATCCCGGCGGCCTCGCCGGCGGAGGTGAGTACGTCGCCCTCGTCGGTGTAGAGGACGTTGGGGTCGAGCCGTACGGCCGGGTGGAGCCGCCGGAAGTGCTCGGCGGACTTCCAGTGGGTGGTGGCCCGGCGGCCGTCGAGGAGCCCGGCGGCGGCCAGGACGAAGGCGCCGGTGCAGACCGAGGCGATCCGGGTGCCCGGCCGGATGCGGGCGAGGGCGTCGGTGAGCTGGGCGGGCAGCCGCCCGCCGGGGTACGCCCCGTCCTCCTCGTGGCTGGCCGGGACGATCACCGTCCCGGCCTCGGCCAGCGCCTGCGGGCCGTGCCCGACATGGACGGGGAAGTCGGCGTCGGTGCGGATCAGGCCGGGGGTGGGCGCGCAGGTCACGACCTCGTACAGCGGTGCGCCGGAGGCCGACTCGGCCGCGCGGAACAGCTGGTGGACCAGGCCCAGTTCCATCGGCAGCACCCCGTGGCGGACCAGGACCGCCACCCGGTGCCGTTCAGGGTGCGTGAAGACCTCCATGGCCAGATTCTTCCAGATGTCGGCCATCGGGCCACTCGTTCGGCCCGGCCGGTCCGAACAGCATCGAAGGCATGACGCACACGATCCGTACCACCGACACCGAGGACGCCCGTACCACCCGCACCGGTCGTACCGGCCGGGCCACGCCCGCCGCCCACGGGCGGAAAGGCCGCGTGCACCGGGCCTGGTGGGTCGCCGCCGTGGCCGCGCTGGCCGTCATGGGCGCGGGCGCCTTCGCCACCATGCCCGGTCTGCTGGTCGAGCCGCTGCACCGCGACCCGGGCTGGTCGCGCGGCTCGATCGGCCTGGCGGTCTGGGTCAACATGGCGGCCGGCGGGCTGGTCGCGCCCTTCGCCACCGCGCTCATGGGCCGCTTCGGGCTGCGCCGCGTGGCCGCCGGAGCGCTCGCGGCCGTCGCCGTCGGCGCGGCGCTCACCACGGTCATGACCCGGCCCTGGCAACTTCTCCTCTGCTGGGGTCTGCTGGTGGGCCTGGGCTGCGGCTCCGTCGCGATGGGGTTCGCGGCCGTGGTGGTGGAGCGGTGGTTCACCACCCGGCGCGGCCTGGTCACCGGCCTGCTGACGGCGGCGAGCGTCTTCGGGCAGTTCGTCTTCATGCCGCTGCTGTCCTGGTCGATCGAGCGGTACCAGTGGCGCCCGACCACGGTGACGGTGGCGCTGGTGGCGCTCGCCCTCGTCCCGCTGGCCGGTCTGCTGCTGCGCGACCACCCCGCCGATCTCGGCCTGCGCCCCTACGGCGCCCGGGAGTACGTCCCGCGCCCGGCGCCTGCCCCGGGCGCGGCCCGCCACGCGCTGCGGGTGCTGCGCTCGGCGGCCCGCACCCGCCCGTTCTGGCTGCTGGCGGGCACCTTCGCCGTCTGCGGCGCGTCCACCAACGGGATCATGTGGAGCGGTTTCGTGCCCGCCGCCCACGACCACGGGATGCCGCCCACCGTCGCGGCCTCGCTGCTGGCGCTCATCGGGGTCTTCAACGTGGTGGGCACGGTCGTCTCCGGCTGGCTCACCGACCGCCACGACCCGCGCCTGCTGCTGGCGCTGTACTACGGGATGCGCGGGATCTCGCTGCTGCTCCTGCCCTCCCTCCTGGGGCCCAAGGCCGACTGGCCGCTGATCGTCTTCGTGGTCTTCTTCGGGCTGCTCGACGTGGCCACCGTCCCGCCGACGATCGCCCTGACGGCCGTCCGCGGGATCTACGGGGAGGGCGGCGGTGCGATCGTCTTCGGCTGGACGCTCGCCTTCCACCAGCTCGGCGCCGGGGTGATGGCGTTCGCGGGCGGCGCCCTGCGCGACGCCTTCGGCTCCTACGACGCGGCCTGGATCGTCTCCGGCGCGCTGTGCGCGGTCGCCGCCGTGCCGGCCCCGGCGATCGGCAAGCCGGGCCGGGCTCCGCGTACGGTCCGGTGCGCGGGCCCGCGGCCGTGAGCGCCGGGACGGGCCGTGGCCGGACGGGTGACGTGCGGGCTCCGGCCCTGCCCCGGCGGGCGTGCCCGGCCGGCTCCGTGCACGGGGCCGGTACACACTGCCCGCATGCCCGACGACCAGCACGGGGACGGAGCGCCCTCCGCCCCTCCCGAGCCGCTGCTGCGCATGATCGACAACCTCGCGCGGTTCCACCGCGAGCACGAGGAGTTCTACGCGCAGGCGCCCCTGCGGCAGGCGGCCGGGCTCCAGGCGCACTCGCGGGTGCTGAAGGCGCTCGCCGACCGGTGGAGCGCGGTCGGCGCCGGCGAGCCGGTGGAGGGCCTGGCGTTCACCGGCGCGGAGGACCTGAACGCCCCCGGGCTCGTCGCCGAGGCCGGGGTCCTCTTCATGGAGGACGGGGAGGAGCCTGCCGAGCTGAAGCGGATCAGGCGCGACATCGGTCTGCTCGCCGACGACAGCGAGCAGACCGGCGCCTGGCTGTCGGGCGCCATGGAGCGGTCGTGGGAGACGGCCGGGAGTCTGGCCGCCCATCCGTCGCTCGCCGACCTGGCCGGGGAGCGGCACCGGATCATCGCCGACGACTGGCAGGCCGCCGGCCTGCTGTCCCTGATCGCACGGCTGCTGCGCCGCGCCCTGGAGCTGCTGGCCCGCGTCGACTTCTCCCCGGCCGCCCTCCGGTCCGACCTGGCCGGCGGGCGTACGGCGCCCGCCTACCTCTACTCGGCCTCCGAACTGCTCGACCACGCGGCGGATCTGCTGGCCGAGTCGGCGGCGCTCGTCCACGGCAACGAGCGCCGCTGGCGGACCTTCCGCGCCCGGGTCCGCGAACTCCTCCCCGAGTAGGCCCGGGCGCGGGGCCGGGCCGGCCAAGAGCGCAGCCCCGGCCTGGTACCGGACCACCCCGCCCCGCTCGGTCTCCGGTAGGTGCGGGGAGGGAAGGGTTCCAACTGTGAGGGTTCCAACTTTGGAACCCTCACAGATGGAACCCTTCCCCGTCTCCTCGGCCGTCCGTCCCGCGCGCATGGCGGCGCCGGGCCGGCGGCCGAGGCGGGCACGGGCGCTCCCCGGAGCGCGCGACGGGGCGCACAGCGGGATGCCGTAGGACAGATCCACAATCCGTTCGTAACTTTTCCGCTCACCGGCAGATATGCACGGTGGACGGCGATCGGCGGACGACGGTCGCCGTGACCGGATGAGGGACGAGAGGAGAAGAACGGTGAGGCGGAACCGGACGATGCGCGGGTGCGTGGTGGCGGCGGGGGCGGCCGTGGTGGCGGTCGCGCTGCCGGGCGGCGCCGCGCCGGCGTGGGCCGACGAGACCCATCACGGATCGCACAACGGGCCGACCGTCGCGCTGATCTCCACGGGGCAGATCGACGACCCGATGGAGGACGTACTGGAACACGCCGCGCTCGTCCAGCGGGACCACCACACGGGCTGAGCCCGTATCCGACACCGGCTCCGGGGTGAGGGAGCCGGCCCTGCCCGGTGGGTTCGGACGGATCCGGGCGGGGCCGTCGCGCCGGAGGCGGCGGAGGCCGGGGCACGCACCGCCCCCCGGCCTCCCGGCTGTCCGCAGGACCGGATGGGGCCGGCCCCGGACAGCCGAGAGCCCGGCGGAAGGCGGCTGTGGGGGCCGCTCTTCCGCCGGGCCGGTGCTGCTCCGGGGCGCCGGGCGCGAGGGCCCGGCGGGTGGGAGGTGTCCGTCAGGCGCGGACCTTCATGCGGTCCACGGCGGCGACGCCCGCCGCGGCCAGACCGATCTGGATGAGCAACTCGATCCAGTCGACGCCGCGGGTGTCCGCGACACCGATCCCGGCCGCGATGAACGTACCGATCAGGGCGGCGACGATACCGACCACGATCGTCCACAGGACGCCGATGCGCTGGCGGCCCGGCAGGACCAGCCGCCCCAGCACACCGACGACGATGCCGATGACGATCGCGGTGATGATGCCGGTTATCTCCATGACTTCACCCTTTCGGGTCGGTTTCCTCACCTCCTCCTTCCCTTTTCCGTCCCGCGCACACGAGGACATGTCAAGCCATCGAAAATCGGCGGTCCGGTCCGGCCTCCGCACCGGGTCGCCGGACCCGGGAGGCCGGACCGGACCGCCGGACCGCCGCGCCGTGCTCAGGCGCCGATGCCGCGCCCGTCCTCGCGCCAGACGGCGACGACCGACGGGCGGACGACCTTCCCCGGCCCGTCGGGCCATGCCGAGGCGGGCTGCTCGTAGCTGGCGCCGTCCACCTCGCCCGGGTGCTGCACCGCGACCAGCACCCGGCGGTCCTGAATGATCGGGCCGCAGGTCTCGGCGCCGACGGGCACCGTGAGGAACTGCCGCACCTCACCGCGCCGTCCGCCCGCCGTGGCCACGCCGAACAGGCCGTCGTTGGAGCCCAGCGCGTTGCCGTCCGTGGAGATCCACAGGTTGCCGTAGGCGTCGAAGGCGAGGTTGTCCGGGCAGGAGATCGGGCTGACCTGGTCCTTGGGGAAGCCGGCGAAGTAGGTGGAGGGGTCCTCCGGGTCGCCGCAGACCAGGAACAGGCGCCAGGCGAAGCCGTCGGCCGCCGGGTCGTCCCAGTGCTCGGCCAGCTCCAGCACCTGGCCGTGCTTGTTGGCGTTGCGCGGGTTGGCCTCGTCGGCGGCCGGGTTGGAGTCCACCCCGCGCCGGGAGTTGTTGGTCAGCGCCACGTAGACGCGGCCGGTGCGCGGGCTGGGCTCGACGTCCTCGGGGCGGTCCATCTTGGTGGCGCCCACCTTGTCGGCGGCCAGCCGGGTGTGGACGTAGACCTCCTCGGCGCTCATGCCGGGGACGTGGGAGGTGGTGCCGGTGGCCAGCGGGATCCACACGCCGGAGCCGTCGAACTCGCCGTCGGAGGGCAGCTTTCCGCTGCCGTCGATCTCGGCGGCCGGGCTGTCGCCGGTCAGCTTCGCCACGTAGAGGGTGCCCTCGTCCAGCAGCGTGAGGTTGTGCTCGCGGGCGGCGCGGCTGTCGCCCTTCATCATCCGCTTGGACGAGACGAACTTGTAGAAGTAGTCGAAGCGCTCGTCGTCGCCCATGTAGACGACCGGGCGGCCGTCGGCGGTCAGGCGGGGCTCGGCTGCCTCGTGCTTGAAGCGGCCCAGCGCGGTGCGCTTGCGCGGGACGGAGTCGGGGTCGTACGGGTCCACCTCGACGACCCAGCCGAAGCGGTTGGCCTCGTTGGGCTCCTTGGTGAGGTCGAAGCGGTCGTCGAACCGCTCCCACTTGCGCCCCGACGCCCCGCCGCTCATGCCGTACCGCCTGAGCCTGGCCTTCACCTCCGGATCGGCGACGGAGGCGGCATTGGCGAAGTACTGGTTGAAGTTCTCCTCGCCCGACAGCGCCGTGCCCCAGGGGGTGGTGCCGCCCGCACAGTTGTTGAGGGTGCCCAGCACCCTGGTGCCGGTGGGGTCGGCGGAGGTCTTCAGCAGGTCGGACCCGGCGGCCGGGCCGGTGAGGCGGAACTCGCTGCTGGTGGTGAAGCGGCGGTTGAGGTGGTGGCGGGGGACGGCCGTGAGCTTCCCCGTGCGGCGGTCCTCCTCCACCACGACGACGGACAGCCCGTGCGCGGCCCAGGCGATCTCCACCTGCTCGCGCGTGGGGTTGTCCGCGTCGTAGCCGGGGAACATCAGCTCCTCGTCGGTGTACTCGTGGTTGGCGAAGAGCACCTGGCGCCCTCGCTCGCCCTTGAGCGGCAGCAGAGTGAGGAAGTCGTTGTTGTAGCCGAACTGGCCGGCCTGCGCCTTCGCGCTCTGCTTCTCCGGGTCGAAGGCGGGCGCGCCGCGCAGGATCGGGTCGCCCCAGCGGATGACGACGTTCTGCGCGTAGCCCTCGGGGACGGTCACCGCGTCGGCGGTGTTCGGCGCCACGGGCGCGAAGCGCAGGCCGCGCGCCGCCCCGCGGATCTTGCCGCTCTCCTTCTCCCAGCCCTTGCCTGGCACGACGGGGGGCTTCGCGGCGGCCTCGGGAGCCTGGCCGATACCCACCGCCGCCCCGGCGGCGGCGGTGGCGCCGACGACGGCGCCGGCGCGCAGCACCGAGCGGCGGGAGAGGGCGGCGGCGATGACGTCGCCGGCGTACTCGTTGCCGCTGGTGTTGGGCACCTCGTGGAAGCAGGCGTCACCGCAGCGGTAGCGGCAGGTCAGGGCGGCTCTCCCGCCGGGGTGCGAACCGATCAGCGGCAGCAGTTTGCGCATGGTCCCCTCCGGATGTTCCGTGTCTACGCGTGTCGGACGCTAGGCGCGCGGGCACGACGGGGAGCGACCTCGCGGTAAACGTAGGGTGAATCCGACCCGTGGAATCGGCAGGCCGTCCGGCGGCCGCCCGACGGTCGCCGGCGCATCCGCCGCGGCCGGATCCTTACGGTCGCCGCACCGGCACACCCGGTGTCCGCCGGCCCCTTCCCCGGCCGCCCCCGCCCCTTCCGGCACCGCCCGCGCACGGCGATATCCGGACCGGCGGCACGGCCCCGGACCGTTAGGATTTCTCCCATGGCGGCCACTGGAAAAGAGCAGCAGGGGGCGAAGGCGTTCTACGTCACGACCCCCATCTACTACGTCAACGACGCTCCGCACCTGGGCCACGCCTACACGACCGTCGCAGGCGACGTGCTCACCCGCTGGCACCGCCAGCGCGGCGAGAAGGTGTGGTACCTCACCGGCACGGACGAGCACGGTCAGAAGATCATGCGCACCGCCGAGGCCAACGGGGTCACTCCCCAGGAGTGGTGCGACAGGCTCGTGGAGGAGGCGTGGAAGCCCCTCTGGGAGCACCTGGAGATCGCAGGCGACGACTTCATCCGCACCACGCAGGAGCGGCACACCGCCCGCGTCCAGGAGTTCGTGCAGGACCTGTACGACAAGGGCGAGATCTACAAGGGCGAGTACGAGGGCCCGTACTGCGTGGGCTGCGAGGAGTACAAGTCCCCCGGCGACCTGCTGGAGGGCGAGGGCGACTTCGCCGGCGAGAAGCTCTGCCCGATCCACAAGAAGCCCGTGGAGATGCTCCAGGAGGAGAACTACTTCTTCAAGCTCTCCGAGTACGGGCCGAAGCTCCTGGAGCACTACGAGAGGCACCCGGAGTTCATCCAGCCCGAGTCGGCGCGCAACGAGGTCGTCAACATCGTCCGCCAGGGCCTGGAGGACCTGTCGATCTCCCGCTCCACCTTCGACTGGGGCGTGAAGATCCCCTGGGACGACAAGCACGTCATCTACGTGTGGATCGACGCCCTGATGAACTACGCCACCGCCGTCGGCTACGGCTCCGACCAGAGGAAGTTCGAGGAGACCTTCCCCGCCGACGTCCACCTGGTGGGCAAGGACATCCTCCGCTTCCACGCGGTGATCTGGCCCGCGATGCTGATGGCGCAGGGCCTGCCGCTGCCGGGGAAGGTCGCCGCCAACGGCTGGCTGATGGTCGGCGGCGAGAAGATGAGCAAGTCCAACCTGACGGGCATCTCGCCGCAGCAGCTCACCGAGCACTTCGGCGTGGACGCCTACCGCTGGTACTTCCTGCGCGCCATCGCCTTCGGCCAGGACGGCTCCTTCTCCTGGGAGGACTTCTCCGCCCGCTACACCAGCGAGCTGGCCAACGACTACGGCAACCTCGCCTCGCGCCTGGCCGCCATGGTGAACAAGTACTTCGACGGGCTGCTGCCCGAGTCCAAGGCGGACGGCGAGGCCGAGCAGGCCGTCCGGGACGGCATGGCGAAGGCCGTGGCCGAGGCCGACCGCCGCATCGGCGACGAGCTGGACTTCGCGGGCGGCATCGCGGCGGTCTTCGACTTCATCAAGCAGGTCAACGGCTACCTCACCGAGCAGGAGCCGTGGAAGGTCGCCAAGGACACCTCGCCCGAGGCCCAGGAGCGGCTGGCGACGATCCTCTACACCGCCGCCGAGTCGCTGCGCGCCTGCGCCGTCCTGCTCAACCCGGTGATGCCGCGCACCTCCGGCCTGCTGTGGGACTCCCTCGGCGCGCAGGCCCCGCTGGGCGCCCTGGCCGACCAGCGCGTCCAGGACGCCGGCGCCTGGGGCCTGCTCCCGGCCGGCACCCGGGTCACCAAGGGCCCGGCGCTCTTCCCGCGCCTGGAGGAGCCCAAGGGCGCGTAAGGCGGTACCCGGCCCCGGTGGGGGCCCGGGCCCGTACGAGCGGCCCCGTACGAGCGAGCCCGTACACACGAGCGGTGCCCACCCGTCCCGGCGGGTGGGCACCGCTTCGTCATGCCCGCGGCCTCCTGCGGCTTCCCGCGGCCCCCGCCTGACACGGCGGCCGGTCTCCGCTTTGACAACGCACAAATGTTCATGAATTCATTACCGGGCCTTTGCTCGCCGGTCGTACGCGTTAACGATTCCTCCCGGGGCCGCGCACGCGGTGAGCCTGCAGACGGCCGGGACGGACGGGTTCCGGCACAGGGCACCGCACCGCGCTGCCGGGCGGGCAGCGCTCCGAAGGGATCGGGTACACGTATGCCGTCGCGTCTGAAGAACGTGGGAGAACGCCTGCTTCCGGCCCCGGTCCGCGCACGGCGGGCCGAGGAGCGCCGGATCGCCAAGGAGCGGGAGACCGCCCGCAGACGGGCCGAGCGGATCGAGGAGCGCCGCCGGGCGATGCTCGACGCCGACCCGGACCTGCGCCCCTTCACCTCCGGCGAGCACACCTTCTACGGCCGCACCGTCACCGGCTTCACCGCCGCCGAAGCCGCCGCGCACAACCTGGGCCTGGTCGCCGACGCTCTGGAACACGCGGGGCTGGAGCACTTCCTCGTCCCCTCCCGCTCGCACACCGGGCACGTCCTCGGCATGCGCCTCTCCGACCGCAAGGCCTTCCTGACCGCCCTGCGCGAGCTGTACGGGACGCGCCCGCTGTACGCGGCCCGGCCCGGCCGCGAGAACCTGCCGGCCGACGCCGCGCTCTACGCCGACGGCGCCCTGCCCACCGACCTCAAGCGGCAGTCCGTCATCCGCCTCGGCGAGTTCCTCCTCGGCCCCTCGGGCCAGGTCCTCGGCGATCTGCGGTACGCCTGCGAGGTGGAGTTCTGGCGCGAGGGCGCAGGGCTCCTGGAGATGGAGGACGCCGCCGAGCGGCTCGCCGCGCTGCGCACCCAGGCCCCCGCGGACGTACTGGCCGACGCCCTGGTCGCCCCCCGCCTCAACCCGGTCGGCGAGGTCCTGCCCAAAAGCGTGCGTGAGCCCGCCGAGACCGCGGTGCGGGGCCGCCTCCTGCCCACCTTCCCCGTCTTCACCTCGACCCGCCACGACGAGATCGACTTCCCCGTCGACGTCGTCTACACCTGGGTGGACGGATCCGACCCCGAGCTGAGCGCGAAGCGCGAGTCCTACCGCTCCGGCAACACCCGCACCAGCCGGGAGACCGGCCCCTCCCGCTACACCAGCCAGGACGAGCTGAAGTACTCGCTGCGCTCGCTGCGGATGTACGCCGACTTCGTCCGGCACGTCTACGTCGTCACCGACGGGCAGACGCCGGCCTGGCTGAACACCGCGGCCCCCGGCATCACGGTCGTCGACCACAAGGAGATCTTCCGCTCCCCCGACGCCCTGCCGGTCTTCAACTCGCACGCGATAGGCACCCAGCTCCACCACATACCGGGGCTGTCCGAGCGCTACCTCTACTTCAACGACGACGTCTTCGTCGGCCGCCCGGTCACCGCCGGGCGCTTCTTCCACGGCAACGGCATCGCCCGCCTGCCCTTCTCCCCCTTCCAGCTCGGCCTGGGCGACCCCCACCCCGACGAGCCCGCCCCCAACTCGGCCGGGAAGAACGTGCGCCGGCTCCTGCTGGAGTCCCACGGCCGCCTCATCACCAACAAGTTCATGCACACCCCGCACCCCCAGATCCGCGCGGTGATGCGGGAGATCGAGGAGAAGTACGCGCAGGACGTCGAGCGCACCAGCCGGTCCCGGTTCCGCGCCACCACCGACATCGCCATGGGCGCCACGTTCCACCACCACTACGCCTATCTCACCGGCCGCGCGGTCCCGGGCAAGTTCAGCTTCCGCTATGTCGACATCGGCCGGGACGACGCGGAGGAGAAGCTGGCCGAACTGGAGAGCACGCGCCGCTTCGACTTCTTCTGCCTCAACGACGTCGACGTCCCGGACGAGGAGCGGGAGAAGGTCGCCACCCGCGTCCGCACCTTCCTGGAGGGCTACTTCCCCTACCCCAGCCCGTTCGAGCTCCCCGCCGGCGCGTAGGCCCGGCTTCCGGGCACCGGCGGCCCCGGCCACCCCGCTCCGGCGGGAGCGGCCGGGGCCGTACCGCCGAGGCGTGCGCGCCCTGAACAACCAGCCATGCGCCTGTGCGCCTGCCGGAGTCCGCTCATGGCGGCACCCCGCACCAGGTGATGTGCCAAAATCGCACCATGGCGTCTGAGGTGAGCTGGCAGGACATCGGTGCACGGGTCGGCGAGGCCCGGCGAGCCGCCGCCCTCACCCAGGAACGGCTCGCCGAGCTGCTCGGCATGGAGCGGACGACCCTCTCCAAGATCGAGAGCGGGACTCGCAGAATCAGCGCCCTGGAGCTGACGAGCCTGGCGGACGCCCTGGATGTTCCGTTCTCCTACTTCGTCTGCGCCCCGGCACCGGTCCTGTCCAACCGGCAGCCCCTGGTGGAGGAGGACGAGTCGGAGGCGACCCGGTCCGCCTTCCGGGTCCGGGTGCGCCTGAACGCCTGGCTCCGGGACGTACGCCAGCTTCTGGATCTGGGAGTCCTGAGTCCGCGCCCGCCGTGGACCTATCCCGGCCGGGCGACCGGCGTCGACGCCTACCGGGAAGCGGCCCGCTGGGTCCGGGACCGGCTGGAGGCGGGTGACGGGCCTCTCGGCCCGATGGCCGCGGTCTGCGCCGAGGCCGGGCAGTGGCCCCTGGCCACCGACATCCCCGGTGACGGCGCGTCGCTGATCGACGGGGACGTCGCGGTGTCCGTCATCAGCCTCCGGGGCGATCCGGGCCGCCGCCGCGCCACGGCCGCTCACGAGCTGGGGCACATGGTCATGGGGGACGCCTACTCCAACGACCTCGGTGTGCACGCCTCGGCGGAGGAGCGCGAGCGGGCGATCGAGGCGTTCGCCGCCGAACTGCTGCTGCCCGCCACCGCGATCGCCCGGGCATGGTCCCCGGACGAGGACGCCCGGGAACAGCTCGTCGGCCACGCCGCACGGTACCGGGTGTCCTGGACGCTTGCGCTGATCCAGGCGGAACGGGCCGAGGTGATCGACCGGTCCGCGCGGAACGGGCTGATGGCGCGGAAGCCCACACGCGCCGAGTTCATGCAGGCCCTGGGCTGGCTTCCGGAGCCTGACCTGGAGGCGGTCAGAGTGGCGCCGGATTACGCCAGTGCCGTGATGTCGGCGCTCGGACGCGGAAGCATCACCCGCGCCCGGGCCGTGGAGATGATGCACGGGCAGGTGTCGGTGGACGACCTGCCCGCGGGGGACGAGACCGACTTCTGACATGTCCGACACGCATCACGGCGTCCTCGTGCTGGACGCGACCCTGCTGAACCACTCCGCCCGCGCGGACTACATCGACCTGCTGGGGAGTTACCTCCAGGACTTCGAGTGCTGGACGATCACGACCGTGGTCTCCGAGTTGCGGGCCGGGCTGCCCCGTTTCCCCGCTTTACAGCGGGCGATCACGGCCGACTGGCTCAGGGTCGACGCTCTCGACACCATCGAGGGCCTGATGGCGTACGGCCGGTGGGGTGAGAGGGTCGGCGCGTCCGACAACCGGCACCGGGGGGGAGGCGAGTGTGTTCGCCTGCGCCGAACTCCGCCACGGGACCGCCGTCACCGACGACCGGACGGCGGCGAGGACTGCCCGCGCGTACGGCGTCGAAGCCCACGGCACCCTGTGGCTGCTCGCCCGCCTCGTCCGGGAGGGCGTGATGACCCTGGCGGCGGCCGGCAGCTACGTCGAAGCGCTCAGGGCCGAGGAGGCCCGGCTTCCCTGTCGCGGAAGCGGTTTCGCCCGGTGGTGCTCCATGCAGGGGATCCCGCTCCAGCGAAGCTGACCGGCCCCGTACCGGAGGGGAGCGGGGCACGCCGGAAGCTCACAGCTCCCAGGTGTGGGCGCGGCCGGCGGGGGAGGTGTAGGACATGGTCTGGCCCCGGGGTGTGACGCGGACCGTGAACCACTCGCGGCGGGGCCGGTTCAGCTCCCGCCAGCGCCGGTGGGCGCGCTCGACCACCGCCCACAGGTCCCGGGGGCCTACGGCGGCGACCGCCGCGCCGGCGCGCCCGTCCCCGTGGTCGGCCACCCGCGCGCGGGAGCCGTCGGCGGGGTCGTACAGGAGGGTGGTGTGGGCGCCGCCGGCGGCACGGCGGTGTTCGCGCTCGACGCCCGCCCCCAGGTGGAGCTGGGCGAAGAAGGAGAACGTCCAGTCGTCCAGCACGCTGCCGGACAGCGGCGTCTCCCGGCTGCGCCCGCCCTCCGGGCCGGCCGGGGGCGGTGCCGGGCGGAGGCCGGACAGCAGCGGCATGAAGGCCGCCGGGGTGTGCAGGAGGTGTCCGGCGGCCGTGCCGTCCGCGAGCTTGGTCAGCCGGGCCAGTGCCCCTCCGGCCAGCGTCCCCTTGAGCGGGACCACCATGATCCCGCCCGTCGCGCACTGGTCGATCCAGGCGGCGGGCACGCGCCGCACCGAGCAGGTGGCGATGATCCTGTCGAACGGCGCGTGCCCCGGGGCGCCCGCCGCGCCGTCGGCCGTCTCCACCACCGGTGACAGCCCCAGGCCCTCCAGCCGCTCCCGCGCCGTGGCGGTGAGGCGTTCGGAGACGTCCACGGTCACCACGTTCTCCGCACCCGCCAGCCGGCACAGCAGCGCCGCGTTGTAGCCGGTCCCCGTGCCGACCTCCAGGACCCGCGCGCCCGGCTCGACGTCGAGCGCGTCGAGCATGTCGGCCATCAGGCTCGGCGCGGTCGAGGAGGAGGTGGGCACGCCCGTGACGGCCCGCTCCCCCGCGTCCTCCGCGTGGAGCCCGTCCACCTCGGTGATCAGGGAGTCGTCCGCGTACACCCGCGCCGCCCACCCGCCGGTGCCGTCGTCCGCGCGGCGGCAGGGCAGGAAGCGCTCGCCGTCCCGGCAGTAGAACACCGGGACGAACCGGTGGCGCGGCACGTTCAGGAAGACCTCGGCCAGCCGCGAGGAGAGCACCACGCCGCCCTCGTCCATCCGCCGCACCATGCCGACCCGCGCCTCGACGAGCTCCCCGTGCTCTCCGTGCCCGTCGCCCCCGTGCGCTCTCACGTCCCTTTCCCTTCCAGCCAGTCGGCGACGGCGGCCGTGATCGGCAGCCCGGTCGCCTGCTCCACGAAACCGAACTGTCCGCTCGGATTGATCTCCAGGAAGCACCATCGCCCCTCGGGTGTGACTACGAAGTCGAACGCGCCGTAGGGCAGGCCGAGGGCGTCCATCATCCGGCGTACTCCGGCCGCGACGGCCGGCGGCGGCTCGCACAACCGGTATCTGTGACTGTCGTAGTCGCTGCGCCAGTCCACGTGTCCGGCCGGTGAGTCCGCGTGGATCTCGGCGGCGAACAGCCTCCCGCCGACGGCCGTCAGCCGCACCTCGTACGCCTTGGGCACCCACTCCTGAAACAGGTGCGCCGTGGTGGCGACGTCGGGGTGGCCGAGTTCTGCGGGGCCGACGATGCTGGTGTAGACGGCCGCCGACCTCCCGCCGACGGCGCCGCGCACGGGAGTGAAGGGTTTGAACACCACCCGGCCGCCGGCCTCCTCACCGAACTCCCTGGCCGCGCCGGGGTCGTTGGTGATCAGCGTGCGCGGCACGGACAGCCCGGACTCGGCCGCGACGCGCAGTTGCAGCGGCTTGTACTCGGCGTCGGCCGCCCGGCCCGGGGGCGGCAGCCACCGCACCGGCAACGCCGCCAGCAGCCCGCCGAAGCCCCGCCGGGCCTCCCGCTCGGCCACCCCGCGGGCCTCCGGCGACATCCCCTCGGGGAAGCGGGGGCGGGCGGGCCTGCGGTAGTAGACGCTGCGCACGTCCCGCAGGTCCAGCGTCCGGCGCCCGGTGCGCAGTGTGCCGCTCCACGCCTTCCCGGCCGCGTGTCCGCCCTCCCCGGTGTCTCCGCCTCCTCCGGCCTTCCCGCCGAGGCGCGCGGCCAGCGACAGCCCCAGCGGGAAGTCCGCGACATCGGTGCGGAAGACGGGCACGGCCCGCCGGTTCAGCTCCTCGACCACCAGATCCGCGGTGGGGTCGAAGCGCCCCGTCAGTACCAGGACCTTCCCGGGCGCGGTCATCCCGAGCCGTCCGTCGTCGGTCACCGGTCGTCAGTCGTCACTCGGGCCCGGGTCGTCCGGCGCGTCCATCTGGCCGGTGGGCTCGGTGGGACCGAAGGTCTTCGGCGGATTCTTGGTCATGAACACCCCCGGCGGAAGGCCCTGGTAGACGCCGGTCTGCGTCTCCTCGTCGTAGGAGATGTCCTGCGGCAGCACGCCTCCCGAACCAGTGGTGGCGGTCAGGAACCGGAAGGCCAGCGGCGCCGGGCCCCGGTGGTCCGTCAGGTCCGGCAGGTCCGGGGCGGCTCCCCGGTCCAGCGGGAACCTGTCCTCGGGCCTGTCCAGAGCCAGGCCCGCCCCGGTGCGCTCACCGGGCAAGAATGTCATGGTCATGACTCCCCCTTCGCTTCGGGGGACGGAGACCCCCTCTGGGTTTTCTCCGCCCGACGGCGGCCGTAAGCCGGTTTTCCGGCCATAGCCCGGCCCGTACAGGCCAACGAGCCGACCGGCGTCCGGTTTCGTAGGCCGTCCCCGCCGGGCTCCGCGGAGAGCCGGGCTGAGGCTGAGCGCGCGGGGCCTTTCGCCCCCTTTCCCCGGCCGCGGGGCGTGGGATACCCCTGGGGGCGGCGCGTCCGGTGGGCGGACGCGCCGGGGAGAGGAGCGGACATGGCCGGGGAACGGTTAGCGGACGGCTGGCGGGTGGACGAGCGGTGCACGAACTGCGATGTGGCGAGGCAGCTCGCGCCCGGTCTGATCGGTGAGGAGGGCGGCCGCTCGGTCGTGCTGCGCGAGCCGCGCGACCGGGCCGAGGCGGAGCGGCTCCACGCCGCCGCGCACGCCTGCCACACCCGGTCCGTCCACCCACCGGGCGGGCGGCTGGAGGAGGTGCCCGACCCGTTCCCGTTGCCGCTGGACGGCGGGGACGACCCGGACGGCCCTGACGGCGGCGTGTACCTGTGCGGGCACAACTCCCGTCAGACGGCCGGCGCCAACTCCTATCTGCTGCGCCGCCCCGACGGCACCGTGATGATGGTGGACACCCCGCGCTGGAGCCCGTCGCTGGCCAGGCGTTACGAGAAGCTGGGCCCCGTCACCGACGTGCTGCTCACCCACCGCGACCACGCCGCGCACGGCCGCCAGTACGCCGACGGCTTCGGCGCGCGGCTGTGGATCCACGAGGGCGACCTCGACTCCGCCCCCGACGCCGACCGCGTACTGCGCGGCACGGAGCCGGTGGAGATCGCCGCCGGCGTGGTCGCCCACCCCCTGCCCGGGCACACCGAGGGCAGCGTGCTCTACCTCGCGGACGACCGCCACTGCTTCACCGGCGACAGCTTCCACTGGTCGCGCACCACGGGTGACATCGAGGTCTTCGACACCGTCACCTGGTACTCCGTCGAGGAGCTGGCCGCCTCCCTGGAGCGGGTGGCGGGACGGATCAGTTTCGAGTGGCTGCTGCCCGGCCACGGCGACCGGCGGCGTCTGCCGGCCGGCGAGATGACCGAGCGGCTGCGCCGACTGGCCGCCCGTGCAGGGGAGTTGAGGCAGCGGCCGGTGGACTTCAGGGCGATCCGCTGGTGACGGTCCCCCGGCGGGCGTACGGCACGGCAGGCCCCGGCGGCCGGAGCGGCCGGTGCCGTACGCCCGCCGGGGCGCGCACGGCGCTCACGCCGCCGCGGCCGGCTCCCCGGCGTCGTCCAGCGCGCACCGGATGAGGGTCTCGGCGGCGGCGCGGGCGTGCCCCGCCATGTCGGGGTCGCGCGATATGGCGGCCGTGGTCTGGGCGCCCTCGGCGAGCAGTACGAGCTGGGGGGCCAGGTGGTCCGGACCGCCCGCGGCGCGGACCAGTTCGGCCACCTGGCGGTGGAAGGACTCCTTCTGCTCGCGCACGGCCCCGGCGATCCGGTCGCTGCCGCCGCCCAGTTCGCCGAAGACGTTGATGAAGGCGCAGCCGCGGAAGTCGTCCTCGCGAAACCAGCCGGCCAGGAAGTCGAAGACGGCCAGCAGCCTCTCGCGCGGTGTCCCGGCGCCGTCGACCGCATCGGTGACGCCCGCGTTCCAGCGCTCCGTGCGGTGCCGCAGCACGGCGACGATCAGCTCCTCCTTGGAGGGGAACAGCGCGTAGATGCGCTTGAGCGAGACGCCCGACTCGCCGCGGACGGCGTCCATCCCGACGGCCTGCACACCCCGGGCGTAGAACAGCCGGTCGGCGGCGGAAACCACCCGTTCGCGCGCTGTCTGCTCATCGATCACGAGAACTCCCCTTGCAAAGAGAACCAACGTTCTCTACTGTAGTCGACAGAGCCGGAGAACGACCGTTCTCCGCAGCGGAGAGGATGTTCCCATGGGCTACGTCAAGGTCGGCAGCGAGAACACCACCGACATCGAGCTGTACTACGAGGACCAGGGATCGGGTCAGCCGGTCGTCCTCATCCACGGCTACCCGCTCGACGGCCACAGCTGGGAGCTCCAGACCAGGGAACTGCTGGCGGCCGGGTACCGCGTCATCACCTACGACCGCCGCGGCTTCGGGCAGTCCAGCAAGGTCGGCGAGGGATACGACTACGACACCTTCGCCGCCGACCTGAACACCCTGCTGGAGACGCTGGACCTGCGCGACGTCATCCTGGTCGGCTTCTCCATGGGCACCGGCGAACTGGCCCGCTACGTGAAGACCTACGGCCACGAGCGGATCGCCAAGCTGGCCTTCCTCGCCTCGCTGGAGCCGTTCCTGGTGCAGACCGACGACAACCCCGGCGGGGTGCCGCGCTCGGTGTTCGAGGGCATCGAGGAGGCCGCCCGCGCCGACCGCTACGCCTGGTACACCCAGTTCTTCAAGGACTTCTACAACCTGGACGAGAACCTCGGCTCCCGGGTCAGCCAGGAGGCCGTCGACGCCGGCTGGAACACCGCCACCTCCTCCGCGCCCGTGGCCGCCTACGCGGTGGTCCCCGCCTGGATCGAGGACTTCCGCGAGGACGTGGCCGCCGTCCGCGCCGCCGGCAAGCCCTCCCTGATCCTGCACGGCACCGCCGACAACATCCTCCCGGTCGACTCCACCGGGCGCCCCTTCCACAAGGCGTTCCCGGAGGCGGAGTACGTCGAGGTGGACGGCGCGCCGCACGGCCTGCTGTGGACGCACGCCACCGAGGTCAACGAGGCGCTGCTGGCCTTCGTCGGCAAGTGACCGCCCGAGCGGTTCGGGTACGGGCATCCGGGGCCGGGCTCGCCGCGAGGCGGGCCCGGCCTCCGGGCGTCGGAGCCTCTGAGCAAAACATCAGCGCAGGGCGCGGGCGGAGAGCCGGTAGCGCAGGCCGTCCCCGTCCGGTGCGGTGAGGACGTGGAGGCCGCCGTCCTCCAGGACCCGCAGGGCCTCGCGGTCCGCGACCCCGTCCAGCGGCCGGCGCCGCAGGACGGCGGCGGGGTCCGGCCCGCCCGGGTCGTACGGTCGGCCGGGCTCGTACGACTTGCCGGGCTCGTACGGGCGGCCGGGCTCGCACGGGCGGATGGTGCCGGGCGCGGCCCAGGGCGCGTCCGGGGGCGGGTCGATACGGTCGGCCAGGCGCGGGGCCTGGGCACGTATCCAGCGCAGGGCGCGGCGGGGGTTGCGGGCCCGGTGGCAGTCGAGCAGCCACTCGCGGTGGGTGTCCGCGTCCAGGACGGTGACCTCGCACCACACGCCGCCGACGCCACCAGAGGTACGGGCGGCGGCCACGGCGAAGCCGGTCAGGGCCGAGCTGACGGTCATGATCAGCGCGCCCAGGCACAGGGCGGTGAAGTCCATCGCGCTCACGTCCCCTCGCGCGAGGCGCGCAGCTCGAACCAGACCCGTTTCCCGGCCGGTTCCACCCCGCCGGTCCAGCTCACGCCCCAGGCGTGGCTGAGCGCCTCCACCAGGAACAGCCCGCGCCCACCGGTCTCGTCCTCGGCCGCGTGACGCGGGCGGGGTACGCCGCGCTGGTCGCCGTCCCACACGGAGACGACCGCGCCCAGCCGCGTGACGGCGGCCCCGACCCACAGATGGGGTACGCGGGTGTGCACGACGACGTTCGTCACCACGTCGCTGACCAGCGTGCGTGCGGTGTCCAGCAGCCCGTGTTGCCCGGCCGCGCACAACCACGCCGCGACCGCGTCGCGGGCGACTCTCGGGGTGGTGGGCAGGGCGGGCGCGGTCAGCCGGTAGACGGCGGTGGCGGGTCTGCCGGGTGCGGTCACGGTCATCTGCGTCTTCTCCCAACGCGGTTCGCTTGCGTCTCGTCTGCGAAGCACGCGCGCCCACCACCGTGGCTCGGCTGCCCTCCCCCGCCCGCGCCGGTGCGCGGGCAGGGGAGGCCGACTGCACTGCGGGTTCACTGGTGTTCACGCTGCGCTACCGAAGACCATAGGGCACATAGATGAGACGTCACAACCATGTGACAGGATCTTCGCTCGTGAGTGGACCGGCGCTACGGACGCGCGGCACACTTGGAGCGCCTATCGGGAGAGGATCGATGCCACCCAGGAGCAACCCCACGGCACGTCAGGCACGACTGGGCGCGGAGCTGCGGAAGTTGCGCGAGGCCTCCGGCCTCACCGCTCGCGAAGCGGGAGAACTGCTCGGCGGCAACCAGGCCCAGATCAGCCACATCGAGTCGGGACGCTGGGGCGTCAGC
This sequence comes from Streptomyces sp. SS8, assembly GCF_054072955.1. NCBI lineage: Bacteria > Bacillati > Actinomycetota > Actinomycetes > Kitasatosporales > Streptomycetaceae > Streptomyces > Streptomyces sp. SS8. The sequence continues at coordinate 73,259 of NZ_JBSVCZ010000020.1, forward strand.
GCGGAACGCGTACGACGACTCGCGGCCTTCTACTCGGCCGGCGACCAGAAACTGATCGACGCCTTGTGCGAGATCGCCGAGGACCGAACCAAAGGATGGTGGGAGGAGTACCGGGGCGTCCTGCCTCCGGCATTCCTCAACGTGGCAGAACTCGAATACCACGCCACCCACCTGCGTTCGCTCCAGACGCTCACAGTGCCCGGGATCTTCCAGACGGAGGACTACTCACGGAAGCTCTTCGAGGAAGTGATCCCACCGCTCCCCCGAAGCGAGATCGACGCGAGAGTCGAGCATCGTGCAAGGCGACGCGTGATCTTCGAACGTGACCACCCCACACCGTTCGAGGCGATCATCCACGAAGCCGCGCTGCGTATGCGCTACGGCGGCCGGAAAGTGGCTCGCTCTCAGCTTGAGTACCTGCTGGAAGTCTCTGAGTGGCCAAGCGTCACCGTACGAGTCGTCCCCTTCACCTCCGAGAGGTTCATCGGCTCAGCCCAGTCTGTGCTGTACGCGGGCGGACCTGTTCCGCAGCTGGACACAGTGCAGCTCGACAACGCTCTGGGGGCTGTCTATCTGGATGCCAGAGCGCAGCTCGACAGGTACAGAGCGGTCTACAAGGCCCTGGAGAGCGTCTCGCTCAACACAAAAATTTCTCAGCAAGAAATCAGCCGAATCATCCAGGAGATTTGAGGTTCAGCAGGATGCGAGAAGAATTCAAGTGGCAGAAGTCCTCCTTCTCTGAGGGAGAAGGGCCGAACTGCATCGAGGTAGCCCAAGGCGGCGGACATGTCCTCATACGCGAGAGCGACCTCCCAGAGCTGATCATCACAACCAGCCCAGAAAGCTTGGAATCTCTCCTTAGGGGAGCCAAAAACGGCGAACTCGACCACCTCACACACTGACCCCCGGAGGGCGAGCCGACATGTCCGCACCCATCGAGTGGCACGCCGCATCCTGCGGCGGCGGTGGCAACAACTGCATCGAGATCGCCCGGGACGGCGATCGCGTCCTCATGCGCGAGAGCAGCAAGCCCGACGAGATCGTCGTCACCACGCCCGCCAAGCTCGACGCCTTCCTCAAGGGCATCAAGGCCGGCGAGTTCGACCACTTCGTCAACTGAGCACCCGCCCGCCGATCGCTGAGACCGGACCCGCAGAGCCGCGGATACGGGCCGTCGGCCGCCCGGTTCCCGCATGGTGATGCGGCGAGCACGGTAACTTTGGCATGCTCCGGCAAAGGAGTGCGGGCGGGCATGGCTGCCCGCCCGCACCGGGGCCCGCACGGCTCCGAGGCAACAGGGGGATGCTTCATGACGGTCGGCCAGTTCGAGGCTGCTGTGGGACCTGCCGACAACAGGCCACCGAAACGGCGGGGCAGAGCCGTCGCCGCACTCGTCGCGGTACTGGCCGTCGTGGTCCTCGCCGTGAGCGGGTGGGCCGGATGGTCCTTCCTCATGCCCGTGTACCAGGGCCGTGACGACCCCTACGACGAGCTGCCCCGGAGCGCGGCCCTCCTCAGCAGCGCGAACCGGGAGGCCGCCGGGCTGGACCACATCCTGTTCAAGCAGAACGACCTCCACCTGTCCACCAGCAGCTGGGCGCGGTGGACCTCGAACGACATGGGCGACGTCCAGCTGGACGTGAAGTACGAGCTGCACGAGGCGACTTCCAGTGCCTCGGGGCGGGAGGCCGCCGCAGCCTGGCTGGACGACCGGATCGCTCATGGTGAGAAGAGCTTCGCGGGAGCCGCCGAGGTCCGCGGGGTCGGGGACGAAGCGGTGGAGAAAAGGGTGCCGTCGGGGTACGAGGTGTTCGTCCGTGCCGGAAACGCGACGATCACGGTCAGCTACTCCGTCCACGGGACGGACGGCACCAAGGAAGCGGAGCAGGTCCAGAAGACAGCCCGCCGGATGGCCGCCCTCGCCGTCGAGCACTTCGACAAGGCGAACGCCGGCGCATCCTGACGACCCGCCCCGCCACGCCACGCCCCGCCTCGCCACAGCGGCGCGTGCCCCGGAGGCCGCCGCGGCGGCCTCCGGGGCACGGCATGTCGAGTGGTCCGCGCCGCTCACGGCTGAGCGGGCCCGCATCCGGCGGGACCGGCCCACCGGGCCGTCAGCGCGCCGGGCCCTCCACCACCTGCTTCAGCACCTGCGACGCCTCCCGGTCCGATATCTGCGCGTACACCTTGTCCGGCGCTCCCGAACCGCCCTTCCGATAGCCGATCTTCGACGGGCACTGCGGTTGCGGGGTCCTCGTGATGGTGTCCACGACACGTCCGGTGCGCAGCTCGTAGACGGTGTAGGTGAACGTCTGGGAGTACATCGGGTAGCTCTCCTGCGGATCCAGCCGGCCGGACTCCGCGTACTCGCAGTCGCGCTCCCGCTCCTCGCCCCGTTCCCCCTTGCCGCAGGCCAGCAGTTCGATCTCGGAGACCGGGGTGGTCTTCGACAGGTCCGGCAGCCCGTCGAAACTCACGCGCTCCTGCAGCACCGTGCCGGTCGTCACGTCCTTGTCGGTCCGGTACCCGGAACGGAAGACGGCCGTGCGGTGCGGTCCGTCACCCGAGTACCTCGCCGCCTCGGGGTGCCCGTCCCCAATCTCCGAGCACAGTTCGGAGAGCTGGACCACGGTCCTGATCCTCTCGGTCCCCGGCTCCGGGGAGGCGTCGGTCTTCCCTCCGGAGTCCCCCGAGCAGGCGGCCAGTGCGGCCAGCAGCCCGCCGACGGCGAGTGGAGCGGTTACGCGTCGTGCCATCGGCATGAGACCTCCCAGTCCCCGTCGCGCCCACGGCACGCACTCGTGAGCCCCCGTCAGGTGAACCGCCCTGCCGTGGGCGGATTCCGCGTCGAACCTGTCCTCACGCGAGCGTAGCGAACGCCCCACAGGCGGACGAGTGATCCCAACGCCCTTACTGCCGTGGTCAGTTGTCGAAGCGGCTGCGGGCGGTCTCGATGTGGCCGAGGTAGCGGTGGGTCCAGTCGCACATCACATCCACCGCCTCGCGCAGGGCCCGGCCCGGCTCGGTGAGGGTGTACTCGACCCGTGGTGGCACGGTGGGGTGCACCGTCCGCTCGACCATGCCGTTGCGCTCCAGCATCCGCAGGTTCTGGGTGAGCATCTTGTGGCTGACGCCCTCGACCTCGTCCCGCAGCTCGCTGAACCGCAGGGTGCGCTCACCGAGGGCCTCGATGATCAGCAGGGCCCACTTGTTGGCGATGTCCGAGAAGATCTCCCGCGCCAGGGAGTCCGCGCGCCGCAGGTCCGCGTCCTCGGGGGAGTCCCCGAACTGCTTGGTCACCATGAGGTTCCCCAGTCACTTAAAAGTGCGTTCTTCCAGGTCAGCCCAGACTCTCCTACGGTTTCCGGGTAACCGCAAGAGACCACGGGCGCCCATGGGCGCCCGGATGAGGAGACGGACTGACATGGCCATCACTCTGGTGAACCCCGACGGACTGCCCGCCATCGACGTCTACCGGCAGGTGTCGGTCGCGTCGGGCTCGAAGCTGGTCTTCGTCGCCGGGCAGGTCGCCTGGGACGCCGAGGGCAACACGGTCGGCGCGGGCGACCTGGCCGCCCAGGTCGAGCAGTGCTACCTCAACGTCGCCACCGCCCTGGCCGGGGTCGGCGGAACCTTCGACGACGTGGCGAAGCTGAACGTCCACGTCGTCGACTGGACCCCCGACAGGATGCCCCAGCTCCTGGAGGGGATCTCCCGGGCCGCCGCGAAGCTGGGGACCACCCCGGTCCCGCCGGCCACACTGCTGGGCGTGGCGGCGCTGGACGTACCCGAGCACATGGTCGAGGTCGAGGCCACCGCCGTCCTGGACTGAGCGGGACGCTTCCCGGACGGCCGTGACCTTCCGTCCGTCCGCGCGTGCCCTCAGCCCGGCTGCCTGATGCTCTCGATGATCCGGGCGAAGCCCTCCTCCCCGTGGCCCGCGTCGATCTGGCGGCGGATGAGCCGCTGGACCATGTCGACCACCTCGGTGCTGATCCCCTGGCCGGAACTGGCGGCCAGGATGTCGCCGAGATCGGAGAACACGAGACTCTGCTGCCCTTCGACGGTGTAGTCCCCGCCGTCGACGACCGCCGCGAACTCCTCGAAGGCACCGGTCATCGAGGACAGCCACGGTGCCGCCATGGCCGCGAACCGCCCCGCCGTCGCCCCGGTCGGGGCGACCATGGCGGCACCGTGCAGGAATCCGGCGAACATGACGTACATGCCCGCAAGCAGGGCGAGGTCGTACAGGGACGCCAGTCCGGCGTCCTCGCCGAAGTAGGTGCCGGCCCCCCACACGCCGAGCAGTGGCCCGTACCGTTCGAAAGCCTCGGTCGATCCGCTGTAGAGGATCGACGCCCCGGGCCGGCCGATCATCTGCGGTACGGCCATGATGCCGCCGTCCAGGTACTCGACTCCGGCGCGGGCGGCCCAGGCGGCCATCTCCCGTGACTGGTCCGGTGTCGTCGTGGTCACGTTGACCAGGGTCCTCCCGGCCAGCTCGCCGGCGAGCGGGTCGAGCACCTCGTGGACCGAACCGTGGTCCAGCAGGCACACGACCACCAGCCGTCCGGACCGGACCGCGTCGCCGGCCGTGGCGGCGGCCCGCGCACCTTGCACCACGAGGTCGTCCGCCTTCCCCGGCGAGCGGTTCCAGACCGTCGTCTCGTGTCCTGCCCCCACCAGGGCGCCCGCGAGGGCACTTCCCATCGCACCCAGCCCGAGGACACTCACCTGGACACCGCTGTCCGTCTTCATTTCCGGGTCTCCTCCTCTTTTCCGTCGTCCGGATGGATCCTCTCTCCCGCCGGTATGGTTGGCCAGTACGGACCAATAAGTCGGGTACTCACCTTCGGGTAAGTGGTTCTTGGGGGACGGATGGCGAAACCGGCACGGCGCGGCCCTTATTTCTGCGGCATCGACGCGGCGATGGATGTGGTGTCCGGAAAATGGAAGTCCCTGATTCTCTGGGAACTCCACCATTACGGCACCCGCCGGTTCGCCGAACTCCGGCGCGGCCTGCCCGGTGTCAGCGAGAAGATGCTGGCCCAGCATCTGAGGGAAATGGAGGAGGACGGACTCGTCCACCGCGAGGTGTACGCCGAGGTGCCGCCGAAGGTCGAGTACTCCCTGACCGAGCACGGGGTGTCGCTCAACGCCGCCCTGGCCTCCCTGGGGGAATGGGGTACCGAACGCATACGGCGCATCGGGGCCGAGCGGGTCTCCGCCGACGTCCGGTGAGCACATGAGCGCCGGGGTTCCGCGGCCGCCGGGCAGGCGGGACGGGCGGGGGGCCGGCACCGTCTCAGTGCTGGATCAGGCCGCCGACCGGGACGGGGGCGACGTGGCCGGTCGGCGGAAGGTCCCGCGCCAGCGCGAGGCCGACGTCGACCAGCGATGACCGGTGCAGGCCAGTGACCTCGGGGACCGGGGTCCAGACCGACTCGACGATGTCGCCGTCCGGTTCGGGCCGGAGCCGGCCGCCGGTGATGCGGACCCGGTAGAAGACGCCGACGTTCTGGTGCACGACTCCCTCACGCGTGGCGGTCGCGGGAATCACCCGCGAGTCCACTCCCAGCAGGCGGTCCACCACCGCCGAGCAGCCGGTCTCCTCGGCGACCTCCCGGATCACCGCGTCGAACGGGTCCTCCGCGTGCTCGACCCCGCCGCCCGGAAGAGTCCAGTTGCTCCCGCCGTCCGGCAGTAGGTGACGGGCGAGCAGCACCCGCCCGTCCTCAATGCACACGGCATACGCCGCCAGCCGGAAACTCATCCCCACTCCCCCCGCCGGAACTCGTCCGGCTTCCATGGTTCGCGCATCACCACACGGAACGGAACCAGACGAGCGTGAACACCGCCAGACGGCCCCGCGCCTCGCCGTCCCGGGGACGTGTCAGGCGACGGGCGGCAGGGCGAGCCAGTCCTGCCAGGTGATGTCGCGGCCCAGGTAACGGGGCCGGCGGAAGGGCCAGTCGGCGTCGATCCACCGCGGCACCAGCTCGTCGAGCGCGCGCTCCTCCTCGCCGCCGACGAGGTCGTCCACCACCCACCAGGAGATGTCCGAATCGGAGCCGGTGCGCTCGGGCGGGTCGATGTAGACGCAGCCGTAGAGCGCCGTCTCCTCCTCGTTCAGCAGGGCGTAGTTGAACGACTGGTGCGCGGCGATCTCCTTCTCGTGCCGGAGCAGGTCGACGCGGTCCTCCTCGTAGGTCATCGTCTCGGCGGGCCAGCCCCAGGCGGGGCCGAAGATCTCCCACAGGCGCTCGCGGGAGCCCATCACGGCGGGGTAGTCGATGGCGGTGTCCGCCTCCCGGATCGGCCGCAGATGCAGCGCGGTGCCGGGGACGGGCACATGGACGGGGTGGACGAAGTCGTCGGGGAGCCAGCTCATGAGAGCCGAAGCTACAGCCGGCCGGCGCGGAACGCCCCGGCATTTTCCGCGCCCCGGCGCCGGGCGCGGGCGGCACGGGCACCACGGCGGGCGGCACCGGGCTCCGACGAGACCGTCCGCGTCAACCGACCACCCCGTGCGTCTCAGCGATCCGTCTCCGGGCCGAGTGATCCAGCGGGCAGACCCAGGCCCCGGGCCTCGTACGAGCGCACGAGGCGAGCCAGTTGCCGCCCCACCGTCAGCAGCGGCTCCTCGCTGCGGGTGACCTGGGCGGTGACTTCGGCGCCTTCCAGGGCGCCGATGACGGTGGTCGCCAGCTCCCGGGCGGTCTGGGGGGAGAAGCCGCAGCGCAGCAGCTTGTCGGAGACCAACCGCTCCCAGCCGCGCAGAGCGTCGGCGCACACCTGCTGGATCTCCGAATCGGTCCCGAGTGTCTCCAGGGCGGCGGCCGTGACGGGGCAGCCGTCGATCCAGCCCGACTCGCGCAGATCGCCGGCCAGTCGCCGGGCGCACGATGCCACCGCCTCCGCCGGGTCGTCCTCGACGTCCAGCGCCTGCCGCAGGAGCGCCGCGAACTCCTCGCCGCTGTGCCTGATCGCGGCCACGGCGACGGCCTCCTTGCCGCCCGGGAAGAAGTGGTAGACGGAGCCGAGGGTGGCCTGCGCCTCCCGGGCGATCTGCTTGATCCCCGTGCCGACGTAGCCCTGGCGCTGCAGGAGGCGCGCTGCCGCGACGACGATCCGGTCCCGTGTGCTGGTCTGCATGCGGCCACCGTATCGGCCGACTGAGTAGAGCGTTCGTTCCACGGTCGTGGTACCTTGCCGCCACGCCCTGAATAGAGCGTTCGTTTTAGTGAGGGATGGAGATCTCTTCATGAGCAGCACCGAACAGTCGGTCACCGTCATCGGGCTCGGCCCCATGGGGCAGGCCATGGCCGCGGCCTTCCTGGACCACGGGTACACGGTCACCCTGTGGAACCGCACCGCGTCCCGCGCGGACGCCTTAACGGCCCGTGGTGCGGTCCTCGCGCCGAGCGTCGAGGACGCCCTCGCCGCGAACGAGGTGGTGATCCTCAGCCTCACGGACTACGCCGCGGTATACGACGTGCTGGAGCCCGCCGCGACGGCGCTGTCCGGCCGGGTCCTGGTCAACCTCAGCTCCGACACCCCCGAGCGGGCCCGGGCCGCCGCCCGCTGGGCGGCCGGACGAGGCGCAGTGCAGCTCACCGGAGGGGTCACGGTGCCGCCCTCCGGCATCGGGCAGCCCTCCTCATCGACCTTCTACAGCGGTCCCCGGGAGGTGTTCGACAAGCACCGTCCGGTGCTCGAAGTCGTGACCGGCCGGGCCGAGTACCGGGGGGAGGACCCTGGGCTCGCCGCGCTCTTCTACCAGATCGGCATGGTCATGTTCTGGACCTCCATGCTGAGCTACTGGCAGGCGATCGCCCTCGCCCACGCGAACGGCCTGACGGCGGCCGACATCCTGCCGCACGCCACCGACACCGCGAACTCGCTTCCCGGGTTCTTCGCCTTCTACGCCGAACGCATCGACGCGGGCAGGCACCTCGGCGACGTGGACCGCCTGGCCATGGGGACGGCCAGCGCCGAGCACGTCCTGCACACCAACGCCGACGCGGGCGTCGACACCACCCTCCCGGCCGCGGTCGTCGAACTCTTCCGGCGCGGCATGGACGCCGGCCACGCCGCGGACAGCTTCTCCGCCCTGGTGGAGTCGATGAAGAAGGCCGAGGCGTAAGCGCTCTTCTCCGTCCCCCTCCTCACGGCACCACCACGACTCCTCTCCGGCCCTCCCCGACCCGCTCGGCCTCTTCCGCATCCGGCAGGCCGACACCTCGCGGCTCCACAATCTCTTGAGGCTTTCCGAACGACGATCGAGCGGTGAAGGGGAATCCTGTCCGAAAAGGTTCACAGGGAAGTTCAATGAAACAATCGAATGCGGAAACCGGGAAAAGGAGGCTTCGAAGTGAAGTTCCGCCTCGAGATCGACATGGACAAAGCGGCGTCCGCCGAGGAATCCGCCCGCGAGCTGGGCCGGATCCTGCGGTACTGGGGAGGGAACCTGCACCACTACGCCCTGCGGCCCGGCGACGGCTCGGCCGTCCACGACTCCGGCCACCGCGAGGTCGGCCGGTGGAGCATCGTCTCCGCCGAGGCTTCCTGACCTGCCGCCAACTCAATTGCCTCACAGTTCTGTTCGGACACCGGAACACCGTCCGGTGCGCTAGGGTCGCGGGCCATGACGGGGCGGGCAGTGCGGTGGGCGGGGCTTGGCGGGGCGGTCGTATCGGCTCTGGCGGTGGTGGCCGTCATGGCGCTGACCTGGGCGACGGGGCCCGACGGCTACCGGATCGTGGGAGCCGACGCCGCATACCTGGAGGACTACGTCCCCGGCATCGTCCATCCCGTCGCGCAGCTCTACGTGAACTACACGGTCCCGCTCGCCGTTGCCGCCCTCCTGCTGGCGGCGACCGCGGGCGTACGCGGGCCGCGCGCCCGCTTCGCGGCCTGCGGCGCTGCGGTGCTGGCCGCAGCCCTCCTCGTACTCACGGCCGTCGACAGCCTTCCCAAGCCCGGGGGCTACTGGGAGCCGTACCAGGCACCGCGCCAGCAGGCGTACGCGGTGGTGTTCGCCGCGGGGGCGGTGGCGGTCCTGGCCGGGGCGGTCGCCCTGCTGCGCCGTGCGTACGCCGTCCACCACGGCATCACCGTCGTCTTCCCCCTCGCTCTGTGCGCGCTCCACGTCTCCGCGCTCCTCCTCCTCTCCACCACGCTCGGCCCCGGCGCGACGCTGCACGCCGGAGCGTGGTTCGCGGCGCCCGCGTACCTGCTCGCGGCGGTGTCCGCCGCGGTGGCCGCCTACTGGCCGGGCCTGCGGGCCGGGCCGGACTCCGGCACACGGGGGAGGGCCCCGCTGACACCCGTGCGGCCCTTCTCCTGACGGCCTGCCACGCCGTCCGTCCGGACCGGATCGACTGGCTGCTGAGGCCACGGAGCGCCGGATCCGTTTCCATGCACGGCGAGCCCACGGACCACACTTTCCGGTGACTTGGCGGCTCTCCAGGGTCCGCCGGCCCCCGGGCGCGGCCACGCTGAGGCGGACACCACCCCCGGCGAGCCCTGGAGCGGCCCCATGCCCAGCACCGACCCGCCCGGCCCCGGTTCCCTCCTGCGCCGCACCCTCGGCGAGCGGCGCGTCGCCCTGGTCGCCTGGCGGCTGCTGGTGCTCCAGACCGCGCATCCGGTCGTCGCCGCCGGGATGAGGGAACACTCCACCTACCGGGCGCACCCCTGGCGGCGTGTGCAGCACACCATGGACAGCGGCAAGCGGCTGTTCTTCTCCGACCCCGGCAGCCTGCGCCGGGAGGTCGCCCGGCTGGAGCGCACCCACCGCCGCATCCGGGGCGCCGACGGGCGGGGCGGGGCGTACACGGCCGAGGACCCCGAGGTGCGCGCCTGGGTGCTGGTCACCCTCTACGAGTCGATGACGGCGATGCGGGAGCTGTCCGGCGACCCGCTCACCCCCGGGCAGCTCGACGAGCTGTACCGGGAGTTCCTCGCCGTCTGCGGCGAGTTCGGGCTGTCCGGCGACATCCTGCCGCCGACCGCCGCCGACGTGCCCGCGTACGTCGACCGCATGGTCCGCGAACGGCTGGAGTACGGCGACGAGGTGAGGTACCTGCTGTTCGGGATCCTCCGCGAGGCGCCCTGCCCGAGCCGGCTGCGGCGACTGCGGCCCCTGTGGCCGCTGCTGCGGGTGGTGGTCGCGCGCACCCTGGCCGCACTGACCGTCGCCGATCTGCCGCCCGCCTTCCGGGAGCGGTTCGGGCTGCCGCGCCCGCGTGCGGCGGCGCTGCTGTCCCGCGTCCTGCACCATGGCGCGCGGCACCTGCTGACCCGGCTGCCGGACCGCCTGCGCTACCGCGTGCCGCCCACCGGCACCGTGCCGCGCCCCCGGGTGCCGCGACCCCCGCGGCACGACCCGCGCCCGCCCCGGCTGGACGCCTTCTTCCGGCAGGTCATGGACCAGACCGGGGACGGGTACGTCGACGCCGCCGACCTGCGGGCCATGGCCCACAACGCCTGCTGGCAGCTGGAACTCACCGCCGAACAGGAGGACGAGGTCTACGCCGCCTTCGACGCCTGGTGGCGGCACATCGGCGCCACGATGGACACCGACGGGGACGGCCGGGTCGGCCGGGCGGAGTTCGTGGCCGCCACCCTCGCGGGCTGCGACCGCGACCCGCGCTACCTGGAGGACGGTCTCCACATCGCCGTACGCGCCCTCTTCCGCGCGGGGGACACCGACGGGAGCGGGGAGATCGGTCCCGACGAGTACCGCGCGCTCTTCGGCGGCTCCCGGGTGCACCCGGCCGAGCTGAACGACGGCTTCCGGCAACTCGACGCGGACGGCGACGGGCGGCTCACCGAGGAGGAGTTCGTGCGCGGCTTCACGGAGTTCTTCACCGCCCGCGCCTCGACCGTCGCGGGCAGCAGGCTCCTCGGCCGGCCCTGAGCCCGGCGCAGACCGTGCGTGCGGCCGGCGGCCCGGCGTGCGGAAACCCTTTGCGCGCCGGGCCGCCGGTCGCCGACGATCGGCCTGTCGTACGGCACGGGGGAAACGGGGAGCGGACATGAGTGCACGGCTGCGCGGGATCGCGAAGCAGACCGAGGAGATCGTCGAGCGGGGCCGGTACACCACACCCGGTGGCCGGGAGGTGTCCATCGCCGGGGCGGTCGCCGCGGCGATGGAGGGAACCGCTCTGTTCGGCCCCGGGCCGGTGCCCGTGCCGGAGCCCGACGCCGGGGCCGGGGCCGGGGAGCGGCTGCCCACCGTCTTCGAGGTGACGGGGGAGAGCAGTCTGGAGGCCGCCCGCCGGCTGGTCGGCGCCGGTCCCGGTGACGGATCGGACCCTGGCGGCCCGGACCCCGGCGGCCCGGTCGCCGTCCTCAACTTCGCCTCCGCGCGCAATCCGGGCGGCGGCTACCTCAACGGGGCCCAGGCGCAGGAGGAGGCGCTGTGCCGCGCCTCCGCGCTGTACGCCTGCCTGTTGCGCGCCCCCGGGTACTACGAGCACCACCGGGCCGAGCGCAGCCCCTTCTACAGCGACCGCGTCATCCACTCGCCCGGTGTGCCGGTCTTCCGCGACGATCGCGGGGCGCTGCTGGAGGAGCCGTTCGAGGCGGGCTTCCTCACCTCGCCCGCGCCCAACGCGGGCGTCATCGCGCGGCGCGCCCCCGAGGAGGCGGGCCGCATCCCCGGCGCGCTGCTCGTACGCGCCGAGCGGGTGCTGGAGGTGGCCGCGGCGCAGGGCTACCGGCGGCTCGTGCTGGGGGCGTGGGGGTGCGGGGTGTTCCGCAACGACCCGGCGGTCGTCGCGGGCGCGTTCCGCTCGCACCTGGCGGACGGCGGCCGGTTCGCCGGGCGCTTCGCGCACGTCGTCTTCGCCGTCCTCGACCGCCGCGCCGACTCCCCGGTGCGGGCGGCCTTCCACCGGGCCTTCGCCGGGCTCGCCGGGTAGCCCCGGCCGGACGCGGACGGGTCGGACGAGGACGGGCACAGCACGGGGAAACGGAAGCGTTTCGATACTTTTGCGTTTCGCCCGGCCGGCTCATACACTCCTGGTGTACGAAACCGTTTCGTTTGCGTTGGAGAGCCAGGATGACCGACCAGCCGGCCGCGGCGACCGGCCGACGCACCCGGCTGACCCCGGAACGGGAGCTGGAGCTGTTCACGGCCGTGGTCGACCTGGTGCGCGAGCACGGCTACGAGGCGCTGACGATGGACGCGGTCGCGACGCGCACCAAGTCCAGCAAGGCCACCCTCTACCGGCAGTGGGAGAGCAAGCCCAAGCTGGTCGCCACCGCCCTGCGCCACCTGGGCAAGAGTCACCCGGAGGACATCGACACCGGCTCCCTGGCCGGCGACCTCCGGCAGATGGTGAGCGACTTCATCTCCCACGCCAGCGAGGACACCGCCCTGCTGAACGGTCTGGCGCACGCCGTCTCCAAGGACCCCGAGCTGTGGCAGGCGCTGTACGAGCTGCACATCCGGCCCGGCCTGGACGCGCTCGACTCGGTGGTGCGCAGGGCCGCCGAGCGCGGGGAGCTGGATCCGGACAACCCGGCGATCGAGTTCGTCCCGCACCTGGTCATCGGGGCGCTGAGCACCCGCAAGCTGATCGAGAACCGGGACTCGGACGCCGACTACATGGAGCGCTATCTGCGGGCGGTGGTCTTCCCGGCGCTCGGCATCTCCTGACCGGCCCCGTCCCACGGGCACTTCCGAGACCCACCAACTCCTTCCGACCACTTCCTCCGACTCAGGAGTCCTCACTCTCATGGCCACGTTCCTGTACCGGCTCGGCCGCCTCGCCTTCCGGCGGCGCGGGCTGGTCGCCCTGTTGTGGGTGGTGGTGCTGGCGGTCGCGGGCGGCTTCGCCGCCACCGCGTCCTCGGCGGCCTCCAGCAACATCACCATTCCCGGCACCGAGGCGCAGAAGGCGTTCGAGCTGCTGGAGGATCGTTTCCCCGGCAGCAGCCCCGACGGCGCCACCGCGCGGGTCGTCTTCAAGGCTCCCGACGGCGAGAAGATAACCGACCCGGAGAACTCGGCCGCCGTCGGCGAGGTCGTCGCCGAGCTGGCGAAGGGCGACCAGGTCCAGCAGGCCGTCGACCCCTTCCAGGCCCAGGCCGTGAGCCCGGACCAGACCGTCGCCTACTCCCAGGTCACCTACGAGGTCTCCGGCTTCGAGCTGACCGAGGAGTCGCGCGACGAACTCAAGGCCGCCGCCGAGGACGGCCGGGAGGCCGGTCTGACGGTGGAGACCGGCGGTGACGCGATGGCGGCGATCCCGCAGACCGGCGCCGCCGAGGTGATCGGTGTGGCCATCGCCGCGATCGTGCTGCTGATCACCTTCGGCTCCCTGGTCGCCGCCGGGCTGCCGCTGATCACCGCCCTGGTCGGCGTCGGCGTCACCGTCGCGGTCATCACCGCCGTGACCGTGCCGTTCGACCTCAACACCACCACCCCGATCCTGGCGACGATGATCGGCCTGGCCGTCGGCATCGACTACGCGCTGTTCATCGTCTCCCGCTACCGCGCCGAACTCGCCGAGGGCCGCGAGCCCCTGGAGGCCGTCGGCCGCGCCACGGGGACGGCCGGCTCGGCGGTGGTCTTCGCCGGCCTGACCGTCGTCATCGCCCTGGTCGGCCTGTCGGTGGTCAACATCCCGATCCTGACCAAGATGGGTCTGGCCGCCGGCGGTTCGGTCGTCCTGGCCGTGCTGGTCGCCCTGACGCTGATACCCGCCCTGCTGGGCTTCGCCGGGAAGAGGGTCCTGCCGCGCAGGCAGCGCGCGAAGGCCGCCCCGGAGGCGGGCTCGAAGGACGGTTCGGAGGACGGCGAGGCCGCCCCGGCGGCCATCGAGACCAAGGACGGCGCGGGCACCCGCTGGGCCCGCTTCGTGCTGCGCCGCCCGGTCGCGGTACTGCTGGTCAGCGTCGTCGGACTCGGCCTGCTGGCCGTCCCCGCCAAGGACCTCCAGCTCAACCTGCCCGACGACGGCTCCCAGCCCACCAGCACCACCCAGCGCCGCGCCTACGACCTGATCGCCGAGGGCTTCGGCCCCGGCACCAACGGCCCTCTGATCGTGACCGTGGACGCCGAGGACAGCGACGACCCCCAGGCCGCCGCCGGCGCCACCGCCGAGAAGCTCCAGGGCATGGACGGGGTCGCCGCCGCGATGCCGCCCACGTTCAACGAGGCCGGCGACACCGCGATGATCACGGTCATCCCCAAGTCCGCGCCCAGCAGCGCGGCGACCGAGGACCTGGTCCACGACATCCGCGCCGAGGCCGGCGACATCGCCAAGACCACCGGCGCCGACGTCCTGGTCACCGGGCAGACCGCCATGGCCATCGACGTCTCGCAGAAGATGGACGACGCCCTGGCGCCCTACCTGATCCTCGTGGTCGGCCTGGCGTTCCTGCTGCTGATCGTGGTGTTCCGCTCGATCCTGGTCCCGCTCAAGGCCGCGCTCGGCTTCCTGCTCTCGGTGATCGCCGCGCTCGGCTCGGTCGTGGCCGTCTTCCAGTGGGGCTGGCTGGCCGACGTCTTCGGCGTGGAGCAGACCGGCCCGGTCATGAGCCTGATGCCGATCCTCATGGTCGGCCTGGTCTTCGGCCTGGCCATGGACTACGAGGTCTTCCTCGTGACCCGGATGCGCGAGGCCCACGTCCACGGCGAGACCCCGCACGAGTCGGTCGTCACCGGCTTCAAGCTGGGGGCGCGCGTGGTGACCGCGGCCGCGCTGATCATGATCAGCGTCTTCGCCGGGTTCATCGGCTCCTCCGAGTCGATGATCAAGATGATCGGCTTCGGTCTGGCCGTCGCCGTCCTCTTCGACGCCTTCGTGATCCGTATGGCCGTCGTCCCGGCCGTCCTGGCGCTGCTGGGCAAGTCCGCCTGGTGGCTGCCGCGCTGGCTGGACAAGGTCGTGCCCAACGTCGACGTCGAGGGCGAGAAGCTCCAGCGCGAGCTGAACGGTTCCGCCGCGAAGGCGGACGAGCGCGAGCCGGTCGCCGCGCGCGACTGAGCCGCATCCCGACCCGGGGCCGCCGGCGCGCGAGCGGAAGGCGCGGCGGCCCCGGCCGCACCGGCCCGTGGGGACGGGGAAGCGGTGCGGCATCCGGGGCCCGGCAGCGGTCCTCCCGCGAGGGGGGCGCCGCTGCCGGGCCCCCGGTCGCGTACGGGGGCGGGAACGCGGGCAGGGGCGGGTCAGCCGCCGAAGTCCTTCGTGGGCACGAAGCGGCGGTCGGTGGTGGACGGGCCCGACTCCGTCCCGCTCAGGATCCAGTAACCGGCTTCCTCGCGCGGTTTGTTGAAGCCGAAGGTGCCGATGAGGAGCTCGGCCCGGCCGTCGGTGTCCAGGTCGGCGATGTGGAGGTCCCGGCCGAAGAAGTCCCGGTCGCCGGAGTGCATCGGCTTGCCGTCCAGGCCGATGGCGTACCGGTCGATCACGGTGGCGCGGCCGTCGTCCAGCCCGCCGGGGCCGCCGAGGAGGGCGGTCACCCGGCCGATACGGCGGTCCTTCCCCGGGGTGCGGAAGGCGACGTCGTCGCGGCCGTCGCCGTTCAGGTCGCCGACGGCCGGGGCGCGGACGTAGGACGCCCTGACCTTCTCCAGCGCGACCGGGCCCCGCCCCCGCCCCAGGCCCTTCGCGTCGCCGGGTACGACGATCAGCCCGCCCCGCTCCGAGGGCCGGGCCAGGACGTCGTCGCGGCCGTCGCCGTCGAAGTCCCCGACGGCGTGCGGGATCGCGGCGTACCCCGTCAGACGGCCCGTGATCCCGGGCACGGTGCCGGCCTCCCGCAGGCCCTGCGGCGTACCCCGGTAGAGGTAGGCGTCCTCGACGTCCTCGATGCCCTCCTCCTCGAAGCGGACGTCCTCCTCGCCGTACCGGGCCACCGTCAGCAGGTCGTCGCGGCCGTCGCCGTCGAAGTCGCCGGCGAGCACATGTGAGACGGGCACCCAGCCGCCGTGGCCGACGTCGGACTCGGTGGTCGCGCGGGGGGTGCCGCCGTCGCGGTCGAGCGGCCCGTGCAGGACCGTCGCCGGCTGCGGCTTGAGGTCGTACTCCGAACTCGCCGGGGCCAGGGTAAGCAGGTCGAGCGCTCCGTCGCCGTCGAAGTCGCCGACGGCCGCGGCCTTGTGGGTGCCGGGCGGCAGCTCGGTGGTGCCGACGGGGCCCTTGGGCCCGCCCCAGACGACGTACTGGTGGTCGGTCAGCCGCCCGCGCCCGTCCGCCCTGGGGGCGCGGACGACGATGTCGGCGTTGCCGTCGTCGTCCAGGTCGCCGGTGAACTGGACGGAGCTGTCCAGGGAGAACGGCGCGTCCGCGACCTTGGGGTCGGGCGCCACGAAGCGCTCGGAGAGCCGGAACGCCGCCGCGGGGTCGGGGCCGCCGGGCGAGGCGAGGGCGACGAAGCGGTTGTTGCGCCACTTCCCGCCGTTCCTCGGCTGCCGGTGCCAGCCGTTGACGACGACGTCCGCGTGGCCGTCGCCGTTGACGTCGTCCCGGTTGACCTCGCCCGTGTCGCGCCCGGTCGGACCGGGGAGCGGGGAGGCGGACGGTGATGCCTGCGGCGGGTGCGCGGAGTCGCCGGACGCACGCCCCTCCCGGCCACCCGAGGAGGAGCACCCGGCGGCCAGCAGGGCCACCGTGCAGAGCCAGGCCAGTGCGGCGGGCGGTCCGTGTCGCTTCATGCCGCGAGTCTGCCCGGCCCGTGCGCACGGAACGGTCGCGCCGGCGTCACGGTCGTGTCAGTTCCGCAGCGGGCGCGGCGCCTTCGGCCAGGAGTCCGCCCCGGCACGGGCGTTGCCCGCGCCCTGTTCAGGGGCGTGGGCCGCCCGGCGGACGATCCCACGCCCCGTCTCCCCGTGAAACGACGGCCTCCCCCGCACTACCGCTGCGCGCTGCGCTTGACCAGGTAGGCGGCGGTCAGGCAGGCGGCCGCGATGGCGAGGAACACCAGGGCGATGGTCAGTCCGCCGGGGAGGCTCGCCCCCTCGGCGAGGAGCGCGGGCTCGCCGCCCCGCGCGGCATCGGTGTACCAACTCACTGCGGTCTCCCTTCCGGAGGAATCCACATCGAAGGCCGCGGCGGCCTCCCGGGCGCGTGCGCGCCGGGAGGCCGGACCACGACGGGAGGAGGGGTCAGAACGGCAGCCGGCCGCGGGCCCGGCGGCCCGCGGCACCGCTGCGGCCCACCGCGCGGGAGCTCTTGTGGAACGGCTTGCTCAGCCAGCGCCCCAGCGGGCCGGGGGCCTTGCCGCCCGCCCGGGCGCCCAGACCCAGGGAGCGCTGCGTGCCGCGCTCGGGGTGGCGGGACAGGCGCGGCACCATGAAGGCCAAAGCGGCCAGGACCACGCAGGCGGCTATCACACCGGCGACCACCACGGTCACTCCTCACGTCGTCTCGTATCCGGTCATATCGCTCCGTGTCGTCCTGACCACCGAAGCCGTGTGTTCGGTCCGTCTGCCCCGACTCGTGCCGGGCATCCCTGCGGATGCCGTTCCCGGCATCCGGTCCGGACGTCCTCACGATTCGGTCACTGTCCGCCACACGCCGTGCCCCCTCGGAGACGATGGCGGGGTGGTGACGAGTTGGCGACGCGCGGTGGCCTACACGGCGGCCTGGTCGTGCGGGCTGCTGTGCCTGGCCTCCGTGGCCTGGACGGCCGGTGCGCTGCGGGAGGGGAGCGGCGGCACGGGGGACACCGCGGGGCTCCTGGCGGGGCTGGCCGGGGTGGGCCTCGCGGTGGGGGGCCTGTGGGCCGCCGTCCGGGCGTTACGGGAGCACCGGACCGCGGCGACGGTCGCCGCGGAGCTGGCGGAGACGGTCCTGGCGGAGGAGGGGCGGCAGTACAAGCAGCTTCTCGGCGGCGACCGCCAGGCCCTCAACACCAGGATCGAGCTGCGGTTCACCCGGACCGCCGGCCCGGGCGCCTCCGGCGGGCAGGCCGGGGAGGGCGGCGGGCTGGCCGGGGGCGGCATGCGGGACATCGCCGCGTACTACCGCTCCCTCTCCCCCGGCCGCCTGGTCGTCACGGGCTCCGCCGCCGACGGCTCCGCGGACGCCGGGACGGGGAAGACCGTTCTCGCCGTGGCGCTGATCCTCGGGCTGACGCGGGACCGCGCCCCCGGCGAGCCGGTCCCGGTGCGGCTGTCCGCGTCCTCCTGGCCCGGCGGCTCCGTGCGCGAATGGCTCGTCCGCCATCTGACCGAGGCATTCCAGCTGCCCCGCCGGGAAGCCCGCTCCGTGGTGGACGCCAACCTCGTGCTGCCGGTCGTCGACGGCCTGGACGAGATGGACGCCGCCCCGCGGCCCGGCTACGACTCCCGGGCCGCGCGACTGCTGCGCGCCGTCGAGGACCACCACTGGCGGGGCGAGAAGGCCCCCGCCGTCCTCACCTGCCGCCGCCCGCACTACGAGGCGCTGGTCGAGGCGGAGGCCCAGCTCCAGGGGGCGACGCGGATCGAGATCGCCCGGGTGGCCGCCGGGGACATCCGCTCCTACCTCGAGGCCAGGGTCGGCTACTCGGCGCGGAACCTCGCCCGCTGGCGGCCCCTGCTGGAGGCGCTGGACGCGCCCTCGGCCCCCGCCGCGCCGGCCGAGGCCCTCGGCACCCCCTGGCGGCTGACACTGGCGGCCGTCGTGTACGAGGAGCGCGACCCGAACAGCGGTGCGTTCCTCCGCGACCCCAAGGACCTGCTGCGGCTGGCGGAGAGCGGCGAGCTCCGCTGTTACCTGCTGGACCGCTTCGTCAAGGCCGCCGTCAACTCACCGTCCGGGGAGGACGGGCAGCGGCCCCGGAAGCGCCCGGACCCGGAGGCCGTGTGGCGCTGCCTGGCGGTCCTCGCCGCCTATCTGCACGGCAACACGGCCACGCCGCACCGCACGGTGGCGGGCCGCCGGCTGTCGGGCACGGACATCGTGCTCCACGAGCTGTGGCCGCTGGCCGGCCCCCGCAGGGCCCGTGTCGTCAGCGGGCTGTTCTTCGTGCTGGTCCTCCTGGTGTTCATGGTGCCCTTCCTGCTGACCGACAGCTACAACAGCACGACCGGCAGCCTGGCCGTCTTCTCGGCGGTATGGGTGGCCGTGGCGGGCGCGGCCGCCTACGCCGTCGCCTGGCCGCAACCGGCGCGGCTGTCCCTGCGGCCCCTCACCACACCTTCCGGACTCCGGCGCGCGGCGACCGCGGCGCTGGTGAGCGGAGCCTTCGGCGGAGTGGGCGGCACCCTCTTCTACGACCGGTTCGGCCAGTCGGCCCCCAAGGCGTTCCCTCATCTCGCCGGGGAGATCGTCTACTGGCCGGTCGTACCCGGCTGGGTGGGCTTCGGCTGCCTGCTCTACCTCACGCTCGGCACCCGGCACCACCGCGCCGGCGATCCGCGCGGCGCGCTGCGCGGCGATCTGACGGCCTGCCTGGTCTCGGCCGTCCTCATCGGGGCGCTGGAGAGCGTGGAGATCCTGGTGCTGCCCGCCTACGGGCAGTTCTTCCTGTTCAGAGGACTTGCCCTGATACCCACCATGGCGATCCTCGGGCTCGTCCTCGTCATCGGATGGGGCTTCCTGCTGTCGTTCAAGGAAGCCCTCCCCGCCGCCCGGGGACTGCGCGCCGTGCTGGGCGGCCCGGCGACACTGCGCCACGCCTCGCTTCTGCTGTGCACCCGCCGGAGGCTTCCGTGGCGGCTCGGGAGGCTGCTCCACCACTGCTACGGGATCGGACTGCTGCGCGCCGCCGGGGGCGCCTACCAGTTCCGTCACCAGGAGCTGCTGGAGCATCTCGCCGCCCGGCCCCACCCGCCCGGGCTCTGACCGGACGCGGCAGGAGGGGCCGCGGGCCCGGAGGCGAGCCGTGGGAACCGGATCGGTGGGCATAAGCGGACCGAGAGGATTTTCGATTCGGGCGGAAGTCCGGCAGCCCGGGAGGAAGGGGCCATGGGCGTCGTGAACGACGAGACGGACAGGCGCAAGCGGCGGCTGCGGCGGCGGCTGGAGCGGCTGATCGGGATCGCCGCCACCGAGGGGAACGAGCTGACCGCCCTGCGCAACGGGGACGAGATCTTCCCCGCGATGCTGGAGAGCATCCGGGCCGCCGAGCACACCGTCGACATGATGACGTTCGTGTACTGGCGCGGCGCGATCGCCCGCGAGTTCGCCCAGGTCATGGCCGAGCGCGCCCGCGCCGGGGTGCGGGTGCGGCTGCTGCTGGACGGCTTCGGCAGCCGGCTGATCGAGGGCGACCTGCTGGAGATGATGGACGAGGCCGGGGTGCGGGTGGCCTGGTTCCGCAAGCCGCTGTGGCTCTCCCCGCTGAAGCAGAACCACCGCTGCCACCGCAAGGTGCTGGTGGTGGACGAGCGGACGGCCTTCACCGGCGGGGTGGGGATCGCCGAGGAGTGGTGCGGCGACGCCCGGAACGAGAGCGAGTGGCGCGACACCCATGTGCGGGTGCGCGGCCCGGCCGTGGACGGCATCGCCGCCGCGTTCGCGCAGAACTGGGCGGAGTGCTCTCAAGTGCTGTTCGACGAGCGGGACCGCTTCGTCGAGCACGAGCCGCAGGGCGGATCCGTGGTGCAGGTGGTGCGCGGTTCGGCCAGTTTCGGCTGGCAGGACATGCAGACGCTGCTGCGGGTGGTGCTGGAGACGGCGCAGGAGCGCGTACGGCTGGCCACGGCGTACTTCGCGCCCGACCCGTACTTCGTCGAGATGCTGTGCGCCACCGCGCGCCGCGGGGTGGAGGTGGAGCTGCTGCTGCCCGGCCCGCACACCGACCAGCGGGCGTCCCAGCTGTCCGGGCAGGGCCACTACGAGGAGCTGCTGGCCTGCGGGGTGCGGATCTGGCACTTCCAGCCGACGATGATGCACGCCAAGATCGTGACGGTGGACGGGATCGCCTCGCTGGTGGGCTCCACCAACCTCAACCGGCGCTCGATGGACCACGACGAGGAGGTCATGCTCGTCGTCCTGGACGAGGACTTCACCGCGGGGCTGGACCGGGACTACGACGCGGACCTGGCCCGGAGCGTGCGCATCGTGGGCGCCCGCTGGCGCGGGCGGCCGGTGGCGCAGCGGCTGCGGGAGGCCGCCGTGACGCCGATCCGCCGCTTCCTGTAGGACGCCGCTTCCCCCGCCACGCGCGGACGGGCCGGGACCGCGGTGCGGTCCCGGCCCGTCCGTGTGGCCCGTGTTCCCGTCAGTCGGCCTGCTTGACCTGCGGCGGCTTGCGCACCGACAGGTGCAGCTCCTTCAGCCGGGCCTCGTCGACCTCGCTCGGGGCGCCCATCAGCAGGTCCTGGGCGTTGCCGTTGAGCGGGAAGGCGATGGTCTCGCGGATGTTGGGCTCGTCCGCCAGCAGCATCACGATGCGGTCGATGCCGGGGGCGATGCCGCCGTGCGGCGGGGCGCCGAAGTGGAAGGCGCGCAGCATGCCGCCGAACTCGCGCTCGACCTCCTCGCGGCTGTAGCCGGCGATCTCGAAGGCCTTGTACATGATCTCCGGCTCGTGGTTCCGGATAGCGCCGGAGGACAGCTCCACACCGTTGCAGACGATGTCGTACTGCCAGGCCAGGATGTCCAGCGGGTCCTTGGTCTCCAGCGCCTCCAGGCCGCCCTGCGGCATGGAGAACGGGTTGTGGGAGAACTCGATCCGCCCGGTGTCCTCGTCCCTCTCGAACATCGGGAAGTCGACGATCCAGCAGAAGCGGAAGACGTTCTCCTCGAAGTGGCCGGTGCGGCGCCCGGCCTCGACGCGGACCGCGCCCATGATCTTGGAGACCTCGTCGAACTCGCCCGCGCCGAAGAAGACGGCCGTGCCCGGCCCGGCGTCCAGGCGGGACAGCAGGGCGGAGACGTTCTCCTCGGTGAGGAACTTGGCGATCGGGCCGGTCAGCTTCCCGTCCTCGCCCACGCGCACCCAGGCCAGGCCCTTGGCGCCCTGTTCGACGGCGAACTCGCCCATCTGGTCGAAGAACTTGCGCGGCTGGTCGGCGGTGCCGGGCACGGCCAGGGCGCGCACGTGCTTGTCCGCGAACGCCTTGAACTCCGAGCCGGCGAAGACGTCGGAGACGTCGGTCAGCTCCAGCCCCACGCGCAGGTCCGGCTTGTCGCTGCCGTACTTGAGCATCGCCTCGCGGAAGGGGATGCGCGGGAAGGGGGAGGTGACGTGGCGTCCGTTGCCGAACTTCTCGAAGAGGTCGGTCATGACCTTCTCGATGACGCCGAAGACGTCCTCCTGCTCGACGAAGCTCATCTCCACGTCGAGCTGGTAGAACTCGCCCGGCGAGCGGTCTGCGCGGGCGTCCTCGTCGCGGAAGCAGGGCGCGATCTGGAAGTAGCGGTCGAAGCCCGCGATCATCAGCAGCTGCTTGAACTGCTGCGGGGCCTGCGGCAGCGCGTAGAACCTGCCCGCGTGCAGACGGGAGGGCACCAGGAAGTCGCGCGCGCCCTCGGGGGAGGTGGCCGAAAGGATCGGGGTGGCCATCTCGTTGAAGCCGAGCGCCGTCATCTCCTGCCGGATGGTGGAGATGACCGCCGAGCGCAGCATGATGTTGCGGTGCATGCGCTCCCTGCGCAGGTCGAGGAAGCGGTACTCCAGGCGCCGCTCCTCGTTGACGCCGTCCTCGGTGTTGATGGTGAACGGCAGCGGGTCGGCGGCACCCAGCACCTCGACCTCGGCGACCTCGACCTCGATCTCGCCGGTGGGCAGCTCGGGGTTGACGTTCTCCTCGCCGCGGGCGACGACCCGGCCGTCGACGCGGACGACGGACTCCTTGGAGATCGAGCTCAGCGCCTCGTAGGGGGCGGTGTCGGGACGGACGACGAGCTGGACGATCCCGTGGTGGTCGCGGAGATCGATGAAGAGGATGCCGCCCAGGTTCCGCCGATTGTGCAGCCAGCCGGAGAGGCGGACATCCGTGTCGATGTCCGCGGCACGGAGCTCGCCGCAGGTGTGGGACCGGTACCGATGCATCATTCGTCCAAGTCGTCAGGTTGTCGGTTGGTGTCGGGCCGCCGGCCGCTCGTCGGCGAGGGGGCGCACACGCCCCACAGACTACCGCCCGGCCCGCCTTCCGCCGGGTGCCCCCACCAATGACCACATATGGTGGAAAAGTGCACACCGAGGACATTCTCGCGGCCACCGGAGTCGGCCTGTGGCGCTGGGACAACACCGCCGGCGTCATCACGCTGGACGCCACCGCCGCCCGGCTGCTGGGCCTGCCCCCCGAGGAGACCGTCCTGACCGAGGGCGCCCTGCGCTCCCACTTCCACGCGCTCGACTATGCCGAGCTGGCCAACGTCGCCGCCCTCGCCATCGCCGAGGGCACGGTCGCGGAGGCGCTGCAGCGGGTGGTGGCGCCGGACGGCACCGTCCTGCGGATCGTGCGCAACCGGCTGGCCCTGGCCGGGCAGAGTCTGATGGGTACGGAGCCGGGCCAGTCCTTCGTGCTGTACGGGCTGCTGACCGAGGCCCCCTGGCCGACCCGCCCCGCCGGGGCCGGCGGGGACGTCGAGGAGATCCCCCGGGAGGCGTACCCGGTGGAGATCACCTCCGAGCGGCCCCCGGGCACCTCCACCCCCGCGGTGCGGTCCCCCGCCGCCCAGGTCCCGGCCGCCGCCCGGTGGCGGCACTCGCGCGAGGCGTTCCTGCTGGACGTGGGGAAGGCGCTGGCCGAGGCGCAGACCACGCAGGAGGTGCTGCGGGTGGTGGCCCAGATGTCGCTGCCCGGCCTCACGCCCTCCTCCGTGGTCATCTACGGCGTCAAGGGGGACAGACTGACCCCCATCGGCTACTACGGGCAGGACGCGGACCGGCGGCCGGCCTTCGGCGAGACGACGCTGGAGAGCGACTACCCCGGCAGCGTGGCCATCCGCACCGGCCGGGCCGTCTATCTGGCCTCCCCCGAGGAGTACCGCCGCCGCTTCCCCGCCGTCTGGCCCCTGGTCGCGGGCTACGGCCGCCGGGCCTGGTCCTATCTGCCGCTGATCGTGGGCGGCCGCACGATCGGCACCTGGCTGCTCGCCTTCGACGCCCCCGTCGCCTTCACCCCCGACGAGCGCCATCTGCTGGTGTCGGTGGCGCGGATGCTGGCACAGGCCCTGTCGCGGGTGTACGTCCAGGAGTCCAAGCGGGAGCTGGCCGACAGCCTCCAGCGCACCATGCGGCCCGCCCACCGCACCGCCGTCCCGGGCATGACGGTGGTCAGCCGCTACCTGCCGGTCGGTGGCGGCCTCCAGGTCGGGGGCGACTGGTACGACGTGATCCCGCTGCCGTCCGGCCGCACCGCCCTGGTGATCGGCGACGTGCAGGGGCACGACGTACGCGCCGCGGGGGTCATGACGCAGCTGCGGATCGCGCTGCGCGCCTACGCCGCGGAGGGGCACCGGCCCGACGCGGTGCTCGCCCGCGCCGACCGCTTCCTGGCCGGGATGGAGACCGGCGACCTGCCCGAGCCCGGCGGCGCCGCCGGACAGGCCGGTGCGGACTCCGGCGACGACCACCGCTTCGCCACCTGCCTGTACGTGGAGGCCGATCCGGACGGCGCGCTCGACATCGCCCGCGCCGGCCACCCCGACCCGGTGGTCCGCCTGGCCGACGGTGCGGTGCTGACCTGCTCGGTGGCGCCCGGACCGCCGCTGGGGATCGTCGGGGACGCCGACTACCCCATCACCCGGGTGGTGCTGGGCCGGGGCGAGACGCTGCTGATGTGCACCGACGGGCTCGTCGAGGCCGGCGGCCTGGACTACGACGCCGGATGGGAGCGGCTGCGCAAGGTCCTGGCGGAGCACGGGGGATCGCCGGAGAACCTCGCCGACACGCTGATCCACGCGATGCACGGCGCTCCGGCCCGCCATGTGACCGGCACCGGGCACGGCATGGAACCGCGCGCGGGCGGGCGCGAGGACGACATCGCGCTGATGCTGCTCAGCCGCGAGGGCGGCGCGCCGGAGGTGCGCCCGCGCCCCCTGGTGCGCCGTCTGGTGATGTCGGTGTCGCAGGCCGAGCAGGTCCGGATCGCCGACGCCCGCCACCAGCTGCGCGAGCTGCTGTTCGACTGGGCGGTGGAGGAGCAGGTGGAGGGCGCCGTCCTGCTGCTGTCGGAGCTGCTGACCAACGCCCTGGTCCACACCGAGTGGGACGCCGCGCTCTCCGCCGAGCTGGAGGGCGAGCCGGGCTCGCGGCGGCTGCGAGTGGAGGTCGCGGACTCCAGCGACGAGCTGCCCCACCGGCGCCACCCCGGCGAGCTGGCCTCCCGCGGACGCGGTCTGCTGCTGCTGGAGATGCTGGCGCACTCGTGGGGGGTGGAGCCCAGGGGCGCGGGCAAGAGCATCTGGTTCGAGCTCCACGAGGCCGAGGAGGGGCCGGACTGGGGGTGAGCCGCCCCCGGTCCGGGCCCCGCCCGGGCTCCGCGTGTCCGCGCCGTGCCGGGCCGCGGCGGGCTGTGCCGGGCCGCGGCAGGCGGTGTCAGGCGGTGTCAGTGGGCTTCGGCCGGGACCGAGCCCAGCCGTCCCGCCTTGAAGTCCTCGAACGCCTGGACCAGTTCGGCGTGGCTGTTCATCACGAACGGGCCGTAGTGGGCCATCGGCTCACGGATCGGCAGACCGCCGAGCAGGACCACCTCGAAGTTCTCGCTGCGTGAGTCCTGGTCCTCGGCGGCGCGGACGGTGAGCGCGCCGCCCTCGCCGAAGACGACCGTCTGGCCCATGCCGAAGGGCCGCCTCTCCCCGCCGGCGAAACCGTGGCCCGCCAGGCCGTAGGCGAGGGCGTTGAAGTCCGGCCGCCAGGGGAGCGTGATCTCCGCGCCGGGGCTCACCGAGGCGTGGATCATCGTGATCGGCGTGTGCGTGACGCCCGGGCCCTCGTGACCGTCCAGCTCCCCCGCGATGACGCGCAGCAGCGCGCCGCCGTCGCCCGAGGTCAGCAGCCTGACGCTGCCGCCGCGGATGTCCTGGTAGCGGGGGTCGGCCATCTTGTCCCTGGCCGGGAGGTTGACCCACAGCTGCAGTCCGTGGAAGAGACCGCCGGAGACGACCAGTTCCTCGGGCGGGGTCTCGATGTGCAGCAGGCCGCTGCCGGCGGTCATCCACTGGGTGTCGCCGTCGGAGATGGTGCCGCCACCACCGTGGGAGTCCCGGTGGATGAAGGTGCCGTCGATGATGTAGGTGACGGTCTCGAAGCCCCGGTGCGGATGCCAGGGGGTCCCCTTGGGCTCGCCGGCCTCGTAGTCCACCTCGCCCATCTGGTCCATCATGATGAACGGATCCAGGTACCGGTAGTCGATCCCGGCGAACGCGCGGCGCACCGGGAAGCCCTCGCCCTCGAAGCCGGAGGGGGCCGTGGCCGTGTGCAGGACGCGGCGCGGGCGGGCGCCGGCCGGAGCGGTGACGCGGGGGAGCACGAGCGGGTTCTCGGCGGTGATCGCCGGCATCTGGACCTCCTCGGGAAGCCTGGAGGGACCAGAGTATTTCAACGTTCAACAGAAAACCAGGGGCGCCCGGAGCGGACGGTGTGACCTTCCGCTCCCCGCACGCCCCCGGCGGCGCCCCCGGCGGGGCGGCGGGTCAGCCGTACATCCGGCGCATCGCGAAGTCGACCATCTCCTCGACCGCCTTGGCGTCGAAGACGATCCGGTGCTCGCCCTCCATGTCCAGCACGAAGCCGTAGCCCGACGGCAGCAGGTCGAGCACCTCCGCACCGGTGATCACGAAGTACTTCGACTCCTTGCCCGCGTACGCGCGCAGCTCCTTGAGCGTGGTGAACATCGGGATCACCGGCTGCTGGGTGTTGTGCAGCGCCAGGAAGCCGGGGGTGTCGCCGCGCGGGCAGTACACCTTCGACGTGGCGAAGATCGCCTGGAAGTCCTCGGGGGACATCACCCCGGTGGTGAAGGCCCGTACGGCCTCGGCCAGGGACGGCGGCGAGGGCTCCGGGTAGAGCGGCTGCTGCTGCCCGTAGCCGGACGGCGGCTGCTGCTGCTGCCCGTAGTGCTGGCCGGCGTGCTGGCCGGCGTGCGCGCCGTGCCCGGGATGGCCGGTGTGCCCCGGGTGGCCGGTGTGGCCGCCGTGACCGGCGTGCTGCCCCGCGTGCCCCGCGTTTCCGGTCTGGTCGTAGCCGTACATGGGCGTAAGCGTAACGACTTCGAACCCCCCGCCGCCCCGCCGCGGGGACGGTGCGGCCCCGCGGCGCCCCATGAGGAGTTCCGTCACAGTCGCGCGGATCGGGTTGCTTCTTATTACCGGCGGGTAGCATGATGAGAGCTACTTTCTGGTACGCGTAGGGAGGAGTCTCCTCCCCCTATCCACTACGGAGCCGTCGCCATGGGGCACTACAAGTCGAATCTCCGCGACATCGAGTTCAACCTCTTCGAGGTACTCGGCCGCGACACGGTGTACGGCACCGGCCCGTTCGCGGAGATGGACGTCGAGACCGCCAAGAGCGTGCTGGCCGAGGTCGCCCGCCTGTCGGAGAACGAACTGGCCGCCTCCTACGAGGACGCCGACCGCAACCCGCCGGTGTTCGACCCCGAGACCAACACCGCTCCGGTCCCGGAGTCCTTCAAGAAGAGCTACCAGGCGTACATGGACGCCGAGTGGTGGCGGCTGGGCATCCCGGAGGAGATCGGCGGCACCACCGTCCCGCGCTCCCTGCTGTGGGCCTTCGCCGAGACCATCCTCGGCTCCAACCCGGCCGTGTGGATGTACGCGTCCGGCCCCGCCTTCGCCGGCGTCCTCCACGAGGAGGGCACCGAGGAGCAGAAGAAGATAGCCAAGCTCATGGCGGACAGGCAGTGGGGCTCCACCATGGTCCTCACCGAGCCCGACGCGGGCTCCGACGTGGGCGCCGGCCGCACCAAGGCGATCAAGCAGGACGACGGCTCCTGGCACATCGAGGGCGTCAAGCGCTTCATCACCTCCGGTGAGCACGACATGTCCGAGAACATCGTGCACTTCGTCCTCGCCCGCCCCGAGGGCCACGGCCCGGGCACCAAGGGCCTGTCCCTGTTCATCGTGCCCAAGTACGACTTCGACTGGGAGACCGGCGAGCTCGGCGAGCGCAACGGCGTCTACGCCACCAACGTCGAGCACAAGATGGGCCTGAAGGCCTCCAACACCTGCGAGATGACCTTCGGCGCCAACGCCCCCGCCAAGGGCTGGCTGATGGGCGAGAAGCACGACGGCATCCGCCAGATGTTCAAGATCATCGAGTTCGCGCGGATGATGGTCGGCACGAAGGCCATCGCCACCCTGTCCACCGGCTACCTCAACGCGCTGGAGTACGCCAAGGAGCGCGTCCAGGGCGCCGACCTGGCCCAGTTCACGGACAAGACCGCCCCGCGCGTCACCATCACCCACCACCCCGACGTGCGCCGCTCGCTGATGACGCAGAAGGCGTACGCCGAGGGCATGCGCTCGCTGGTGCTCTACACCGCCGCCGTCCAGGACGAGGTCCTGGCCAAGGAGGCCGCCGGCGAGGACGCCTCCGCCGCCAAGCGCCTGAACGACCTGCTGCTGCCGATCGTCAAGGGCTACGGCTCGGAGAAGTCCTACGAGCAGCTCGCCCAGTCGCTGCAGACCTTCGGCGGCTCCGGCTACCTGCAGGAGTACCCGGTCGAGCAGTACATCCGGGACGCCAAGATCGACACCCTCTACGAGGGCACCACCGCGATCCAGGGCCAGGACTACTTCTTCCGCAAGATCGTCCGCGACCAGGGCCAGGCGATGACCGCCCTGTCCGAGGAGATCAAGAAGTTCCTGGCCGAGGCCGCCGGCGGCGAGGACCTGGCCGGCGCCCGCGAGCAGCTCGCCAGGGCCGCGGGCGACCTGGAGGCCATCGTCGGCACCATGCTGACCGACCTGGCCGCCACCGAGAAGGACGTCAGGTCCATCTACAAGGTCGGCCTGAACACCACCCGCCTGCTGATGGCCTCCGGTGACGTCGTCGTCGCCTACCTGCTGCTCAAGGGCGCCGCCGTGGCCGCCGACAAGCTGCCGGGCGCCTCCGCCAAGGACAGGGCGTTCTACGAGGGCAAGGTCGCCGCCGCGAAGTTCTTCGCCGCGAACATCCTGCCGGGCGTCGGCGTCGAGCGGCAGATCGCCGAGGCCACCGACCTGTCGGTGATGGAGCTGGACGAGGCCGCCTTCTGAGCCTCCTTCCCGGTCTCCTTCCGAGCCGGCTCCGGCCGGAGCCCCGAGCGGAGCCCGGCCGGGGGAACCGGCCGGGCTCCGGCTCCGCGGACACCCGCGTCCGCCCGTCCTCGGGGGCGGGCGGACGCCGGGCAGGCGGGGGCCCCGTTCCCAGGTCAGGGGGGAGCGGGGCCCCCGCCGTTCGTATGCTGGGCGCATGAGCACTCCCAGCCGCTTCGACCGTGGCCACACCGACGACCTGGCCTCCTTCCTCGCCGCCTCGCCCACCCCGTACCACGCGGTCGCGAACGCCGCCGAGCGGCTGGAGGAGGCCGGCTTCCGGCGGCTGGAGGAGACCGACGCCTGGGACGGCGACGGCGGCGGCCGGTACGTGCTGCGCGGCGGCGCGATCATCGCCTGGTACGTGCCCGAGGGCGCCACGCCCGCCACCCCCTTCCGGATCGTCGGCGCCCACACCGACTCCCCCAACCTGCGCGTCAAGCCCGTGCCGGACACCGGCGCGGCCGGCTGGCGGCAGGTCGCCGTCGAGATCTACGGCGGCACCCTGCTCAACACCTGGCTCGACCGCGACCTGGGCCTGGCCGGACGGCTGGCCCTGCGCGACGGCTCCACCCGCCTGGTGAACGTCGACCGCCCGCTGCTGCGCGTCCCCCAGCTCGCCATCCACCTCGACCGGGAGGCCAACAGCGGCCTGAAGCTGGACCGCCAGCGCCACATGACGCCGGTCTGGGGCCTGGGCGAGCCCCGCGAGGGCGATCTGGTGGACTTCCTCGCCGCCGAGGCCGGCCTGGACGCCGCCGACATCGCCGGCTGGGACCTGATGGTCCACGGCGTCGAGCCGCCCGCCTACCTCGGCCGCGACCGCGAACTGCTCGCCGGACCGCGCATGGACAACCTGCTCTCCGTCCACGCCGGCGCCGCCGCCCTGATCGCGGCCGCCGGGGACGGGGACCTGCCGTACATCCCGGTGCTGGCCGCCTTCGACCACGAGGAGAACGGCAGCCAGTCCGACACCGGCGCCGACGGCCCGCTGCTGGGCAACGTGCTGGAGCGCTCCGTCCTCGCCCGCGGCGGCGGCCCGGAGGACCGCGCGCGGGCGTACGCGGGCACCGTCTGCCTGTCCTCGGACACCGGCCACGCCGTGCACCCCAACTACCCCGAACGCCACGAGCCGGGCCACCACCCGATGCCGAACGGCGGCCCGATCCTCAAGGTCAACGTCAACCAGCGCTACGCCACCGACGGCACCGGCCGCGCCGTCTTCGCCGCCGCCTGCGAGCGGGCCGGGGTGCCGTGGCAGTCGTTCGTCTCCAACAACGCCGTCCCCTGCGGCACGACGATCGGCCCCATCACCGCCGCGCGGCACGGCATCGCCACCGTGGACATCGGTGTGGCGATCCTGTCGATGCACTCCGCCCGCGAACTGTGCGGCGCCGACGACCCGTTCCTGCTGGCGAACGCCCTGACGGCCTTTCTGGAGGCCTGACGGGGAGGCGGGCCGGCCTCTCCCGCGGCGGTCCGCGACAGGCCGTCAGGGACAGCCGGGCGGCCGTGACGGCCGGGGTCCGCGCGGCGCCCGGAATGCAAGTCCCGCCCACGGGTACGCGGTTGGTTGAACGAGCCCTCAACCAGCCGGACGGAGGCGGTTCTTCATGGGCATGGCACTGACCATCGTACTGATCGCGGTGGGCGCGATCCTGACCTTCGGGGTGAGCTGGGAGATCTCCGGGGTCAACCTCGATGTGATCGGCCTGATCCTCATGGCGGTCGGCTTCATCGGGCTGGCATCCTACGTGGCCATCTTCAAGCGCCGCCGTGTGCAGCCGCCGAGCCCGGCGGCCCCGGTCGTCGAGGAGAACCACCGCCACCAGTGGCGCGCCTGACGCGGCGCCCGCGGGAAGGCGTCCGCGAGGCGTGTGCGCCGGACGTGTGCGCGGGCGCGCTCCGGGGCTACGCGTCGCCGTCCAGTCCCGCCAGCACCAGCGGCAGCCGGGAGGCGCCGTCCGCCGTGACGCGCACGGGCACACCCCAGTCCTGCTGGTGCACGTGGCAGGCCGGGTACTCGTTGGTTGGATCGTCGTCGCAGGAGGCGGCCATCGCCGAGACGTGCAGCACACCCTCGGTCGCGCCGTCGGCGAGCACCAGCTCCCGGCTCAGGTCGGTGCCCTGGCCCGCCCCGTCCGCCAGCAGCTCCGGCGGTGTGGAGCTGACCAGCAGCCGGGTGGAGGGGCCGTAGCGGGTGTCCAGCTTCTGTCCGGGCGGGGCCTGGAAGACCACGTCCAGCCGGAGCGCCCCCGGCGCCACCTCGGTCGCCTCGCGCCGGGTGCGGTGGGCGACGGACTCGACCCGTACCGCCTCCTCGGGCAGCCGCAGCCGGGTCAGCCGGTGGCGGGCGGACTCCACGACCACGATGTCGTCCTCCACCAGGACGGCGTCGGAGGGCTCGCGCAGATCCGTGGCGAGCGTGGTGACCTCGCCGCTCGCCGGATCGTAGCGGCGCAGGGCGTGGTTGTAGGTGTCGCAGACCGCCACCGATCCGTCCGGCAGCGCGGTGACGCCCAGCGGGTGCTGGAGCAGTGCCTGGCCGGCCGCCCCGTCGCGGTGGCCGAAGTCGAACAGGCCGGTGCCGACCGCCGTGCGCAGCACGTACCCGCCGCCGTCACCGCCCTCGCCGTCCGCGCCGTTCCCGGCGTCCGCGGCACGCTCGACCCAGCGCAGCGCCGAGGTCTCGGAGTCGGCGATCCACAGCCGGTCCCCGGCCGCCGCGAGCCCGGACGGCTGCGCGAACCACGCCTGCTCCGCCGGGCCGTCCACCAGACCCTCGTTGGTGGTGCCCGCCGCGACCGCGACCGTCCCCGCCTCCGGGTCGTACGCCCAGAGCTGGTGGACGCCCGCCATCGCGATCCACAGCCGGCCCTCCCACCAGGCCACGTCCCACGGCGAGGAGAGGTCCACCTCGCGCGCGGGCCCGGCCGTCGGCGAGCCCTGCCACCACTGGCGGCCCGTGCCGGCGAGCGTGGTGACCTCGCCGCTCGCCGGGTCCCAGGCCCGCAGCGCGTGGTTGACGGTGTCGGCCACGGCCACCCTGCCGTCCGGGAGCGGCGCCAGGCCCTGCGGCTCGCTGAAGCGGGCCTTCTCCTCCGGGCCGTCGGCCAGCCCGCGCGTCCCCTCGCCGACGCGCCGCACCACCGTCTCGCCGTCCGGCTCCAGCTCCACCAGCTGGTGCCGGGTGGTGTCGGTGACCAGCAGGTTGCCCGAGGGCAGGAGAAGCGCCTTGCCGGGGAAGCGCAGGTCGGTCGGCTCCGGCTCCGGCGGAACGTAGGGTCCGTCGCCGCGCCGCAGCGTCCCCTTGGCCTCGTGCTCGGCCTCCAGCTCCGTCACCAGCTTCTCGATGGCGTGGACGTGCCCCTCGCCCGCGTGCTGGGCGACGACGTACCCCTCGGGGTCGATGACGACGAGGGTGGGCCAGGCGCGCACCGCGTACTGCTTCCAGGTCGCCAGCTCGGGGTCGTCCAGGACGGGGTGGTGCACCCCGTAGCGCTCGACGGCGTCGACGACGGCTTGGTGCTCGGCCTCGTGGACGAACTTGGGCGAGTGGACGCCGACGACCACCACGGTGTCCCGGTGCCTCTCCTCCAGCTCGCGCAGCTCGTCGACGACGTGCAGGCAGTTCACGCAGCAGAAGGTCCAGAAGTCCAGGACGGTGATGCGACCCCGCAGGTCGGCCAGGGTCAGCTCCTTGCCGCCGGTGTTGAGCCAGCCCCCCTTGCCGGTCAGCTCGGGGGCACGGACACGGGCACGTCGGCGAGGGGCGGCGGAGGCTGGGTTGTTCATGCCCCCCAGTGTGTCAAGGTCCCGCGCGCGTCCTCGCGCGGCTCCCCGCGGCCCGTGCGGAGGGCGTCCAGCGACCAGCGGCCGGGGCCGAGGGCGGCTATCAGCAGGAAGGCCCAGCAGAACAGCGCGGAGGGCTCGCCGCCGTTCTCGATGGGGAACAGGCCCTCGGGCTGGTGCACGACGAAGTACGCGTAGGCCATCGAGCCGGAGCAGACCACCGCCGCGGTCCGGGTGAACAGGCCCGCCACCACCAGGATGCCGCCGGCGAGCTGGATGACCGCGGCCCACCAGGAGGGCCACTGGCCGATGTCCGGTACGCGGCCGCCGTGCGGGCCGCCGAGCACGTCGAAGAGGGTGGCCGCGCCGTGGCAGGCGAAGAGGAGGCCGACGACGACGCGGAAGAGCGCGACGACGTGGTCGCGGCTCCCGTCCAGGAGGGTCAGGGGGGCGGCCGGGACGGCCGGGGCGGTGGGGGTCTTCCTTCGCATGGTGCGCTCCTGGGGGTGGGGGGTCCGCGAGCTTTCCGGACATGCGACGAGGTGTGGCCGGGCGGTGCCGACCGCCGGGCATTGGTCTAGACCTAGCGCAACGTAGCCATGCGCGGGCTGGTTGTCCAGACCACTCGCGAGTACGTTCCTCCCCCTGCCGCCCCCTCCGGGCCCCGCGGGCGGCGGCCGCGCCGGGGCTCCGGTGCGGCCGCCACCCGCGGGCGCCTCAGCGCGGCGGCCCGGCGGCCTTCGGTGTCCGGCGGGCGAACACGGCCAGCCGCAGCACCAGGAACCGCACCACGGTGACCGTGACGTACGCGGCGGCGAGCACCAGTGCCTCCGCGGCGGGGGTGGGGTCGTCCGCGATCTGCCGGTAGCCCAGGACCGCGGCCCCCGTCAGCAGATAGCCGAACACGAAGAGCAGCCCGGCGCCGACGTGGGCGCGGACCGGGCCCGTGGCGGACCCGCGGAAGGTCAGCCGCCGGTTCGCCTCGGTGTTGGCGAGGGTGAGGACCGTCTGCGCCACCAGATTGGCCACCAGCGGCGGCCACCAGGTCCGCAGCAGCCAGTAGAGCAGGGCGTGCCCGACCGTCGAGGCGATCCCGATGGCGATGAAGCAGCTCAGTTCCCAGGTCAGGGCACCGCGGCCGCCCCGGTCCGCGACGACGGCGTCGGGGTGCTCGGCCACCGGTCCGGGGCGGGGCGGCAGCTCCGCGACCGCCTCCCCCGCGGACTTCATCCGCGCCACGCGCCACAGGCCCCGCAGGTCCTTGACCGCGGTGCCCACCAGGTCGACCCGGGTGTCGAGGTCCTCGACCCAGTCGACCGCCACCTCGTGCACCCGCAGGCCGTTGTGATCGGCCAGCAGCAGCAGCTCGGTGTCGAAGAAGAAGCCGTCGTCCCGGGTCAGCTCCAGCAGTGGCCGCAGCACCTCGGTCCGGGCCGCCTTGAAGCCGCACTGGCCGTCGCTGAACCGGACGCCGTGGGTGAGGCGTATGAGCGCGTTGTACGAGCGGGAGACGAACTCGCGGCGCAGCCCGCGCAGGGTGCGTGCGCCCGGGGCCAGCCTGCTGCCGATCGCCAGGTCGGAGTGGCCGTTGGCCAGCGGGGCTATGAGGGGCAGCAGACCGTCCAGGCCGGTCGACAGGTCCACGTCCATGTACGCGACGATGTCCGCGTCGCTGGCGCCCCAGACGGTGCGCAGCGCCACCCCCTTCCCCTTGCGGTCCAGGTGGACCACCCCCACGCCCGGCAGCTCGGTGGCCAGTTCGCGGGCCACCTCCAGGGTGCGGTCGGTGCTGGCGTTGTCGGCGACGGTGATGCGCCAGGGGTAGGGCAGCTCGTCGCGGAGCCGTGCGTGCAGGGTGCGCAGGCAGCCGGGCAGGGCCCGCTCCTCGTTGTACACCGGGACGACGATCTCGACGGTGGCGGTGCCCCGGGCGGCGCGGGGGAAGCGGACGGAGCTCTGGAACGGCCCCGGCCGTAAGGCGGCCGGCTCGGGGACGGCGGGCTCAGGGGCGGCGGGCTGGGAGGGGACGGACTCGGAGGGTGCGGGCCGAGAGGGGGTGGCCGGCCGTCCGGCGGCTCCGGCGGCGGTGGTGCCGTGGGAGGTGTTCACCATGACTCCTCGTGTGGGTGCGGTGGACGTGCGGGTCTGCCGCGTCGAAGCCGGAAGGGCGGGGGCCGTTCGGCCCCCGCCCTTCCGTCGCCTCCGCGGAGGAGCGCGGGATCGGTGCCCGGCTCCGTGCCCGCTCTGTCAGGTGGTGCCGGCTCCGGCACGCTCGTGGACGGTGTCCCCGCCCTCCCCGGGCCCCTTCGGGGCGCGGCCCTGCCCGGTGCCGTCCGCGGAGGACGCGGGGGAGGCGGGGGGCACGGCGCCGTCCGCCTCCGGCAGGTTCCTCCTGATCCACAGGGGCCCGAGGGCGAGCAGCGCGAGACCGGTGAGCGGGTACGACGCGGCCACGACCTGCTCCCACGCCGCCAGGGCCATCGGGGCCGGCGGGGACTCCTGGATGCCCACGAGCATGAAGACCCGGATGGTGAAGACGGCCACCAGTACCGCCGTGGCCGCGGCCAGCGGCAGGGAACGCGTCCGGTGGGCCCGGACGGCCAGCCAGATCAGCAGCGGGATCACGTAGACCCAGTGGTGCTCCCAGCTCACGGGCGAGACCAGCAGGCCGGTGACCGCGATCGCCGAGAACCCCAGGAGGTCAAAGCCGCGGCGGAACGCGAAGAGGGCCACGGCCGTCCCCCACAGCCCGACCACCGCCATGACCAGCAGCCACCAGGCGGCGAACTGCTCGCTGGACAGCGCCCGCGCCATCGCGCCGGCCAGGGACTGGTTGGGGGTGTCGAAGACGCCGCCCGCGCGGGAGGAGTGGAACACCAGGCCGCCCCAGTACCGTGCCGCGTCCCCCGGCAGGACCATGAAGCCGACGGCCACGGTGACCAGGAAGGCGGCCAGCGCGTTGCGGGCCGCGGCCCAGCGCCGGGTGACGACGAGGTAGACGATGAAGATCAGCGGGGTGATCTTCAGTCCCGCCGCGATGCCGATGCCGACCCCTCGCAGGCGGTCGGAGCGGCGGCTGAAGTCCAGCAGCACGAGCAGCAGCAGGAACATGTTGATCTGGCCCGCTATGAGCTGGATCCGCACGGGGAGCAGGCAGGCCGCGAGGACGAGGCCGACGACGGTCAGCACCGACCGGGTCCGGTCGTCGCGCACGCCGGCGATGCCCAGCGACAGCCACACCACGGCGCCGAGGGCCACCAGCGAGGCGCTGTTCCAGACCAGCGAGGCGGCGCCCACGGGCAGGAAGGACAGGGGGACGAAGAACAGGAGTGCGGTCAGGGGCGGATACAGGTAGGGCATCTCCCCGTACAGGGGGGAGATGATGACGAGGTCGTAGAGGGAGGCGCCCTCGCGGACGGTCTCGCCGCTGGCCAGGTAGACGGTCAGGTCGACCGTCCACCGTTGGCTCCAGTAGTCGTCGCGGGTGTAGATCCAGGACGCGGCCAGGGCCAGCGCCACCGAGACCGCGACGACGGCGGACCAGGTGAGCAGCGTGCGGCGGTCCCTGCGACGCTCGGGGGACACGGGGGTCGGGGTCATCGTGCCGCCTCTTCGGGTTCCGGGTCCGCCGCGCTCAGGCGGGGGCGTCCTGGCCGGCGGCGTCGGCGACGAGCGAGCCCCTGGCCGTGGTGTCGCGGCTCTCGAACAGTCGCGGATGCGCCTGGCGTATGCCGCCCACGACCAGGTCGTAGGGGAAGTCGTCGAACTCGCCGTGCGAGCGGATGAACTCCATGTGCCTGCGTCCCTCCTCGTCGTAGGGGTGGTACATGCTGTCGCCGCGGCCGTCGAACTCCAGCGGCTTGATCCTGTAGAGGCGGCACAGCAGCGCGTTGAAGACGGGCGTCACCTTCACCCACTTCCCGTCCAGCAGGAGGGTGGTGAGGCTGTGGAAGGTGAAGACCCGGCCGCCCATCAGCTCCTCCAGCTTCGGGGAGGCCAGATGGTTGCGGACGTCGCCGTAGTAGAGGCGGCTGGGTACGCCGACCGCCCGCATGGCCGCCGCGTACACGATGGACTTGTGGACGCAGAAGCCCATCCCGCGTTCGATGACGGAGCTGGCCCTCAGGCCTTCGCGGGAGAGGTCGGCCCCGTAGACCTCGTAGTGGATGCCGTCGCGCACCTCGTAGTAGAGGGCGCGGGCCCGCTCGATGTCGCTCATCCCCCTGCCGCCGTCCGGCAGCACCCGGTGGACGAGGGCCTGTACGGCGTCGCTGTCGTGGTCGAGGAACTCTGTGGCCCGCAGCAGGTGGTCATTGGCTGTCGGTGCGGTCATGGCGGTGTCTCCTCACAGTCCGATCATGGTCGCGATGCGCTGGCGCTGGATCTCGGAGGTGCCGGAGTAGATGGTTCCGGCGACCGCGTTGCGCAGGTCCTTCTCCAGGCCGTACTCGGCCGTGTAGCCGTAGCCGCCGAAGATCTGGACGGCGGCGAGCGCGGTACTGACGTTGCTCTCACTGGCCACCAGCTTGCTGATGGCGATGTCGACGGTGGCGTTCTTGCCGGAGTGGAGCTTGTGCGCCGTGTCGTAGAGCCACTTGCGGGAGGTCTCGACGGCCATCTTCATCTCGACGATCTTGTTGGCGACCGACTGGTAGGAGCCGATCGGCTGCCCGAACTGGGTGCGCGTGCGGGCGTACTCCACACAGCGCTCCAGCCGGTGCTGCATCTCGCCGAGGTTGATGACGAAGGAGCACAGGATCTCCCACTTCATCACGTGGTCCAGGATCAGGAACCCGGCGCCGGGGGACCCCACGACGTTGGCCGCGGGGACGCGGCAGTCGTCGAGGAACAGCTCGCTCAGCGGGGAGGTGCGCAGCCCCATCTTGGCGATGGGGCGGCCCACCGACAGGCCCGGTGTGCCGCGCTCCACCAGGAACGCGGTGATCGCCGCCGGGCTGCCCTTCCGGCCTGTGCGGGCGTAGACGACGAACACGTCGGCCACCGGGCCGTTGGTCACGAACGCCTTGCCGCCGTTCAGCACGTACTCGTCGCCGTCGCGCACCGCCGTGGTGCGCATCGACATGACGTCCGAGCCGCCCTCCGGCTCGGTGATGGCGTGGGCGCCGATCAGCGAGCCGTCGCAGACGCGCGGCAGGAAGCGCCGCTTCAGTTCCGCCGAGCCGAAGCGCTGGAGCGGGATGCCCGTGCTCACCATGTGCGTCGAGGCGGAGAAGCTCAGGCCGCCGTCCCGGCAGGCGTTGCCCAGCCCCTCCAGCACGTACATCGTGGTGGGCAGGGACTGGTCGAGACCTCCCCACTCGGTGCCGAAGGGCAGCCCCAGCAGGCCCGTCTCCCGCAGCAGTTTCCACGCGCCGGCGGAGAACTCGCCGCCGGCGTCCCGCTCGACGTGCCCCTCGCCGAGCAGCGGACCCAGCCGCTCGGCCGCCGCGCGCAACTCGCGCTGCTCGTCGTTCCACGCTGTCACTGCGCATCTCCTTCGTCGGTTCCGTCGGTTCCGTCGGTTCCACCGGTGCGCCGACTCCGTGGTGCCGGCGGGGCGGTGCCTGCGGGGCGGCCCCGCGCTCACGCGGTGGCGGCCGCGCCCGGGGCGGGGGCGGGGGCGGGTGCGGGGGCCGGTCGC
This sequence comes from Streptomyces sp. SS8, assembly GCF_054072955.1. Lineage (NCBI taxonomy): Bacteria > Bacillati > Actinomycetota > Actinomycetes > Kitasatosporales > Streptomycetaceae > Streptomyces > Streptomyces sp. SS8. The sequence goes on from NZ_JBSVCZ010000020.1 coordinate 111,851, forward strand.
GGACTCCGGGCCCGGCGCAGCGCGTTGCGGTCCACCTTTCCGGTGGAGGTCACGGGCAGCGGCTCGTCCGTGATCTCGAAGACCGCGGGGATCGCGGTCCTGGGCAGCGCGGCCGCGCAGTGGACGCGCAGTCCGAGGCTGTTCAGCCCCGAGCCGGGCGTACGGCGCACCACGGCGTGCAGGACGTTGTCCCCGGCGGCGTCCGGCACCGCCAGTACGGCCGCCTCGCCGACCTGGGGGTGGTCCATGACGACCCTCTCCACCTCGGCGAGGTTGGTGCGCACCCCGCGGACCTTCACCTGGTGGTCGCCCCGGCCGGTCAGGAACACCAGCCCCCGTTCGTCGCGGCGCACCATGTCGCCGGTGCGGAACCAGCCGTCGCGCCACCGCTCCCGGTCCGGGGTCCGGCCGAGGTAGCCGTGCGCCTGGAAGGGGGTCGCCACCATCAGCTCCCCCGAGCCCGCGCCGGTCACCGTCCGGCCGTCGGCGTCCACGATGCGCGCGGCGACGCCGTCGACGGGCCCGCCGATCGGCACCGCGCCGCCCGAACCGATCTCCTCGGGGGTGATGCGGTGCAGGAAGCTGTCGTTGGTCTCGGTGCAGCCGTAGACGTTCCACAGCCGGGCGGCGGGGAACGTCGCGGCGATCCGCTCCAGCAGGCCGGGCGGGGCGGCGTCCCCGGTGAGCAGTACGTCCCTCGCCTCGGGGAAGACCAGGCCGCGCACGGCCGCCACCTCGGTGACGAGCCGGAAGAACAGCGGCACCGCCTGGAGCACGTGCGGCGCGCGCGAGACGCACAGGTCGGCCAGGCGCACCCCGTCCACCCCGTGGTCGGGGTCGACGAGTTCGGCGCAGCCGCCCGCCGCGAGCGTTGCCCACACGTCCAGCAGGCAGAGGTCGAAGTTGAGCGGGGCGTAGTTGAGCACCCGTGTTCCGGGGCCGATGCCGAAGCGGTCCGCCGCCCAGGACATGAAGCGGTCGGCGCCCAGGGAGTCGAGCACCACCGTCTTGGGCGTGCCGGTCGACCCCGAGGTGGTCAGCAGCAGGCCGGCGCCGGGCGGGAGGTCCCCGCCGCCGTCCGGCGCGGCGCCGGACGGGCGCGACACGACGGCGGGAGGGCCCCCCGGGCCGGCCTCGCCGGCGCTCAGGACGTGTGTGCAGCCCGCCCGCGCGCACAGGGAGGCGAGTGCCTGCGCGCCCAGACCGGCGGACGGCAGCAGGACCCGCCGTCCGGCCCGGAAGCAGGCGATGAGGAGCGCGACGGTCTCCGGCGACTTCCGCGCGGGCACGCACACCGGCGCGCCGTCGGCGATCCGCAGTGACACCAGCTCCGCGTGGGCGGCGTCGGCCCACGCGGCCAGCTCCGCGTACCGCAGTACGCGGCCGTGCCAGGACAGGGCCGGGGCGTCCGGCCGGGTCCGCGCCTGTTCGGCGAAGAGTTCCACGAACGATCGGGACGGCATGGGGGTCTTCCCTTCACGTCGGACGGGCGTGGCGGAGCGGCCCGGACGGGCCGGTGGGGCGGGCCGTCCGGGCGGGCTCGGCAGGGGGTGCGGGGCGCCGGCTCACACGCCGGCTCACACCGCGGCGGCCGGCCGGCGGCCCAGGAGCCGGCCGCCCCCGGGCACTGCGGCGTCCAGCCCGGTCAGGTCGAGCAGCTTCCACAGGCACGCCTGGTTGGAGGTCACCACCGGTACGCCCAGCTCGTCCTCCAGCGGCTCGACCGCCTCGAAGGAGCGGAACCCGCTGCCCGGTATCAGCACGCCGTCGGCGTCCCCCGGGAACCCTCCGGCGACCTGGCGGCACACCTCGTCGGGGCGCACCTCCCAGCGGCCCCCGCGGTCGAAGAGCTGGTGGCGGCGGACCTCCCGCCACTCCTCGTCGAGCTGGTACTGGAGCAGGTCGGCGGCGCTCCTGCCGGCCGCCTCCAGATAGCCGCGCGCGGCGGCGAAGGTCGGCGCGGTGAACCACGGCGGCACCACGACCAGGGGCCTTTCCACACCGGTGGCGGCGAGGGCGCCCAAGATCGCCTGGCCGGCCGTGTACACCTCGGTGCCGCCCGCCAGTTCGCGGGCCGCGGCGGTGAAGCCCTCGTCGAACTCCGGGCCGCCGAAGAAGCTGGCCGAGCCGAAGCACAGGCAGATCGCGGACAGGTCCATCCGGCCGAGCTGGCCCAGCCCCCGCCGGATGTCCGGCGACTCCACCATCTCCTTCCAGGAGGTGCCGGTGTACTCGGCGCCGCCGCTGGTCGGGCTCTCGAAGCGGGCCGCGTGGACGGTGACGCCGTCCGGCGCCATGGCCCACAGTTCGGCCTCGACCACGGGGTCGTTGTGGATGACCAGGACCCCGAGCTGCGCCACCCAGGAGTGCCGTCTCATGACAGCCTCCCCCCCTCGGGGGAGGCGGCGACCGCGCCCTCCTCCTCGGCGGCGTCCCGCCCGGTCCGGGCCGCGGAGGTGCGCGCCAGGCCGAACCACGCCAGCGCGGCGCCGAGGAGGGCGGCCACCGCCGTGGCGACGAACGCCCGGCCGAAGTCGTCCTGACCGGGATCGATCCCGAGCACCAGGACCAGGACGGCGATGCCGAGCGCACCGCTCATGTACTGGGCGGTCGTCATCATCGCGCCCGCCACGCCCTGGTTGCGGTCCTCCACGTCGGCCGTGCCCGCGATGAACATCACCACGTACGTGACGCCGTGCGCGAAGCCGGTGACCAGCAGCCCGGGCAGCAGATGCGCCACATAGCCCTCCCCGCCCACCTGGACCGCGAGCAGCAGCAGGCCGGCGGCGTCGGCGAGGAAGGCCAGGGTGAGGGTCAGCCGCACTCCCAGCGCGTCGACCAGGCGCGCCGCCACCGAGTTCGCCACGGTGATGGCCACGGCCATCGGGAGGAACGCCAGTCCCGCGGAGAGCGGGCCGTAGCCGCGCAGCTCCTGCAGCAGCAGCGTCACCACGAAGAACATGTTCCCGACGCTGGCCATGTAGAGCGCGGTCGAACCGCAGCCCACCAGCAGGGAACGGGTGCGACGGATCGCCGGGGCCACCAGCGGCCGCTCGCTGGCCCGCTCCCGCACCACGAACACGGCCAGCAGGACGGCCGCCGTCCCCAGCCCGGCGAGCGTGCTCCAGTGGGACCAGCCCCGGCCGGACGCCTGGGTGAGCCCGAGGGCCGCGGCGAGGACCGTGCCGGTGCACAGCGCCCCGTTGGGCACGTTGAGGGTGGTGCCGCGGCGGGGCACCGCCGTCGACTTCGGCAGCAGCCGGGGCGCGGCCAGGACGCACAGCACCGCGATGGGCAGGTTGATCAGGAAGACCCAGCGCCAGGAGACGGTGGTCAGCAGGCCGCCCGCCATCACGCCGGCCGCCAGGCCGGAGGCGCCGACGGTCCCCCAGACCGACAGCGCCCGGTTGCGCGCCGGACCCGCCTCGAACGAGGTGTTGATCAGGGCGATGACGGCCGGCTGGAGCATGGCCGCGGCGATGCCCTGGGCTCCGCGGGCGATCAGCAGGACGGCCGTGTCGGAGGCCAGCCCGCCTGCCAGCGAGGAGACGCCGAACAGCAGCATCGCGGCGACGTAGAGGTTGCGGGGGCCGAAGCGGTCCGAGGCCCGTCCGCCGACGATGAGGAACCCGGCGAAGAACACCGCGTAACCGCTGACGACCCACTGGACCGAGCTCTCGGTCAGGCCGAACTCGTCGCCGACGCTGGGCAGCGCGATGTAGACGATGGAGTAGTCGAGGGCGAGCAGGAACTGCGCCACGGCGAGGATCGCCAGTGCGGCGCGGGTGGCGCCGCGGGGTGCCGCGGCGCCGGTGGTACCCGGTGAAGTCATGTGGATCATCCCTGGTCGGAGCCGAGTGGAAGGGGGGCGGGCGCGGTGGCGGCCGAGAGCGCCGCGCGCAGCTCGCCGACCGAGCCGGACACCGACAGCGCGCCGGCGTCCTTCAGTTCGCGGGGGGTGGCGACGCCGAACCCGACGCCGAGTGCCGCCATGCCCGCGCCGCGCGCCATGCGCATGTCGTCCACCGCGTCGCCGACGACGAGGCAGTGTCCGGCGGACACGCCCAGCTCGCCGCAGGCGAGCAGTGCGAGGTCCGGGGCGGGCTTGCCCCTGGGGGTCATGCCGTGGCACGAGAGGGTGTCGAACGAGTCCAGCAGCCCGGCGGCCTCCAGCAGTTCGACCGCGCTGCGCCTGATCTTGCTGGTGACGACGGCCAGCGGCAGGCCGCGCTCGCGCAGTTCGGCGAGCATCCGCGGCACTTCCGGGAAGACCAGGTCGGCCGCGGCCGGGATGACCGTCTCGGTGAACAGCCGCCGGGCGCGCTCCACGGCGTGCGCCACCTCCGCGTGCTCCTCGGGAAGCCCGAGGAGGGTGGCGAACGAGGCCGCCAGGGGGCGGCCGACCGTGGCGCGCAGCCGCTCCCGGTCCACCTCCCGGCCCGTCTCCCGCACCACCGCGTCCAGCACCTTCGTCATGCCGCCCGGGGTGTCCACCAGGGTGCCGTCGACATCGAAGAGCACCGCGCGGTACGGGCCGCTCACGCGGCACCCACCGGTGCGCCGTACCGGCTCATGGCGACGGCCACCTCGGCCGCGAGCGCGCTGGTGGACAGCAGCACGGAGCGGTTCGCCTCGGCGGTGCGGCCCTGGGTCGCGGCCGAGACCGCGCTCAGGATGCGCGGTGTCATCGCCGGGCCGCTTATGCCCTCGCGCTCGGCCTCGGCCTGCTTCTCCCGGATCAGCGCGTAGATGTGCTCCGAGGGCAGCGCGTCCTGCTCGGCGATCGGGTGGGTGACGAGGAACCCGCCGCGGTTCCCGGCCTCCCAGTGCAGGCGGACGGAGGCCGCGAGCTCCTCCATGTCGTCCGTGCGGCGCGGGTTGGGCCGTCCGCTGGAGACGCAGTAGTAGGCGGGGAAGTCGTCGCAGCGGTAGCCGACCACCGGGACGCCCTGGGTCTCCAGGTACTCCAGCGTCAGCGCCGGGTCCAGCACGGTCTTCGCCCCCGCGCACACGGTGGCGACCCGGTGCCGGGTGAACTCGATCAGGTCCGCCGAGACGTCGAAGCTGTGCTGGGCGCCGAAGTGCACCCCGCCGATGCCCGCGACCGCGAAGACCTCGATGCCCGCCCGGGCGGCGGCCACCAGCGCGGCGGAGACGGTCGTGCCCCCGGGCCCCTTGGAGGCCAGGGCGGGGCCGATGTCCCGGGTGCTGACCTTGGGCAGGTCCGGGGTGGTGGCGAACCGCTCCACCATTGCGTCGGACATGCCGACCACGAACCGCCCGCCGAAGAGGCCGATCCTGGCGGGCACCGCGCCGCCCGCCCGGATGGCCTTGTGCATGTCGAGCGCGGTCTCCAGGTTCATCGGGTACGGCAGGCCGTGGGCCACGCCCGAGGACTCCATCGCGACCACCGGCAGCCCCGACGCCACCGCGTCGGCCACCTCGTCCGATATCGAGAACAGTTCGGTCCGGTCGTGTGCGGACATCGGTCCTTACCTCCTTGCTCCGGCCCGTCGCCGGGCCCTGGGGATGGGAAGCGCTGGTGGCTGTCGCGGTGGGTGGCCGGTGCGCCGGGGGAGGGAGCGGGCGCACCGGCCGGCCTCACGGAGCCCCCGTGCCTGCCGGGGGCGGGTCCGACGCCGGATCAGTAGTGGGAGTACTCGGCGGCGTCGAAGTTGTGCCGCTCGTCGCCCCGCAGCGGCGGGTTGAAGACGCTGACCAGTTCCAGGTCGCGGTCAGGCGCGGCGATCAGGAAGTGCTTGTCGTGCTCGTCGAGCGCGTAGAGGGTCCCGGGCCCGATCTCGTGGACCGTGCCGTCCTCGGTGATCACCTGGCCGCGGCCGGCGATGCAGTAGCAGGCCTCCAGATGCCTCCTGTAGTGCAGGGGCGACTTCGAGCCGGCCTTCACGACGGTGTGGGCCACCGTGAAGCCCATCCGGTCCTTCTCGACGAGGAACCGGTAGCTCAGGCCGTTGCCCCAGTCGACGCCCTCGACCTCTTCTTTCCCGCGGACAATCATCCTTCTTCTCCTCTTCATGGTTCCGGGCGCGACGGGCCGCCGCACCGAGTCATCCGACGCGCGCACTCCGGACGAAATCCGCAATGGCTTCGACCGAGCTGAACTGATGCGGCGCGATATCGAGGTCGGCGACCGGAATCCCGTACTCGTCACCGACCCAGGTGATGAGGCGCAACAGGCCGAGGCTGTCCACCACTCCGTTCTCCAGCAGATCGAGATCGGAGGAGAGCTGGTCGGCGGGGACATCGGGGATGAAGTTGCTGATGACGAACCGCTTTATCTCACCTTCTGTGGACACGGTTCTCCTCTCGTGGTTTTCGCGGAGCCGGGCGGGTGCCGTGGCCATGGGCGGCGATTCACGGCCGGCGCGGGAAGGAAACCCGCCGGTCAAGGAGGTTTGGTGGGCGTCGGCACCGGACGGTGCGGGCGCTGGGCCGGGAGCGGGAAGAGGCGTCACTCCGGGCGGGGAGGCCGGGGGAGGAGGGGATCCGGGAAGAGTTCCGACGGACTCCCGGGCGTTCGAATCCCCCGAGGCACAGGTGTGCCGTGGAAAAAGCGTGACACCTGGCCCGGGCGTCCGTCAACAGCATTCCGAATATTTCCCTGTCCATTTCTCCGGGGGTTTTCCGGGCATGCGGAAGGAATCCGTGCCGGGAAAAACCCATGCCGGATCCGCTCCACGGGGGTATTACCCGATTCGCCTCAGCGCTTTCCCTCCAGAATCTCCCGGATTTCCTCCAGGTCGTACTCCGCGCGTCCTGGGCGGCCGTACCGGGTCAGTTTTCCGCGGCTGGCCCACTTGCGCACCGTGGACAGGGACACGCCGGCCGCGAGCGCGGCCAGCTCCGTGGGCACCGTGCACCGCGGCCTCCCGGACCGCCCGGACCGCCCGGGCGTCACGGGTGTCACGGGCGTCACGGCGCGCTGCTCGCGGGCGCGGCGGCGGGCTGCCGTCCCAGCAGGAGCCAGTGCCGGGCCTGCCACGTGTGCCCGGCCTCGCAGCGCACCTCGGGCCGGCTGCCGGCGGCCGTCGCGCGCACCACCCGTCCGCAGCCGGGCACCGCACACGTCCCCATCTCGCGGTCCCGCGGGGCCGGCTCGCGGTCCAGGACCGCGCACAGGGCCGCGTTCAGCTTCGCCGTCTCCCCGGCGAAGTCGGCTCCGGCGGGATGCCCGAGCAGCCAGTCCAGGTTCGCCTCCAGGAACCCCACCAGCGACGGCACCCGCGCCTCCGGGGGCGCCGGCACCGCCCGTTCGTCGGCGACCATCCCCGCCCAGGAGGTGAGGACGGCCAGCACCTCCGACCGCACGGACACGGCCCGGTCGTCCAGGGCGATGCCGCGGTGCCGGTGGGTACGGCGCCGGCCGGCCACACGCTCCGCCGGCGGGCGCGCGGCGGACGCCTGCGCGGCGATGCTCTCCTCGTACAGGTCCCGCAGGCGCAGCAGGTCACCTCGGACCGTGTCACGGCCGGCCGGTGCCCGGAGCGGAGTGTTCGACATACGCGTGTCCTCACGACGGAACGGTTGGGGGGATGGGGCGCGGCCGTGGGACGCGTCCGCGCCCGGGTGGAACACACGGGAGGAGCGGGGGTGCCGCGGCCGTCAGCCGGGCGAGAGGGCGCCGAGGCCGTGGCGCAGCGCGGTCCGGTGGATCCGTTCCGCGAGCGCCACGTCCAGCCTCGTCTCCGGGGCCGTACCGCTCAGGAGCTCCACCAGCAGGACGTGGTCGGCACAGGCACGGCCGGGGTGTTCGCCCGTGAAGACCTGCCGCAGGTCGGCCTCGACGCCGAGTCGGCCTCCCGCCGGAACGGGAACGCACCCGGCCACCGAGCCGGGGCAGCCGGGCCCGGCCGCCCCGTCCAGCAGGCCGAGGTCATCGACGTAGACGGCGCTGACGCAGCCCGTCGCCTCCTCCTTCAGACTGCGGCCGGTGGCGTTGACCAGCACGGACCCCGGGGCCAGATGTCCCAGGCACGGCTCGCTCACCACCGGCTCGGTGACGACGACCAGACTGGCGCCGAACGTGGCCTCCTCCGGGCTCGCCGCGACGGTCAGCCCGATGCCCGTCGCCTCCAGGACGCCGGCGGTCCCGCTGTCGACCGGTGAGGCGTGCGGGCCTCTCGGCGAGTGGACGGCGACATGGCTGACGTCCGGTACGCTGCGCGCGATCACCAGCAGCTGTATGCGCCCGGCGGCGCCCGAGCCGATCAGCGAGGCGGTCACCACCCCGGGGTCCAGGAGCTGGTTCGCCGCCAGCGCGGTCAGGGCCGCGGCCCGGCAGGCGTACAGGCCCGACGCCGGCATCGCGCACAGGTCGCCACCGCCGGGGTCCCGTAACACCGCCGTTTCACCGCGCAGTTCCAGTAATCGCCCGCCGGGTCCGGCGTACCGCCCGGGGCCGCCGTGCGGATGCGCCAGCAGCTCCTCGGCGGCCGTCTGCGCGGAGTCGAACCCGGAGACGAGGGCGCACAGGTCCTCCGTGTCCAACCTGAGAAAGCGGCTGTCCATCAGTCGTGGCCCCCTCGCGTCCGGAGATCGTGCACACGACAATGAGGAGCAGGGCTCCCGATGCTCTGTCGATCCGCTCCCGGTGCGCTGAGTGCCCGCCGGGAGCGGGGGGATGGCGATTCGATGGAATCCTGCGCTCCACTCTTCTCACCGAACCGCACCACCACCACCGACCGGCACCATGGAGGGAAAAACATGTCCGCCAGACGCCGTTTCACCGCCACGTTCCTCGTCGCGCTCACGGCCGTCCTCGGGCCGACCGCGGCGGGAATGGCGTCCCCGGCAGGTCCGCAGGCAGGTACGCAGACGGCGGCGGCCGGGGAATCGGCGTACGGCTGTTCCCCGGCCGCCCCGGGGAACCCGCTCCCGGACAACTGCACGGACGACACCCACTGGTGATCTCCGGGCCGGTGCGGCTCACACGCGGCGCGTGTGCCCGCACCGGCCCGGCTCACACGGAGGCGGGTCCGCCGACCTCCGCGCCCGATCCGAGCAGCTCCCCCGCCGGCAGGCCGGGGTGGGCGGCCCGCAGCTCCGCCAGGAGCTTCGCGGACTCGCGCGAGTCGACCGACGACAGCAGCCGTACGGCGCGCTCCAGGTCGTCCCGGGCGGATTCCTGTCCGGGACGGACCTCCGACAGCAGGACGAGGGCCTTCGCCTGCCACAGCACCGAGCCCAGCTTCCCGAAGATCTCGTGGGCCGCCCGCAGGTGGCCGGCGGCGCTCGCCTCGCCTCCCCGCGCCAGCGCGATCTCGCCGAGCGCGTACAGCGCCTTCGCCTCGATGAGCTGCTCCCCCACCCGGCGGGCCAGCCCCAGGGCGTGCGCGAGGGTGGTCTCGGCGGTGTCCAGCCGGCCCTCCCGGTGCCGCAGCAGCCCCAGGCCGTAGACCACGTGGACCTCCCCGATGCGGTCACCGGTGTCGCGGACCATGCGCAGCACCCGGTGCAGCGTCTGGCGGGCGAGATCGATCCGGCCGGTGGCCATGTAGACCTCGGCGAAGCGGTGCACGACCTGCACCTCCATCCTCGGGCACGACACCTCCCGGCAGATGGCCAGTGCCTCGTCCAGCAGCTCGCCCGCGGTCTGCGGATCCCCCTCGCCCAGGTGGAACTTGGCCAGGCTGCGCAGGATGTGCGCCTCCCCCACACGGTCGCCCACGGCGCGCATCGTCCGCAGCGACTCGTCGTACCTGTCGAGCATCCTGGGGATGTCGCCGTACAGGCCGTCGACGTGCGCGGCGTTGCGCAGCACCAGGGCGCAGCCGTGCGCGTCGCCCTCCGCCCGGAAGGCGGCGAGCGCGGCCTCGAAGCAGTACCGCGCCTCGGCCATCTGGGTCTGGAACATGTGCAGCGTCCCCAGTGAGTACAGCATCGCCGCCGTGCCCGTGCGGTTGCCGGCCCGCTCGGCGGCCTCCATGGCGACCGTGGCGCACTCGCGCCAGTCGTCGAAGTAGCCCTTCGCCTCGAACAGGGTGACCGCGGTCAGCGCCAGATCCCAGCACAGCTCGTCCAGCCCGGCCTGCGCCGCCTGCCGCACGGCGGCCGTCAGGGCGCGCCGCTCGGCCTCCCACCAGCAGGCCGGCTCGCCCACACCGTCCGGGTCCCAGCCCTCAGCCGGGCGCCAGCGCGGGGCGCCGCCGTGCAGGATCGTGTAGTCCCCGCCGTACTCGCTGCGGTGCGCCTCCTCCGCCAGGGCCAGCCAGCCGCCCAGCAGGCGGGACAGGGCCGCCGCGCGCTCGTGCCCGTCCTCCTCCGCCGACAGCCGCTCACCGGCGTAGATCCGGATGAGGTCGTGGAAGCGGTAGCGGGGCGAGCGGGATCCCGGGTACACCACGACGTCCAGGAGCTGCGCGTCCACCAGCGTGTCCAGGAGCTCCCTGCCCTCGGCCGGCGAGACGTCCAGCAGCGCCGCCGCGTTCCAGTCCGGGAAGTCGAGGACCCTGACCATCGACAGACGCCGGAACAGCCGGGCCGCCGACTCGCCGAGCCCGCGGTAGGCCAGCTCCATGTTGGACCTCAGCTCCAGCCCGTGGTGGGCCAGTTCGTCCAGCCTGCGCGCCTCGTCGCGCAGCCGCCGCACCAGGCCCTCCATCTGCCAGTGGGGCCGCGAGGCCAGCCGCGCACCGGCGATCCGCAGCGCCAGCGGCAGACCGCCGCAGGACGTCACCAGCTCCACGGCCGCCTCGCGCTCGGCCTCCACCCGGTCCTTGCCGACGATCCTGGTGAGGAGCTCGATGGACTTGTCGGTGTCGAAGACGTCGATGTCGAGCCGGTGGGCGCCGGTCAGGCCGCCCAGGCGCTTGCGGCTGGTGACGATCACCGCGCACGTGGGACTGCCGGGCAGCAGGGGCCGCACCTGCTCCTCCGAGGTGGCGTCGTCGAGCACCAGCAGCAGCCGTCTGCCCGACAGCTTGCTGCGGAAGAGCTCGACGCGCTCGTCCGTGTCCTCGGGCACCGCGGTGCCCGGAACGCCCAGCGCGCGCAGGAAGCGGGCCAGGAGGCGGGCGGTGCGGTCCTCGCCGCCGGGGGTGCGCATGTCCGCGTAGAGCTGCCCGTCGGGGAAACGGGCGCTCAGTTCGTGTGCGGCCCGCACCGCGAGGCTGGACTTCCCCACCCCGCCCTTGCCGGAGATCGCGACGATCGGCACGCTCCAGCGCGCCCCTCCCTCCTCCCCGCCTTCCGTCAGCAGCCGCTTGATCTCCTCCAGGAGGTCCCCGCGTCCGGTGAAGTCGGCGACGCTGGGCGGAAGCTGCTGGGGGACGAGCGCGTTTTCTCCCTCACGCGGCGCGGTGGAGCGCTGTTCACGTGCGCCGGGACCGGAGGAACGGGGCGGGGGCGGGCGGAGGTCCGCGGGCAGGTCGAGCGACGGATCGCGGTTCAGGATCGCCCGGGTCAGCTCCTGGAGCTCCTGGCTGGGCTCGACGCCTATCTCCTCCACCATCACGGCGCGTGCCAGGCGCCCCGCCTCCAGCGCCTCGGCCTGGCGGCCCGCGCGGTACAGCGCCAGCATCAGGAAGCAGTGGAGCCGTTCACGTAGGGGGTGCTCCGCCACCAACGCGCGTAATTCATGACAGATCTCCTCATGTCTGCCCAGCGCGAGGTCGAGCCGCACGAGTTCCTCGACGGCGGCCAGCCGCCGGTCCTCCAGGACGGTGGCCTCGCGCCGCACCATCCCGCTGGGGACGCCGGCGAGCGCGGCCCCCCGCCAGAGGGCCAGGGCCTCGCGCAGCACCGCGGCCGCCCGCTCCTCGCATCCCTCGTCCGCGTGCGACCGGGCCTCGGCCACCAGTGCGGAGAAGCGCAGAACGTCGAGCTCCTCGGAGCCGATCACCAGCATGTACCCCGGCTGGCGCGTGGCGATGGCGCCGGGGTGTCCGGCGTCGCCGAGGATCCTGCGCAGCGCGGAGATGCAGGTCTGGATCTGCCCGCGTGCCGTGGAGGGGGGAGCGGTGTCCCAGACGGCGTCGATGAGCTGCTCGACGGGGACGATCCGGTTCGCGTTGAGGCCCAGCACGGCCAGTACGGCCCGCTGCCTGGGACCCCCGAGGTCGACCGACCGACCGTCCACCACAAGATCGACCGGGCCGAGGAGCCTCAGACCCATTCAGCACCCCCCGTGCATGGCGAATCCGTGGTCGAGACCACCTTGACGGGCTTTGACGGTGCCCCATCTTCCGGCCCCTGTCAACGATGCGTCCGGGCGCCGGACGGGGCTCTTCCCGCCCGTCAGCGCCCTCGTCGGTCATGCCCCGGCCCGGGGGGAAGCGGCCCGGGGTGGGCTCGATCCGGGGTGAGCTCGATCCGGGCCGCGACCGGGAGGTGGTCGCTGCCGGTGGCCTCCAGGGTCCACAGGCGGGTGACGGCGGCGCCGCGGGCCATGACGTGGTCGATCCGGGCGACGGGGAAGGCCGTGGGCCAGCTGAAGGAGAAGCCGTCGGCCGCCTCCCGGCCGGTGGAGTCCACACCGTTCAGGACGGGGGCGAGCCCGCGGTCGTCCAGGGTGCCGTTGAAGTCGCCCAGCACGATCACGCGGGGCAGCTCCTCCGCCCGCAGAGCCTCCCCCAGCAGAGCGGCGCTCTCGTCCCGTCGCCTCGTGTCGAAGCCGTTCGCGCGGATGCGCACCGAGGGCAGATGGGCCACGTGCACGGCGACGTCGCCGTGCGGGGTGCGCACGGCGGTGCGCAGCCCGCGGTTCCAGTCGGGGCCGAGGTCCGCGGGGCGGATGTCCAGCGGGCGGGTGCCGGTCAGGGGGTGCCTGGACCACAGGCCGACGGTCCCCGCCACCGCGTGGTGGGGGTACTCCCGCGCCAGCGCCTCGCCGTAGGCGGGCAGGGCGGCGGGGGTCAGCTCCTGCAGCGCGACGACGTCGGGACCGGCGGCGGCCAGGGCCCGCGCGGTGGCGGCCGGATCGCGGTTCTCGTCGCTCGCGTTGTGCTGGACGGCCGTGAGGAGGGCGGTACGGGCGGTGCCGCCGGCGTCCTCGCCCCGAGGGGACAGGGCGTCGTGGAAGAGGGCGACCCAGACCGCCGACGGCAGCGCCAGCGCCGCCAGGGCGAGGGCCGAGCGGCGTACCAGCGCCGCGGCCAGCAGCACGGGGACGGCCAGGCCGAGCCACGGCAGGAAGGCCTCCAGCAGGCTGCCCAGACCGAGTACGGCGCCCGGCACCAGGGGGTGGAACGCCGCTGCCCCGGCCGTGAGCACGGCGAGGGCGGCGGGGACGCGGCCCCTGCTCCAGGCGGTGCGCCCGGCACCGTCCCGTTCGGCCCCGCCCCACCGCCGCCGCGCTCCCGCCCTCGGTGCCATGCGCCCTCCCTCTCCCGTCCTGCGGTTCCCTGTGGAAGGAGGACATCCCGCGGCGGCGGCGCGGTTGCCCGGCGGGCCCGGTGAGGCGGACCGGGGCGGGCCGGTGCGGACCGGGGCGCGGCTCAGATGTTCTTGGGATCGAACGGGTCGTGCTCGGTGATCAGCTTGTCCAGCCGGGCCTTGTCCACGCGGGTGGTCACCTCCTGCATCTCCTGCCGGTCCCGCACGCACTTGGCCAGCGTGAAGGTGGAGGAGATCAGGAAGAGGACGCCGATCGCCAGGAAGCCGCGCTCCCAGGGCCCCATCGGCATGTAGGCGACACCGAGGCCCACGGCGAGCAGCGAGAGTGCGAAGGAGGCGACGGCCTGCACGAAGAACGCGGCGGTGGTGGGCCGCTGGACTGGTGTGGTCATGGCCACCACGGTGGCGCGGCCCGGCGGCGTCCGCATGAGTACGGCTACTCAGCGCCTCCGGGGGCGCGGGCGGGGGACGCGCGAACGGGGACGGGGGTGCTCAGCGCAGCACCCGGTCCCGCAGGACGGGGAAGTCCTCACGGACCCTGTCGACGTACGCCGGGTCCAGCTCGGCGGTGACGACCCGTTCCCCGGCGTCCGGCGCCTCGGCCAGCGTCTCGCCCCAGGGGTCGATGATCGCGCTGCGGCCCGCCTGGGGTACGCCCGCGTGGGTGCCCGCGGTGCCGCAGGCCAGGACGTACGCCTGGTTCTCCACGGCGCGGGCGCGGGCCAGCAGGGACCAGTGGGAGGCGCGGCGGTCGGGCCAGCCCGCCGGGACCACCAGCGCCCGGGCGCCGGCGTCGGTCAGCGCGCGGAACAGTTCGGGGAAGCGCAGGTCGTAGCAGGTGGCCAGGCCCAGGGTGATGCCGGGCAGGGCGACGGTGACCGGTTCGGCGCCGGCGGACATCAGGGTGGCCTCGCCCCGGTCGAAGCCGAAGCGGTGGATCTTGCGGTACGCGGCGGCCCGCTCGCCGTCGGGGGAGAACACCAGGGAGGTGTTGTACAGGGCCGTTCCGCCGGGGCCGCCGGCGTGCTCGGCGCGTTCCACCACGGATCCGGCGTGCAGCCAGACGCGCGCCTCGCGGGCCGCCTCGGACATGGCCCGCGCGGTGGGTCCGTCCAGCGGCTCGGCACCGGCCTCGAAGGAGTCGAAGGCGAAGGCCCCGACCGTCCACAGCTCGGGCAGGACGACCAGGTCGGAGGCGGTCTGCTCGCGCACGAGCGAGGCGGCGCGTACGCGGCGCGCTTCGACCGTTTCGTCCTCGTCCACACCGATCTGGATGAGAGAGGCGCGCACCGTACCACCGTCCATGGGTTCGAGGGGGCCAAACGCCGGTCGAAAGCCGGTCGAAAGCAGCCTACGATCGTCACCCGAAAGGCCTGTCAGGCTGCCCGCCCGCAGCGTAACTTGAGAGCACCCAGTCCGCGAACCCACACCATCCACACGTATTCAGCACGTATCCGAGGGGTCCCGTTGACCGACCACCCTAGCCTTCAGCCCTACGCCGATGCCTGGGCCCACTCCATCGAGGCGATATCCGAGCTGGTCTCCCCGCTGGTCGAGGGCGAGTGGAACCGCGCGACCGAGTGCCCGGGATGGTCGGTCCGCGACATCGTCTCCCATGTCATCGGATCGGAGTGCGAGATGCTGGGCGACCCCCGCCCCATCCACTCCCTGCCGCGGGACCTGTTCCATGTGAAGGACGAGGTCAGCCGCCGCGTCGAGGTCCAGGTGGACGTGCGGCGCTGCCACACCGCGCCGGAGATGACCAGCGAGCTGGAGTACACGATCATCCGCCGCTCCCGCCAGCTGAGGAACGAGAAGCGCGACCCGTCGACGATGGTGATGACCCCGCTCGGCCGGGAGATGACGCTGGAGCGGGCGCTGCAGCTGCGTGCGTTCGACGTGTGGGTGCACGAGCAGGACCTGCGGCGGGCGCTGGGCAGGCCGGGCAACCTGGACTCCCCCGGCGCGTACGTCACGCGGGACGTGCTGCTGCACGGGCTGCCCAAGGTGGTCGCCAAGGACGCGGGGGCGCCGCCGAACTCGGCGGTCGTCATCGACGTGAGCGGGCCGCTGGAGTTCATGCGGACCGTGCGCGTGGACGCCGAGGGCCGGGGCACCGTGGACGGCAGCGTCTCGCTGGGGCCGGCGGTCACGCTGGCGACGGACTGGGAGACGTACCTGCGGCTGGCCTGCGGGCGGGTGCGGCCCGCGGCGGTGCGCGAGAACCTCAAGATCGAGGGCGACCAGGCCCTCGCGGACGCGATCCTCGCGCACTTCGCCGTCACGCCCTGAGCCCGAGGGCACTGAGTCCGAAGGCACTGAGTCCGAAGGCACTGGCCCCGAAGATCCTGAGCCCGAAGGCCCGGGCCCCGGCGGGAGCCCGCCTCACACCGGTACGTGCACCGCCTCGACGCGGCTGGCCACCACCCGCTCGCGCTCGCGGCGGTGCGCCCGGCCGCGCAGCCGCAGGATCTGGGCGGTGCCCAGCGCCTGGAGGACGAAGACGGAGGCGAACGCGATCCGGTAGTCGTCGCCGGTCGCGTCCAGCAGGACGCCGATCGCCAGCAGGGTGGCCATGGACGCCGTGAAGCCGCCGATGTTGACGATGCCCGACGCCGTGCCCTGCCGCTCGGGCGGATTGGCGGGGCGGGCGAAGTCGAAGCCGATCATCGAGCCCGGACCGCAGGCGCCGAGCACCACGCACAGCAGGGCCAGCGCCCACAGCGGCGCCCGCCCCGGCCAGCACAGCACCATCGCCCAGACGGCGGCCGTGGCCAGCACCGTGCCGAGCGCGATCGGCGCCCGTGCGCTGTGGTGCCGGGCTATGACCTGGCCGTAGACCAGGCCGATGGCCATGTTGGAGAGCACCACCACGGTCAGCAGGGTGCCGGCCTCGGCGCGGGTGCGGCCCTGCGCCTCGACCAGGAACGGCATCCCCCACAGCAGCAGGAAGACCATGCCGGGGAACTGCGTGGTGAAGTGCACCCACATGCCCAGCCGGGTGCCCGGCTCGCGCCACGCCTCGGCGAGCTGGCGGCGTACGTAGCCGGGCTCGCGCGCCGGCCCCGCACCGGGGGCGGGGGCGGGAGCGGGTCCGGCGCCCTCGGGCCGGTCCCTGAGGAAGAGCAGGACGAGCACCAGGACCAGCACGCCCAGCCCGGCGCTGCCCGCGAAGGTCGGCGTCCAGCCGAAGGCGGCCAGCAGACGCGCCAGGACCAGTGTGGTCAGCAGGTTGCCCGCCATCCCGAACAACGCCGCCACCTGGGCGATCAGCGGACCGCGGCGGGGCGGGAACCAGTTGGAGCCCAGCCGCAGCACGCTGATGAACGTCATGGCGTCGCCGCAGCCCAGCAGCGCGCGGGCGGCCAGCGCCATGGCGTACGAGCCGGAGAGGGCGAAGGCGAACTGGCCGGTGGTGAACAGCACGATGCCCAGGAGCAGGACCTTCCTGGTGCCCCAGCGGTCCACCAGCAGGCCGACGGGTATCTGCATCCCGGCGTAGACCAGGAGCTGGAGGATGGAGAAGGTCGACAGGGCCGAGGCGTTGATGCCGAAGCGGCCGGCGGCGTCGATGCCCGCGACGCCCAGGCCGGTGCGGTAGGTGATGGCGGTGAAGTAGACGGCGACGCCCAGGCCCCACACGAAGGCGGCCCGCGGGCCGCCGAGCCGCACTCCGGAAGCCGGGGTTCCAAAGGCCGGAGTTCCGGATGCCGGTGCTCCGGGTGTGTTCCCGCCGCTCACCGGACCTCACCGCGCAGCAGGTGCCGCACGGAGCCGACGTGACCGCGCACCGCCTCGGCGGCGGCCTCCGCGTCCCCCGTGCGCAGTGCGCGCAGGATCTCGGTGTGCTCGGTGATGTTCTTGGCGATGCGGTCGGGGTGTGAGTGCATCACGGCGACGCCCATGCGCAGCTGGCGGTCGCGGAGCTGGTCGTACAGGCGCTCCAGGATCCGGTTGCCGGCCGCCCCGACCACGGCGGCGTGGAAGCAGCGGTCGGTGGCGGCCACCGCCGCCAGGTCGCCGGTCTCGGCCTGGCGCCGCTGCCGCTCCAGGAGTTCGCCGAGCCGGTCCAGCAGGTCACCCGGCGCGGGGGTGACCTTGCGCACGGCGTGCTCCTCGACCAGCAGCCTGGTCTCGACGACGTCGCCGATCTCCTGGACGGAGACGGGCAGGACGAGCGCGCCCTTCTTGGGGTAGAGCCTGAGCAGGCCCTCGGCCTCCAGACGCAGCAGCGCCTCCCGCACGGGGGTGCGGGAGACCCCGACCGCCCCGGCCAGCTCGCCCTCGGTGAGCAGGGTGCCGCCCTCGTAGCGGCGTTCCAGGACGGCCTGCTTGACGTGGGTGTAGACGCGTTCGGCGGCGGGCGGGGCCGGGTTCGCGGACGGGGAGGACTGGGAGGGCATGGACACACCATAGATACAACAGGTATGCGTGCCCATCCCCGTCCGTCATGCGGGACGGGGTGGGCTCGGCGGAAACGGCCCGGTCCGGACCGGGCCGGACGCGCGGCGGGGCCCGCCCCCCCGGGGGGGCGGGGGGGCCCCCCCCCGGGGGCCCCCCCCGGGGGGGGGGGGGGGGGGGGGCGCGGGGGGGGGGGGGGCGGGGGGTGGGGGGGGGGGGGGGGGGGGGGT
>NZ_JBSVCZ010000021.1:0-123128 GCF_054072955.1 Streptomyces sp. SS8
CGACGTGGTGGACGCCGAGATCGTCGACGACGACAAGCCCAAGGGTGATGCAGCGTGACGGAGGAGACCCCGGGTTTCGAGCAGGAGCCCGACGTCCCCGCCGAGCCGGGCAAGCCGGGCGAGCAGCCCGGTGACGCGGCGCAGGCCTCCGAGGCCGCCGAGGAGGCGGCCCCGGAGGCGGCCCCCGGAGCCTCCGGGGACGCCGAGCGGGTGGCGGCGCTGACCGCCCAGCTCGACCAGACCCGTACCGCGCTGAACGAGCGGACCCAGGACCTGCAGCGGCTCCAGGCGGAGTTCTCCAACTACCGCCGCCGGGTCGAGCGGGACCGGGTGGCGGTCAAGGAGGTCGCGATCGCCAACGTGCTCACCGAGCTGCTGCCGGTGCTCGACGACATCGGCCGCGCCCGGGACCACGGCGAACTGGTCGGCGGCTTCAAGTCGGTGGCCGAGTCGCTGGAGACGGTCGTGGCGAAGATGGGCCTGCAGCAGTTCGGGAAGGAGGGCGAGGCCTTCGACCCGACGGTGCACGAGGCGCTGATGCACTCGTACTCGCCCGACGTCACCGAGACGACGTGCGTGCAGATCCTGCAGCCCGGGTATCGCATCGGCGAGCGCACCATCCGGCCCGCGCGGGTCGGCGTAGCCGAGCCCCAGCCGGGCGCGCAGCCCGGCAAGGGCGAGGACCAGCAGGCGGAGACGGCAGCTGATGAGGAGAGCGGTGGCCCCGAGCAGGGCTGACGCGAGGGAAGACCGGGAGGAGGGACGCCGGGGATGAGTACCAAGGACTTCGTGGAGAAGGACTACTACAAGGTCCTCGGCGTCCCCAAGGACGCCACCGAGGCGGAGATCAAGAAGGCGTACCGGAAGCTCGCCCGCGAGTTCCACCCGGACGCCAACAAGGGCGACGCCCGGGCCGAGGAGCGCTTCAAGGAGGTCTCCGAGGCCCATGACGTCCTGGGCGATCCCAAGCGCCGCAAGGAGTACGACGAGGCCCGCGCGCTCTTCGGCGCCGGCGGTTTCCGCGCCGGCCCGGGGGCGGGCGGCCCCGGCGGCTTCAACTTCGACCTGGGCGACCTCTTCGGAGGCGCCCAGGGCGGCGGCGCCCCCGGGGCGGGCGGCTTCGGCGGCGGCCTCGGGGACGTCTTCGGCGGGCTGTTCGGCCGGAGCGGCGGCGCGGGCACACGTACCCAGCCGCGCCGCGGCCAGGACGTCGAGTCCGAGGTGACGCTCAGCTTCACCGAGGCGGTGGACGGGGCCACGGTCCCGCTGCGGATGTCCAGCTCGGCGGCGTGCAAGGCATGCGCGGGCACCGGCGACAAGAACGGCACCCCCAGGGTCTGCCCGACCTGCGTCGGCACCGGCCAGGTCAGCCGCGGCGGCGGAGGCGGGTTCTCGCTCACCGACCCGTGCGTGGACTGCAGGGGCCGGGGCCTGATCGCCCAGGACCCGTGCGAGGTCTGCAAGGGCAGCGGCCGGGCCACCAGCTCGCGCACCATGCAGGTCCGCATCCCCGCCGGGGTGTCCGACGGCCAGCGCATCCGGCTGCGGGGCAAGGGCGCGCCGGGCGAGCGCGGCGGCCCGAACGGCGATCTGTACGTCGTGGTGCACGTCGAGCCGCATCCGGTGTTCGGCCGCAAGGGCGACAACCTGACCGTCACCGTGCCCGTCACCTTCACGGAGGCGGCGCTCGGCGGCGAGATCAAGGTGCCCACCCTGGGCGGCCCGCCGGTCACCCTGAGGCTTCCCGCCGGCACGCCGAGCGGCCGGACGATGCGCGCCCGCGGAAAAGGGGCGGTGCGCAAGGATGGCACCAGGGGCGATCTGTTGGTCACCATAGAGGTGACGGTCCCGAGGGAGCTGAGCGACAAGGCGAGGGACCTGCTGGAGTCCTACCGTGACGCGACCGCGGGCGAGGACCCGCGGGCGGCGCTGTTCAAGGCCGCGAAGGGAGACTGACCGATATGGACGGCTACGGCCGCGGACGACAGGGCCAGGGACGGGGGCGCGCCAACCCGTACGAGCTGACGGACGAGTCACCGGTCTACGTCATCTCCGTGGCGGCACAGCTCTCCGGGCTCCACCCGCAGACGCTGCGGCAGTACGACCGGCTCGGTCTCGTCTCCCCCGACCGCACCGCCGGGCGCGGCCGCCGCTACTCGGCGCGGGACATCCAGCTCCTGCGCCAGGTGCAGCGGCTGTCGCAGGACGAGGGCATCAACCTCGCGGGCATCAAGCGCATCATCGAGCTGGAGAACCAGGTCGCGGCCCTCCAGACCAAGGTGGCCGAGCTCCAGCAGGCGGTGGAGGGCGCGGCGGTGGCCATGCGCCAGCGCGAGGCGCAGGTGCACGCCTCCTACCGCCGCGACCTGGTGCCCTACCACGACGTGCGGCAGTCCAGCGCGCTGGTGGTCTGGCGGCCTCAGCGCTCCGCCGACTGACCTTCGCCCCGCGGTGCGCCGGGACCCCGGCGCCCCCGAGGCCTGCTCTCCGGCCCGGCCGGTCCTCCGGCCGGGCCGGAGGCGTTCGCGGGCCCGGCGGGGCCGGGTGCGCGGCGGTGTGGGGCCGGCGTGGGGCCGTCCGGCGTACACATGCGTCCGTCCGGGTCCGCCCGAACGGACGCTCCGTGTCACCCGTCCGGCGGTGTGCGGATGGCATGCCGGGATGGGAGGGGCGCAGCGTGAGGGCATGGACAGGATACGTGCCGTCATAGCCGCTTTCGTGACCGTCACGACCTCCGCCGCGCTGCTGGGGGCCGCTCCCCTGGGCGTCCCCGCGGTCGATCCGGTGTCCGGCGCCGCGGCCGTTCGCACAACGGCCGACGGGGCCGGCACCCCCCGGGCGCCCTGGCCCGGCGGTACGGTGCGGACCGTCGGGAAGCTCATCGGGACCTATCCGGACGGGCAGCTGCTGGCCTGCTCCGGCGCAGTCGTGGACGCCCCCAACGGAAGCGTCGTCGTCACCGCCGCGCACTGCGTCCACAACCCCGGCGAGGCCCGCTGGAAGCATGCCTGGTTCGTCCCCGCCTACGACCGCCACGGCACCGCGAACGCCGCCCGGGCCGGCTGGCGGGTGGAGTCGGTGCACCTGGAGTCCGCCTGGAAGCGGGGGAGGCTGCCGCAGGCCCTGCCGTACGACTACGCCTTCCTGAAGGTGGAGAAGAAGGACGGGCGGACGATCCAGGAGGCGGTCGGCGCCAACCGGCTGGACTTCGAGCCCGTCGAGCCGGCCGAGCGCACCGTGGCCCTCGGCTACCCGGCCACCGAGCCGTACGACGGCGAGACGCTCGCCCACTGCGCGGGCACGCCCACCCTGCTGACCGAGCGGGACACCCGGCAGCCGAACGTGGGCGGGCTGCTGCTGGAGTCCTGCGACCTGACCCAGGGGTCCAGCGGCGGGCCGTGGCTGCGGGACTACGACGCCGCGAGCCAGTCCGGCACGGTGGTGGCCGTGATGTCGGTCGGCGACGACCGGGGCCGGGTGCTGGGCCGCCCCTTCCCGGCCGAGGCGCGCCGGCTGCTCCAGGCGGCGGGCGGGTCCGGCGGCTGAGCCGCGCGGCACCCGCCGGCCCGCGCCCGGCCGGCCCACGAGCCGACGCCGTCCCGCCCGATGTGCGACCGGGCGGGACGGCGTCCTGCCGTACGCGGGCACGTGTGCGGGTGCGGGCCGGGGGGACCGGAGGGGCGGGGGACGGGTCAGAGGGACGGGACGGTGCCCATCGCCCGGTCCAGGGCGATCTCGATCAGCACCCGCTCCGGGTTGGGCGCGGGGGTGCGCCCGTACCGCTCGGCGTAGCGGGCGACCGCGTCCGCGATCGCGCCCGCGTCGGTGCGCACCGAGGCGGTGCCCTCCAGGGTGGCCCAGCGCCCCCGGTCCACCTGGCAGACGGCGGCCCGGGCGCCCCCGGGCCTCCCCGCGGCGGCCAGGACGTTGGCGACCTTGGTGCTGGTGCGGCGGGTGATGACCCGTGCCAGACCGGCCCCGGGGTCGTAGGTGACCCCGACGGGCACCACATGGGGAGTGCCGTCGGGGCGGAGCGTGGTCAGGGTGCACAGATGCCGCTCACGCCAGAAGGCGAGGTACGCGTCGTCCGGGTGCCTTGGGTCCCGCCGGGATTCACTGGCCATGCTCCGGAAACTATCCCGGCGGCACTCCCGTTCACGCCTTGAGTGGAATAGACTCAACTTACTGCATGCTGATGTGTGCAGAGTTGGCGACAGGAGGAGGAGCACGCACCCGTGGACGCCGAGCTGACCAACAGGAGCCGGGACGCGATCAGCGCGGCCAACAACCGCGCCCTCACCGGGGGCCACCCCGACATCACCCCGGCGCATCTGCTGCTGGCCCTGCTGGAGGGCCAGGACAACGAGAACATCCAGGACCTGCTCGCGGCGGTCGACGCCGACCAGGCCGCCCTGCGCTCGGCCGCCGAGCGGCTGCTGGGCTCGCTGCCCAGCGTGCAGGGCTCCACCGTCGCCAAGCCGCAGCCCGACCGCGACCTGATGGCCGTCCTCGCCGACGCCTCCCGGCGGGCGAAGGAGCTGGGCGACGCCTACGTCTCCACCGAGCACCTGCTCATCGGCCTGGCGGCCAGGGGCGGCCAGGCCGGCAGGCTGCTCACCGAGCAGGGGGCTACCGCCGAGAAGCTGCTCACCGCCTTCGAGACCTCCCGCGGCGGCCAGCGCGTCACCACCGCCGACCCCGAGGGCACCTACAAGGCCCTGGAGAAGTTCGGCACCGACCTGACCGCCGCGGCGCGCGAGGGCCGGCTCGACCCCGTCATCGGCCGCGACCAGGAGATCCGCCGCGTGGTGCAGGTGCTCTCGCGGCGCACCAAGAACAACCCGGTCCTCATCGGCGAGCCCGGCGTCGGCAAGACCGCGGTCGTCGAGGGCCTGGCGCAGCGGATCGTCAAGGGCGACGTCCCCGAGTCGCTGAAGAACAAGCGCCTGGTCGCCCTCGACCTGGGCGCGATGGTGGCCGGGGCCAAGTACCGCGGCGAGTTCGAGGAGCGGCTCAAGGCCGTCCTGGGCGAGATCAAGTCCAGCGACGGGCGGATCGTCACCTTCATCGACGAGCTCCACACCGTCGTCGGCGCGGGCGCCGGCGGCGACTCGGCGATGGACGCGGGCAACATGCTCAAGCCCATGCTGGCCCGCGGCGAGCTGCGCATGGTCGGCGCCACCACGCTGGACGAGTACCGCGAGCGGATCGAGAAGGACCCGGCCCTGGAGCGCCGCTTCCAGCAGGTGCTGGTCGCCGAGCCCACCGTCGAGGACACCATCGCCATCCTGCGCGGCCTCAAGGGCCGCTACGAGGCGCACCACAAGGTGCAGATCGCCGACGGCGCGCTGGTGGCCGCCGCCGCCCTGTCCGACCGCTACATCACCTCCCGCTTCCTGCCGGACAAGGCCATCGACCTGGTCGACGAGGCCGCCTCCCGGCTGCGCATGGAGATCGACTCCTCGCCCGTGGAGATCGACGAGCTCCAGCGCGCCGTGGACCGGCTGAAGATGGAGGAGCTGGCGCTGGCGGGCGAGAGCGACGAGAGCTCCCGGGAGCGGCTGGAGCGGCTGCGCCGCGAACTGGCCGACCGCGAGGAGGAGCTGCGGGGGCTGACCGCCCGCTGGGAGAAGGAGAAGCAGGGCCTCAACCGTGTCGGCGAGCTGAAGGAGAGGCTCGACGAGGTGCGCGGCCAGGCCGAGCGCGCTCAGCGCGACGGCGACTTCGAGACCGCCTCCAAGCTGCTGTACGGCGAGATCCCCACCCTGGAACGCGAGCTGGAGGAGGCCTCGGCCGCCGAGCGGGAGCAGGAGACGAGCAAGGACACCATGGTCAAGGAGGAGGTCGGCTCGGACGACATCGCCGACGTCGTCGCCTCCTGGACCGGCATCCCCGCCGGGCGGCTGCTGGAGGGCGAGACAAGGAAGCTGCTGCGCATGGAGGAGGAGCTGGGCAGGCGGCTGATCGGCCAGGGCGAGGCCGTGCGCGCCGTCTCCGACGCCGTACGCCGCTCCCGCGCCGGGGTCGCCGACCCCGACCGGCCCACGGGCTCGTTCATGTTCCTCGGCCCCACCGGCGTCGGCAAGACCGAGCTGGCCAAGGCACTCGCCGACTTCCTCTTCGACGACGAGCGGGCCATGGTCCGCATCGACATGAGCGAGTACGGCGAGAAGCACTCGGTCGCCCGGCTGGTCGGCGCGCCCCCCGGCTACGTCGGCTACGAGGAGGGCGGCCAGCTCACCGAGGCCGTGCGGCGGCGCCCGTACAGCGTGGTGCTGCTGGACGAGGTGGAGAAGGCCCACCACGAGGTCTTCGACATCCTGCTCCAGGTGCTCGACGACGGGCGGCTGACCGACGGGCAGGGGCGGACGGTGGACTTCCGCAACACCATCCTCGTCCTCACCTCCAACCTCGGCAGCCAGTTCCTGATGGACCCGCTCGCCAAGGAGGAGGAGAAGCGGGAGAAGGTCATGGCGAGCGTCCGCTCCGCCTTCCGGCCGGAGTTCCTCAACCGGCTGGACGATCTGGTGATCTTCTCCGCGCTCAGCGGCGAGGAGCTGCGCAGCATCGCCCGGCTCCAGATCGGCGCCCTGGCCCGGCGCCTGTCCGACCGCCGCCTCGCCCTCGACGTCTCCGACGCGGCCCTGGACTGGCTGGCGGTCGAGGGCAACGACCCGGCCTACGGCGCCCGGCCGCTGCGCCGCCTGGTCCAGACGGCCATCGGCGACCGGCTCGCCCGCGCGATCCTGGCCGGCGAGGTCCGCGACGGCGACACCGTCCGCGTGGACGTCGCCCTGGAGGAGGAGGGGCTGGCCGTCACCCCGGTGCGGTGACCACGACGCCGTGACAGGCGGTGCCCGGCGGCTCCTGGGCCGCCGGGCACCGTCACGCATGCGTGACGCCGGGGAAGGGAACCCCCGTGCGGTCGGACGATCATGTCAGTCCGACGGGCGAGCGGTGAAGTCCGGGCTTGCCAGGACGGGGCCGGGGTGGGGGAGGATGGCAGGAATCGTATGAAGGGAAATCCACGGTGACTATCGACCCGTCCTCGATCCCGAACTTCGGGGGCCAGCAGCCCGAACAGCAGCCGACGGGGCCTGCCGGGCCCGTCATCCCGGACCAGGACCTGGTCAAGCAGCTCCTCGACCAGATGGAGCTGAAGTACGTCGTCGACGACGAGGGTGACCTCGCGGCGCCGTGGGAGGAGTTCCGCACCTACTTCATGTTCCGCGGCGAGAAGGAGCAGCAGGTCTTCTCCGTCCGGACGTTCTACGACCGTCCCCACTCCATCGAGGACAAGACCCGCCTGCTGGAGCTGATCGACGACTGGAACCGCCGCACCCTGTGGCCGAAGGTCTACAGCCACACGCACGACGACGGCACGGTCCGCCTGATCGGCGAGGCCCAGATGCTGGTCGGCGTCGGCGTCTCGCTGGAGCACTTCGTCTCCAGCACGGTGAGCTGGATCCGCGCCTCGGTCGAGTTCGACCGCTGGCTCGTGGAGCAGCTCGGCCTGGCCAAGGACGTCGAGGAGTCCGACGGTGAGGGTGAGGGCTGACCTCTCCGCCCCCCACACGAGGCCCCGCGCGGCCCCGGTGCACGGCACGCTTCGCGTCCGCCGCGCCGGGGCCGCCGCGCGTCCGGCGCCCTGAGGGCCGGGGCGCCGCCGGTGCGTGGGTCCGGCGGTACGCGGCCCCGGCCCGCCGCCGGCCGTCAGGAGGCGGCCCGGGGGCCGTTCGGGCCCGGACCCGGGGCCGGGGTCAGCGCGCCCAGGCGCTCCACCGCCTCCCGCAGCACCTCCTCGCGTTTGCAGAACGCGAAGCGCACGAAGTGCGCGCCTTCCTCCGCGTGGTCGTAGAAGACCGCGTTGGGCACGGCGACGACGCCGCAGCGCTCGGGCAGGGCGCGGCAGAAGGCCACACCGTCGCTCTCGCCCAGGGCGCGGATGTCGGTGGTGACGAAGTAGGTGCCGGCCGGGCGGAAGACCTCGAAGCCCGCCCGGGCCAGGCCGTCCGCGAGCAGGTCCCGCTTGGCGCGCAGGTCCTCGCGCAGCCCGGTGTAGTACGAGTCGGGCAGGGCGAGGGCCTCGGCGACCGCGTACTGGAAGGGGCCGGCCGATACGTACGTCAGGTACTGCTTGGCCGAGCGCACCGCCGACACCAGCTCCGGTGTGCCCGTCACCCAGCCGACCTTCCAGCCGGTGAAGGAGAAGGTCTTGCCGGCGGAGGAGATGGAGACGGTGCGCTCGCGCATCCCCGGCAGGGAGGCGATGGGGATGTGCTCGCCGTCGAAGACCAGGTGCTCGTAGACCTCGTCGGTGACCACCAGCAGGTCCCGCTCCACCGCCAGCGCGGCGATCTCCGTCAGCTCCTCGCGGGTGAGGACGGTGCCGGTGGGGTTGTGCGGGGTGTTCAGCAGGAGCAGCCGGGTGCGGCCGGTGACGGCGTCGCGCAGCTCGTCGAGGTCCAGGCGGTACGCCGGCCCGGTGCCGGGGGAGGGCCGCAGGGTGACGGGGACGCGGGTGCCGCCGGCCATGGCGACGCAGGCCGCGTAGGAGTCGTAGTACGGCTCCAGCGCGATCACCTCGTCGCCCGGCTCCACCAGGGCCAGCAGGGCGGCGGCGATCGCCTCGGTGGCCCCGGCGGTGACCAGGACCTCGGTGTCGGGGTCGTACTCCAGGCCGTAAAAGCGCCGCTGGTGGCCGGCGATCGCGTCGCGCAGCTCGGGGACGCCGGGGCCGGGCGGGTACTGGTTGCCGCGGCTCTCCCGCAGGGCGCGCACGGCGGCCTCGCGGACCTGTTCGGGCCCGTCGGTGTCGGGGAAGCCCTGGCCCAGGTTGATCGATCCGGTCCGGACGGCCAGCGCCGACATCTCGGCGAAGACCGTCGTGCCGAACCCGGCCAGGCGGCGGTTGAGCAGCGGTCGTCCGGTGGAGGTCATGGCGGCCATCCTCCGCCCGGCACCCGGCTTCCTCAACTCCCCCCGCCCGTGCTTTGCTGCGGACGTCGTGACGGCGGCCCCGGTGGGGGCGCGGGAGAGGGGTGTCGTGATGGGGTGGTTGGCCGGCGGTCTCGCCGTGTTCCTGTTGCTGCTGGTCCTGGCGGTGGTCGTTCCTGCCCTGCGGGGCGGGCGCCGGACGTCCGGGGGCCGCCGGGGCGGTTCGTCCGGGGACGGTGACGGCGGCTGGTGGGGGGACGGCGGTTCGGACGGCGGTTCGGGCGACTCGGGTGGCGGGTGCGGCGGAGGAGGCGGAGGGGACTGAGCGGCGCCGGGCCGGCCCCGGCGGGGCGGCGCCCGGTGACCACCCGAAGCTCTGGACTTCCTCAACTCCGCTTTGACGCGGGCGGCGCGGGGGGATCGTGACTCCAGACCCGCACGGGGGGTGTGCGGGCACGGGGGACACGAGGGGACATGAGGGGGATGCCATGACGGCGGTCGTCATCATCTGCATGGTCGTGGTCCTGGCGCTGGCCGTGATGGCGGTCGGCGCGGTCACGAGAGGGAGCCGCCGCACCCGGCGGAGCACCGGCACGGGAGCGCCGGGGGTGTGGATCGGGGCCGGCGGCGGTTCGCACGACGGCGGTTTCCACGGCGGTGATTCGCACGACGGCGGTTCGTCGTGCGGTGGCGGTGGCGGTGGATGCGGTGGTGGCGGCGGGGGATGTGGAGGCGGCTGACGCTGTTCACCCGTACGGCGGTTGCAGTTCAACGGGGAGAACATCTGACCTGCTAGGCCCCCGCTGGTATGGAAAACAGACGAAGGTGAGTAAAAAGCCTGTAGGAGCCGCACATTCCGTGATTCGGTGACTGATGTACCCGGACTTCACGTGGGCGCGAGCCGGCGGCAGGCAGTATCCCTGCCCCCTTCGGGGTCCTGTTCCAGGGGCCGAGCCGGTCTGCCCTCACAGCGTTGCGGAGCCGACCCATGCTCACCGATCTCAAGACCCCGTACACA
This sequence comes from Streptomyces sp. SS8, assembly GCF_054072955.1. NCBI lineage: Bacteria > Bacillati > Actinomycetota > Actinomycetes > Kitasatosporales > Streptomycetaceae > Streptomyces > Streptomyces sp. SS8. The sequence continues at coordinate 9,956 of NZ_JBSVCZ010000021.1, forward strand.
GACACCCGCGCCGGTGACCTCGCCTGGGCACTCGGGCGCGAACCCATGCCGGCCCTGGCGAAGCTGGATCTCGAACTCGAGGGAACAGCGGTCCAGCTGAGACTTCTCGGCGCTTCCCACCAGGTGCTGCTCGCGGACGAGGGCGGCATCTTCTGCTCGGAGACCGTGGCGTGCATCCCCGGCAGCAGGACACCGCTGCCGCTGGGGGTGTCGAAGCGGATGGACGACCGGGAGTACGCGTTCGCGGCGCGCGTCGAGACGCTCTCCGACGGCTCCTTCGCGGGGCGCGCCCAGGAGTTGCTCGCGCTCGTCGCGGACCACCCGCACGGGTTGGCCGGCACCTTCCCCGGCAGCCCGAACGCCTTCACCGCCCTGCTGGTCCAGCGGCGCGGCTGCCAGACGCACTGGCGGACCTGGCACGCCTACCCGCAGGAGCGGCGGCTCGTCGTGACCCACACCAGGGTGGGGGCGCGCGTACGGGAACCGGAGCGGGCGGGCGTGTGACCCCGGCGCGACCCGTGCGGGGCGTACGCGGGTGCGCGCCGCACGCTCCCGCTCCGCCGTGCGCCCCCGGCGCGCTCCGCGCCCCCGCCGGGGCGTACGCGCCGCACACGGGATCAAGGGGTGCCGGTTCGCGCACACGTACGGTTCATTGCACCTGTGTGGGTGACAGGACTCGCGGGAGGCGTCCCGTAGCGTTCCCGGCATGATCGAAATGCCCGCTTCCGTGCCGGCGGGGACGTCGGGGCCCGCGCCGCCGCGGGAGGAGCCGCCACGGGCCCCGTCGCAGGCGTCACCGCGGGAGCAGGAGCCGGCGAGGGAACGGGAACGGGAACGGCCGCAGGAACTCGTACGGCTGCCCGTGCCACCCGGGACCGGGCGCCTCCTCGTCCTCGCCGCGGTCTTCGTCTGCGCCGCCTGCGGTCTCGTCTACGAACTCGAACTCGTCGCCCTCGGCTCCCATCTGGCCGGCGACTCCGTCACCCACACCTCCGTCGTGCTGTCGGTGATGGTCTTCGCCATGGGCCTGGGATCGCTGCTCGCCAAGCGTCTGCGCACCCGCGCCGCGGCCGGGTTCGGGATCGTCGAGGCGCTGCTGGCGCTGGTCGGCGGAGGATCGGCGATGGCGCTGTACGCCTACTTCGCCTGGGTCGGCGGCTCGCTGGCGGTGCTGATCGGCTTCTCGCTGGTCATCGGGGTCCTCATCGGCGCCGAGATGCCGCTGCTGATGACCCTCATCCAGCGGATCCGGAAACAGGACGCCGGCGGCGCGGTCGCCGATCTGTTCGCCGCGGACTACGTGGGCGCCCTCGCCGGCGGACTCGCCTTCCCCTTCCTGCTCCTCCCGCTGATGGGCCAGCTCCCCGGAGCCCTGGTGGTCGGGACGGTGAACGCCGTCGCGGGCGGAGTGCTGGTGCTGTGGCTGTTCCGCGGCGACCTGTCGCCCCGCTCGCGCCGCACCCTGCTGCTCGTCAACGCACTGGTGGTGGCACTGCTGGTCACCGGGGTCGCCGTCGTCGACTCCTTCGAGCAGGCCGCGCGCCGGGCGGTGTACGGCGGTGAGGTGCGGACGGTGCGGAACACCGCCGTACAGGAGATCGTGCTCACCGAGGGCGTCCGGCACTCCGGCGGGAGCGAGCCGACCGGTTTCGGGATGTTCCTCGACGGTCGGCTGCGGGTGTGCGGCGGGGACGAGCGGCGCTACCACGAGGCGCTGGTCCACCCCGCGATGGCGGCGGGCCCGCACGGCAGGGTGCTGGTCCTGGGCGGCGGCGACGGACTGGCCCTGCGCGAGGTACTGCGCCATCCGGGGGTGGAGTCGGCGACGGTGGTGGAGCTCGACCCGGGCGTAGTGGAGCTGGCCCGCACCGATCCGGTGCTGGGCCGCCTCAACCGCCGTTCGCTGGACGACCCGCGGGTGCGGGTGGAGACGGGGGACGCCTTCGACTGGCTGCGCTCCTGGCCGGACTCCGGCCGGCCGCCGTACGACGTGATCGTCTCCGATCTGCCCGACCCCGGAGCCTCGGACAGCTCCCGGCTGTACTCGCAGGAGTTCTTCGGGCTGGCCGCGCGGGCCCTGTCGGAGCGGGGGCGGCTGGCGGTGCACGCGGGACCGGCCGGGGAACGCCCCCGCACGTACTGGACGGTGGAGACCACACTGCGGACCGCGGGCCTGCGCACCGCCCCCTACACGGTGGACGGGCGGCTGTCCGGCCTCCCCGCCGGCTCCGGCCGCCCGCAGGGGCGCGAGGGCACGGCCGCGGGAGGCCGGGACGGGCCCGGCGACAGGCCCGGCGACTGGGGCTTCGTGCTGGCGGCGCACGGCGCTCCACCGCCGCTCGCCCTCGGGCCGGGCGGTCCGGCCCCGCGCGCCTTCGGCGCGGCGGACCTGCGCCGAGCCGCGGCTCGCGCGGAGCAGAACCGTATCGCCGGCCTGCGGCCCTCCACCCTGACGCACCCCCGCTACCGGGACTGAGCGACGCGCCCGGGCGGGGGAACCCGGCACCCGGGAGCGAGGGGCGCGCGGAGTACGACGTGCCGACGCCCGTACGGAGCGGGCACTGGCGGGGGAGGTACTGGGTAGGCTCCGCCCCATGGAGCATGAGGTGTACGTTCCGTTCACTGCCGCGGCCGTGCGGGCGGCGCTCGCCGAGCCGGAGCGCGCCGTGCGCTGTGTGCCGGGGCTCCAGCCCGACGGCCTGGAACCCGAGGCCCCGGACACGATGCCCGCCGGAGGCGGCGCGGTCGTCCGGGGGCGGCTGCGGGTGCGGATCGGGGGCTCCAGCATCACCTACCGCGGCAGCCTGCGTCTGACGTACGACGCGGACGGCGAGGGTGGTGAGGGCGGTGTCTGCGCGATCCGCGCGGAGGGTGCGGAGGCCCGGGGCGACGGCTCGGTGGAGCTGGCCCTGACGATCGTGCCGCGCCCGGCCGACGACGGCGAGGGCACCGTGCTCGTCTGCACCGGGAAGCTGCGCGGCGACGGCCGGATCACGGAGTTCGAGGAGAAGCAGCGTTCCGCCGCCGGCCGTCGGCTGCTGGACCGCTTCGGCGGTGAACTGGCCGCCGGCATGGCGGCCGACCCGGTCTCCCCGGTGGACGCCGCCGGTACGGTCGCCGCGCCCGGCGGGATCGGCGAGCCCGACGACAACGAACCCGTGATCCCGGGTATCCCCGCGCCCGAGACGCCCGGTTCGGCCGATGCCAGGAACAGTGCGGGCGCCGGGAACGGCAGAGGTACCGCAGGCGCGGGAAGCGCCGAGGGAGCGGGAGGGCCGGAGGAGCCCGGCGCCCCGGACGCCCCGGGCGCCCCGGGCGCCCCGGACGAGGAGGCCCGGGGCCGGGGGGTCTTCGACGTCGAGGTTCCGCCCTCCTCGCTCGACCCGTCGAGCCAGGAGGGTTTCGGCGGGGAGTTCGAGGGCGGCGGACTCGAGGGCGGTCTGGGCGACGACCTCGTCGACGAACTGGACGAGGAGTCGCGTTCCGCCGCCGAGGCGGCCCACGCCCGCCGGACGATGATCGGGCGCAGCGCCGAGGAGGTCGACCACGCCCCGCCGCGCGGCCGCTACGCCCCCCTGCCCCCGCCGGAGGAGGTCTCCCCGGCCGCGGCGGTGCTGCGCTGGGCCGCTCCGGCGGCGGCGCTGGCGGTGGCCTCGGCGGTCGTGGTGGGCCGCGTGCTGCGGCGACGGCGTTGAAGATCGCGGTTACCGCAGGCCGTCGCGGTTAAGGTCATGGATGTGACTCTCCATGACGCCCAAGACACAGACAGCGGAGTCCGTCTGCGAGCCGGCGGCACCGAGGTGACCGTCGACCCGGCCCGCGGCTGCCGGATCTCCTCCCTGCGCATCGACGGTACGGAGGTGCTGAGGCAGGGGTTGCGGTACGGCGCGTTCGTGATGGTGCCCTGGTGCGGGCGGACCCGGCAGGGGCGGTTCCTCAACGGCGGCGAGCGGTACCAGCTCCCCGTGACCGCCGGGGAGCACGCCATCCACGGCACCGTGCGGGCCGCTCCCTGGCACACGGTCCGCAGCGACGGGCGGACCGCCTCCTTCTACCGCGACCTCACCGACCCCTGGCCCTGGCCGGGCCGGGTGACGCAGGTGGTGGAGCTGGCCGAGGACGGCGGCGCGCTCACCCTCACACTGGGTGTGGAGACGGCCGGGGACTCCTTCCCCGCGCAGGCCGGCTGGCACCCCTGGTTCCTGCGCAACCTCGGGCAGGGCGGGCAGGACGTGGAACTGGACTTCGCTCCCGCCTGGCAGGAGGAGCGGGGCGAGGACCACATCCCCACCGGTCGCCGCATCGAACCGCGCCCGGGGCCCTGGGACGACTGCTTCGGCATGCCGGACGGGGTGGACGTGACACTGACCTGGCCGGGTGAGCTGGAGTTGAAGGTCGCCAGCCGCGCCGAGTGGGTGGTCGTCTACGACGAGCAGCCCGAGGCCGTCTGCGTGGAGCCGCAGACCGGCCCGCCGGACGGGCTCAACTCCCACCCCCGCCTGGTCACACCCATCGATCCGCTGGAGGTCTCCACGGTCTGGTCGTGGCGCAGGCCGGCGTAGGGCCGGGGCCGGGGCCGAGGGGAGCGGCGCGGAGGCGGCGCGGGGCTGGCTTAGGCTCATCGGCATGAGCGACGCGCGCGAGAAGCTTCTGCAGCAGATCAAGGGCAAGGCCGTGGTCCACGGCAGGGTGACCCTCTCCTCCGGCAAGGAGGCCGACTACTACGTGGACCTCCGCCGGATCACCCTGGACGCCGAGGCGGCTCCGCTGGTCGGGCAGGTGCTGCTCGACCTGACCGCCGACGTCGAGTACGACGCGGTGGGCGGCCTGACCCTGGGCGCCGACCCGGTGGCCGCCGCGATGCTGCACGCCGCCGCCGCACGCGGCCGGAAGCTGGACGCGTTCGTCGTCCGCAAGGCGGGCAAGGCCCATGGCCTTCAGCGCCGGATCGAGGGACCGGACGTGGCCGGCCGCCGGGTGCTGGCGGTCGAGGACACCTCCACCACGGGCGGCTCGGTCCTCACGGCGGTCGAGGCGCTGCGGGAGGCCGGTGCGGAGGTCGTGGGCGTGGCGGTCATCGTCGAGCGCGGTGCGGCCCCGGCGATCGAGAAGGCGGGGCTGCCGTACTACCAGGCGTACGGGCTGGAGGACCTGGACCTGTCCTGAACCCGCCTCCGCCGTCCCCCCTGGCTCCGGCCCCGGTTCCGGCCCCGCGCAAACCTCGCGGGGCGACCGGAGAGGTCCGTGAGAGTCACTGTTTCACGTGAAACGGTGACTCTCTGTGGCCCGGCCGGCGGTGCGGGGGCGACCCCCGGCAGGCCCTCGGCCGGTCCCCGGCCGGGCCGTGGTGGGCGAACCGGCCCCTCCGGGGGCTCCCGTCCCGTCCCCCGGACGCGGGGGTGGAGCAATCTCACACGTCTGGGAGGATGGGGACGACGATGACGTCGTTCCGTTGACCCACACCAGAGCCTTAGAGCTTCGCAAACCATCAAGGAGCGGACAGATGCCCATCGCAACCCCCGAGGTCTACAACGAGATGCTCGACAGGGCGAAGGCAGGCAGGTTCGCCTACCCCGCCATCAACGTGACCTCGACGCAGACGCTGCACGCCGCGCTGCGCGGTTTCGCCGAGGCGGAGAGCGACGGCATCATCCAGATCTCCACCGGCGGTGCCGAGTTCCTGGGCGGCCAGTACAGCAAGGACATGGTGACCGGTGCGGTCGCGCTGGCCGAGTTCGCGCACATCGTCGCCGAGAAGTACCCGGTCAACGTCGCGCTGCACACCGACCACTGCCCCAAGGGCAAGCTGGACGGCTATGTGCGCCCGCTGCTGGAGCTCTCCCGCAAGCGCGTCGAGGCGGGCATGAACCCGCTGTTCCAGTCCCACATGTGGGACGGTTCGGCCGAGACCCTGGCCGACAACCTGGAGATCGCCCAGGAGCTGCTGGCCGCCGCCGCTGCCGCGAAGATCATCCTCGAGGTCGAGATCACCCCGACCGGCGGTGAGGAGGACGGGGTCAGCCACGAGATCAACGACGAGCTGTACACCACCGTCGACGACGCCATCCGCACCGCCGAGGCCCTGGGCCTGGGCGAGAAGGGCCGCTACCTGCTGGCCGCCTCCTTCGGCAACGTCCACGGCGTCTACAAGCCGGGCAACGTCGTGCTCCGCCCCGAGCTGCTGAAGGACCTCCAGGAGGGCGTGGCCGCCAAGTTCGGCAAGCAGGACCCGTTCGACTTCGTCTTCCACGGCGGCTCCGGCTCCACCGAGCAGGAGATCGCCACCGCGCTGGACAACGGCGTGGTGAAGATGAACCTCGACACCGACACCCAGTACGCGTTCACCCGCCCCGTCGCGGACCACATGCTCCGCAACTACGACGGTGTGCTGAAGGTGGACGGCGAGGTCGGCGACAAGAAGACCTACGACCCGCGCAGCTGGGGCAAGCTGGCCGAGAAGAGCATGGCCGAGCGCGTCGCCAAGGCGTGCGCCGACCTGCGCTCCACCGGCACCCGCATGAAGTAACGTCCGGCGAGGCGCACCAGCACCACCTGCATCTCTCCGTACGGTCCCCCGTCCGGCCGCCCCGGGCCCGGGCGGGGGACCGTACGGACGCGAGCCCGGTACCCGGCATCCGCCGCGGACGCCGGGCTCGTCGCGTACTGCCCTCCGCATGCCGTCCTCCGCACGCCGCCCTCCGCTCACCGGCGGCGAGCGTGCAGACTGGGGCCATGGCCATTCACGAGAACCTGCTCGGGGGACCGCCCCCGACCCACCTTCCCGACGATCCCGAGCCGCGTGAGCTGCTCGCCTCGGGCACCTCGCCCGCCGAGGTCGCCGCGGAGCACCCGACCTCCTCCCTGGCCTGGGCCCAGCTCGCGGACGACGCCTTCGCGGCCGGACGCACGGTCGAGTCGTACGCGTACGCCCGCACCGGCTACCACCGCGGCCTGGACGCCCTGCGCCGCAGCGGCTGGAAGGGGCACGGCCCGATTCCGTTCGAGCACGAGCCGAACCGGGGCTTCCTGCGTGCCCTGCACGCCCTCGCCCGCGCCGCCCAGGCCATCGGTGAGCAGGAGGAGTACGAGCGCTGCACCACCTTCCTGAAGGAGAGCTCGCCCACCGCGGCGGCGACGCTTTCCTGACGGTCCTCCCGGCAGTTCTCCCGACGGCTCTCCCGTCGGGAGACGCCTTCCGGCGGGAGATCCCTCCCGACCGGCCCTTGCCGTCGCCGGGCCCCGAACCGATGATCTGCGGAGAAGGCCCGGCGACCCCGGGCGAGCGCGCGAGGAGAACAGAGAACAGCCATGCCGTCAGAGCCGTCAGAGCCGTCACAGCCGACCGGTACGTCACAGCCGACCGGAGCGCGGTCCGGGACCGGTGCCGGAGCCGAGAGCGGTTCGGAGAACCCGAACCTCGACTTCGCGGGCACCACACCGTACGAGGACTACGTCAGGGCGGACGTCCTCACCCACCTCCAGCACCCCCTCTCCGACGACCCCGGGGAGATGTCCTTCCTGGTGACCACACAGGTGATGGAGCTGTGGTTCACCGTCATCGTCCACGAGTGGACGGTCGCCTCCCGGGCGCTGCGCGCGGACGACCCGCGCACCGCGCTGGAGGCGCTCAGGCGCTCGGTGTACGAGATGCTCTCGCTCAACGCCTCCTGGGAGCCCCTGGCCCATCTCACCCCGGCGCAGTTCAACGCCTACCGCGGTGCCCTCGGCGAGGGGTCCGGCTTCCAGTCCGCGATGTACCGGCGCATGGAGTTCATGCTCGGGGAGAAGTCCGCGTCCATGCTCGTACCGCACCGCGGCGCGCCGCGCGTGTACGACGAGCTGGAGAAGGCCCTGCACGAGCCGAGCCTGTACGACGAGGTGCTGCGTTATCTGGCCCGCCGCGGCGAGGACATCCCCGGGGAGGTCACCGGCCGGGACGTCTCGCAGCGGTACGAGCCCCACCCGGCGGTCGAGCGGGTCTGGGCGCGCATCTACTCCGGCGACCCCGGCAGCGAGCTGCTGCGTCTGGGCGAGGCGCTGACCGAGGTGGCCGAGCAGGTCTGGCGCTGGCGCAACGACCATCTGGTGGCCACCCGCCGCGCGATGGGCTCCAAGCAGGGCACCGGCGGCTCCGCGGGTGTGGCCTGGCTGGAGAAGCGCGCCCGCAAGAACGTCTTCCCCGAGCTCTGGACGGCCCGCAGCCATGTCTGACGCAACCGAGAACGCACCCGGAAACGCCCCCGGGAACGCAGTGGGAAACACCGCCCTGCGCGAGGAGGCCGCGAAGCTCGACGCGGCCGACGCCCTGGCCGGCCGGCGCGACGCCTTCGTCCTGGAGGACGAGAAGGGCGAGAGCGTCGTCTACCTCGACGGCAACTCCCTGGGCGCGCTGCCCCGTTCCGTGCCCGCCCGCGTCGCGGACGTGGTGGAGCGCGAGTGGGGGCGGCTGCGGATCCGCTCCTGGACCGAGTCCGGCTGGTGGACCGCGCCCGAGCGGGTCGGCGATCTGATCGCCCCGATCGTCGGCGCCGCGCCCGGCCAGATCGTGGCGGGCGACTCCACCAGCGTCAACGTCCTCAAGGCGGTGGTCGCCGCGATCCGGATGGCCCGCGAGGACAACCCGGCCCGCACCGACCTGCTGGTGGACGCCACCACCTTCCCCACCGACGGCTACATCGCCGCCTCCGCGGCCCGGCTGACCGGCGCCGCGGTCCGCGCGATCCCGCCCGGAGGCATCCCCGGCTCGGTGGGCCCGCGTACCGCCGCCGTGCTGGTCAACCACGTCGACTACCGCACTGGCGAGCTCCACGACCTGCCCGGCATCACCGCCGCCGCCCACGAGGCGGGGGCGTACACGGTGTGGGACCTGTGCCACAGCGCGGGCGCCCTCCCGGTCGGGCTGGACGAGCACGGCGTGGACCTGGCCGTCGGCTGCACGTACAAGTACCTCAACGGCGGCCCCGGCGCCCCGGCCTACCTCTACGTCCGCAGCGGTCTCCAGCCGCGCTTCGACTCCCCGCTGCCCGGCTGGCACTCGCACGCCGACCCGTTCGGCATGAGCCACGAGTACGAGCCCGCCGACGGCGCGCCGCGCGGCCGGGTCGGCACGCCGGACATCCTGTCCATGCTGGCGCTGGAGGAGGCGCTGAAGGTCTGGGACGGGGTGGACGTGGCGGCCGTGCGCGCCAAGAGCCTGGCCCTGACGGACTTCTTCCTGCGCTGCGTGGGCGGTTACGTGCCCTCCGGGCGCGTGGAGTCGGCGACCCCGGCCGAGCACGCCCGGCGCGGCAGCCAGATCGCGCTGCGCTGCGCGGACGCCGGGGAGGTGATGGCAGAGCTGGTCGCGCGCGGCGTGGTGGGCGACTTCCGCCGCCCGGACGTGCTGCGCTTCGGCTTCACCCCGCTGTACACGTCCTTCGCCGACGCCGAGCTGGCCGCCCGGGTCCTCGGCGAGGTGCTGGCGGAGCGCGATGCCTGAGACGGCGTCCGCGGGCGGGACGGAGGAGGCGGCGCTGCTGGGCCTGGCCCCGGCGGCGCCGTCCGCCGCCGAGCGCTACGGCCCCCATCCCTCGCAGGTGATCGACCTGCACGGCCCGCCCGGCGGGCCCCTGGTGGCCGTACTGCACGGCGGCTTCTGGCGCGAGGCGTACGACCGCGTCCACCTGTCCCCGCTCGCCGCCGCGCTGGCCTGCGGGTACGGGCTGCGGGTGGCGCTGGTGGAGTACCGGCGCGTCGGCGGGGGCGGCGGCCGGCCGGGCACCTTCGAGGACGTCGGCGCCGCCCTGGAGCATCTGCGCGGAGTTGGGGAGCTCCGGGCACTGGCCGGGCACTCGGCGGGCGGCCACCTCGCCCTGTGGGCGGCCTCCCGCGGCCTGGCGCGGTGCCCGGTGGTCGCCGTCGCCCCGGTCGCCGATCTCGCCCGCGCCCATGAACTGGACCTGAGCGGCGGCGCGGTGGCCGAGCTGCTGGGCGGCGAGGAGCACCTCGCGGCCCGGCTGCCCGAGGCCGACCCGATGCTGCTGCCGCCGCCGGACCCGGAGGCGGTCCCCGTGGTGCTGCTGCACGGCACCGAGGACGCGGACGTCCCCGTCGAGCTGTCCCGCCGCTACGCCGCCGCCCGGCCCGCGGCCCGGCTCGCCGAGCTGCCCGGCACCGGCCACTACGCGCCCGTCACCCCGGGCACGGCGGCCTTCGGGCTGCTGGCGCGGGAGCTGGCGCGGTACGCGGGCGTGAGGCACCTGGGTGTGAGGCACCTGGGCGTGTAGTACCTGAGAGGGACCTCCGAGGATGCGACCGCGGGCGGACGACCCCGGCGCCCGCGGTCCCTAGTGTCGTCACCGTGACCGACACCACGAACCCGGCCGCGGCGAAGACGGCGGCCACCGGGACGGCCGGCGGCTCCCGACAGCCCACCGAACTGCGGATGGCCCGCGACGCCCTGCACGACCTGCGCGCGGACCTGCTGACCGGAGCCTTCGCCTTCCGGCCGCTGCCACCGCTGCCCGAGGACCACCGCCTGCTGCGCCCGCTGCCCGCCGCCCTGCGCGGTCCGGCCCGCCGGCTGCCGCATCTGGCCCTGGTGGGCCTGGCACTGCTGCTGATGTTCATCGAGGTCGTCAACTCCTACTCCAGCGACGGCGGTTTCGTACGGGCGCTGTTCCTCGGCGTGCCGCTGGTCGTGCTGCTCTTCCGGCCGGTCGGTGCCTTCTGGCTGTCGCTGGGCGGCATGCTCTTCACGGCGGCCGTCGCCCCCGGTGCCTGGGTCGCCTGGCCCTGGACGGGTGTCTCCTTCGTGGCGCATCTGGTGGTGCTGCTGGGCGTCGCCGCCCGCACCCGCCCCCGGATCTCGCTCCACATGTGGCTGCTGACCGCACTGGTCGGCGGGCTCGCCGCCGTGACGGACCCCTACCGGGGCGCTGCGGTCGCCTTCGCCATGACGGTGGTCTCGGGGATCGCCCTCACCCTGCTGCTCGCCGTGCGCGGCTGGCGCGACTCGCGCCGGCAGGTCGTCGAGCAGGTCGCGGTGGTGGAGGAGGAGCGGTCCCGGCGCACCCTGCTGGAGGAGCGCACCACCATCGCCCGCGAGCTGCACGACGTGGTGGCCCACCACATGTCGGTGGTCGCCATCCAGGCCGAGGCGGCCCCCTACCGGGTCCAGGACCCGCCCGAGGAACTGGTGGCGGCGCTGGCCACCATCCGCCAGAACGCGGTGACGGCCCTGACCGAACTGCGCCGCGTCCTGGGCGTCGTCCGCGCCGACCTGCCGGGTGATCTGGACGACTGGGGTCCGGAGGCGCCGCAGCCCACCCTCGCCGATCTCGACGGTCTGCTGGAGAACGTACGCCGGGCCGGGCTGGAGGTGGAGTCGGTGACCACCGGGAGGCCGCGGCCGCTGCCGCAGGGCGTGGAGCTGTCCGCGTACCGCATCGTGCAGGAGGCGCTGAGCAACGCCCTGCGCCACGCGCCCGGTGCGAGTGCCCGGGTGGAGCTGGGCTACGTACCGGTCGGGCTCGGCCTGCGGATCGTCAACGGACCGCCCGGCGGACCGGTGAAGGCGTCCGGGGGGTCCGGGCACGGACTGATGGGGATGCGGGAGCGCGCGGCGATGCTCGGGGGCGAGCTGACGGCCGAGGAGACCGGGGACGGCGGCTTCGCGGTGGAGGCGTTCCTGCCGGTGGGGCATGACGCCGCACCGGACGCCGCGCCGGGTTCCGCGCCGGGGACAGTACCGGGCTCCGCGCCGGGCACAGCGCCGGACGCCGCACCGGGGGTCGTGCTCCGCAAGGACGCGCCGTGATCCGGGTGGTGATCACCGACGACCAGATGATGGTCCGCGAGGGCTTCTCCGTCCTGCTGAACGCCCAGCCGGACATGGAGGTCGTCGGCGAGGCGGTCAACGGGCGCGAGGCGGTGGAGGCGGTCGCCCGGCTGGAACCGGACGTCGTGCTGATGGACATCCGCATGCCCGTGGCCAACGGGCTGGAGGCCACCCGTGAGATCTGCGCCTCCGGATCGGCCGCCAGGGTGCTGATCCTGACCACCTACGACCTGGACGAGTACGTCTACCAGGCGCTGCGCGCCGGGGCGAGCGGCTTCCTGCTCAAGGACGCCTCCGCCGGCCAGCTGGCCGAGGGGGTGCGGACGGTGGCGGCCGGCGAGGCGCTGCTCGCGCCGACGGTCACCCGGCGGCTGATCGCGGAGTTCTCCCGGCTCTCGGCCGCCGACGGCCCGCGCGCCCCGCTCAGGGAGCGCATCGGGGATCTGACCGAGCGCGAGACGCAGGTGCTCGCGCTCGTCGCCCGGGGCCTGTCCAACGGCGAGATCGCCGACCGGCTCGTCGTCGCCGAGTCCACCGTGAAGACGCATGTCAGCCGGGTGCTGGTCAAGCTGGGGCTGCGCGACCGCACCCAGGCGGCCGTCTTCGCCTACGAGTCGGGGCTCGTCGTCCCCGGAGGCTGACGCGCCCGGCACCGGACCGGGGAACCGCGCCCGGCACCGGGCACGGGGGAACCGGTCACGGATCGGTTGCCGTCGTCCCCGGCGTGCGTCCGCACCTCTATTCTCGACGGACGAGGTGAACGGGGAGGAGCCGCGCGCGATGGAACCACTGGGGGACGGTGACCCGCGCTGGATCGGCGCGTACAGGTTGCTGGGGAGACTGGGCGCGGGCGGGATGGGCCGGGTCTACCTGGCGCGTTCCGAACGCGGCCGTACGGTCGCGGTGAAGGTCGTCCAGGAGGAGCTGGCCCGTCAGCCCTCCTTCCGCGAGCGTTTCGCCAAGGAGGTCAACGCCGCGCGGCGGGTCGGGGGCCAGTGGACGGCTCCGGTGCTGGACGCCGACACCGATGCCGCGACCCCCTGGGTGGCCACCGGCTACATCGCCGGGCCGTCGCTGCAGGAGGTGGTGGACGAGGACTACGGGCCGCTGCCCGAGCACTCGGTGTACGCGCTGGCCGCCGGGCTGGTCGAGGCGCTGCGCGCGATCCACGGCGCGGAGCTGGTGCACCGCGATCTGAAGCCCTCGAACGTGCTGGTCACCATCGACGGGCCGAAGGTGATCGACTTCGGCATAGCCCGCGCCCTGGACTCGGTGACCGGGAGCGGGCTGACCCAGACCGGCGCCGTCATCGGCTCGCCCGGCTTCATGTCGCCCGAGCAGGTGCGCGGCGAGCGGGTCACCCCGGCCGGCGACGTCTTCTGCCTCGGCGCGGTGCTCGCCTACGCGGCGACCGGGCGGATGCCGTTCGGCACGGCCGACAGCGGCTTCCACGCCCTGCTGTTCCGCATCGCCGAGGAGGAGCCCGACCTGAGCGGTCTGTCCGGCCCGCTGCGCGAACTGGTGGCGGACTGCCTGGTCAAGAACCCGGCCGGCCGGCCCTCACTGGACGACCTGGCCGCCCGCGTCGCGGCGCACACGCCGCCCGGCGGGACCTGGCTGCCGGGCGAGGTGCTGGCCCAGCTCGGCCGCCACGCGGTGCGGCTGCTGGACAGTGAGGACCCGGAGACGGCGGCGAGCGCCCTCGCGCGGCCCGGGGCCGCGGTGGGCCCGGCCCCGTCCGCGCCGCCCGCCGCACCGGGCACGCCCGCGCCGCACACGGGACCCGCGCCGGGGGCCGCCCCGGGGTACACGGCGCCCGTTCCGCCGACCGTGCCGCCCCAGCCCGCCTACCCGTCGGGGCCGACCGCCGCGCCCTACGCGCCGCAGGCGCCCCGGTCGTGGCACTCCACGCCCCCGCCCCCGGTCACCGCCCCCTACCCCGCGCCCGGCGCCGCCGTGCGCCCCGGCGCCGCGCGCTCGGCGCGCACGCTGTCGCTCGTGCTGAGCGCCGGGCTGAGCGCGCTGCTGCTGTGCACGCTGGTGCAGCTCGTGCTCGACTTCCAGGTCTACGGGGAGCTGAACGAACTCCACGAGGGCGGCTACCTGGCGTACGCGGCCTTCGACCACGGCTCCCTGCGGAACACCACCGAGGTGATGGCGGTCCTCTCCGCGCTGTTCCAGCTGCCGGTGATCGTGCTGTGGCTGGTGTGGTTCTGGCGGGTCCGGGCGAACGCGGAGGCGTTCGCCCCCGGGCAGATCCGCTACCACCAGGGATGGGCGATCGGCTCCTGGCTGGTGCCGGTGATCTGGTTCTTCATGCCCAAGCAGATCATCAACGACGTCTGCGACCACAGCGACCCCACCTCCACCCGCACCACCTGGTACGGCCCGCGCCGGAGCAGCAACCGCGGCCTGCTCAACGGCTGGTGGACGATGTGGCTGACCGGCATGGTCGTCGGAGTCCTCAACTACCGGCCGTGGTACGAGGCCGAGACCGTCGACGAGGCGCAGGGCAGCGCGGCCCTCACGGTCCTCGCCGACTTCCTGGCCGTGCCCGCCACGGTACTGGCGATCCTGGTGGTCCTGCGGCTGACCTCCCTCCAGGACGACCGGATCAAGGCCGGCCGCTGACCCGCGGGTCGCCGGTCCGCCGGCCGCCGGTCCGCAGGCCACCGAACCGGCGACCGCCGGCCCGGCGCAGCCGGCGTACCGCGGACAGGGCCCCGGCGCGGTGGCGCAGGAGCACCGCGCCGGCCGCCAGCGCGGTCAGCCCGGCCAGCCCCGCCGCCCCGCCGAAGGCCGCCGCCGGGGAGGACCCGGTGCCCGGTTCCGCCGCGACGCCGGTGTGGGTGAAGGAGGCGGACAGCAGCTCCCCGGTGCCGCAGACCGCGACCACGGGGTAGCTGCCGCCGACGGCCAGCCCCTCCCGCAGCGGGGCGGTGGCGTGTCTCTCCAGGGCGGGACGGTCGTCGGCGCGTTCGAGCGCGACGGTCCGCTCGAAGGCGGGGGAGGAGACGACACCGCCCGAGCCGCCCGCCTCGCACACGGCGCGTACGCCGAGGGCCCCGCCTCCGTCCCCGCCCGCGCGGGCGGGGGTGAGGGTGAGCTCCTGGCCGGTGTCCGGCCCGCCGCCGCCCCCTTCCCCGCCCTCCGCGGCGGAGGCGGCCGTGGGGGCGGCCGCCAGCGCCAGGGCGGCGGCGGCCGTACCGGCGGCCAGCGTGCGGCGGGCGCGGCGGCACCGGAGGCGGGCGGGGGCGTGGGCGCGGGGACGGGGGGAGTGCATGGCGGAGACCTCCGCTGCGTTCGGGTGCACGTCGCCCCCATGCGAGCAGCGTCCCCGCCGTCCCGCATCCCCGGGTGGTGCGGGGGGATGACGCGGCTGCCCCGTACGGCGGAACGGGCCGGGCGGCACGGGAGGCGGGGGACGGGAGGCGGAACGGGCCCCCGCCCCGCCTCCCGCCGGTGCCTCAGCCGATGTCGCGGCGGCGGAAAGCGGCGAGCCCCGCCGCCGTCAGCGCCGCCGCGGCCAGCAGTATCCACAGGTACGGGGCCGCGGCCGGGTCCCCGCCCGGCAGCTTGGGCAGGTGCGTGAACGGTGTGAGGTTCATGACCGCCCGGGGCAGGTCGAGCGCGGGGCCGAGCCAGCCGATGACGAGCGCGCCGCCGACCAGCCCCCAGGCCGCCGGGGCCGCCCCGGGCACGGCGCCCAGGAGCAGCACCGCCACGCCGGTGAGCGCCCACACCGCCGGCGCCTGCGCGAGGACCGCGCCGGTCACCCGCCACACCGCGCCCGGCTCCCCGGCGGCCAGCCCGTAGCCCGCCCCCATGGCCAGACCGCAGGAGGCGAGCAGGACGGCCGATCCGGCGAAGGCGAAGAGCAGATGGCCGGCCGCCCAGCGCAGCCGGGGCACCGCGCCGGCCAGGATCGGCTCGGCGCGCTCGGACGTCTCCTCGCCGCGCATCCGCAGGACCGCGCCCACCGCGTAGATCGCGGTGATCATGCCGAACAGCCCGGCCATGGCGGCGAGGAAGGCGTCGGTGAGGCCCGAGGCGCCACCCATCCGCTCGATGATCTCGCGGCTCTGCTCGTTGTCGCCGAGCAGATCGCCCGCCCCCTCGGCCATGCCGCCGAAGACCAGACCCGCCAGGACCAGCCCGGTGCCCCAGCCCAGCAGCGAGCCGCGCTGGAGCCGGAAGGCCAGCCCGTAGGGGCCGTTGATCCGGCCGGTGGCCGGGCCGGGCCGGGTGGCCAGGAAGCTCGCACCGATGTCGCGCCGCCCGGCCAGCTCGTACGCGGCGGCCGTAACCGCCACCGCCAGGCCCAGGGACAGCAGCAGCACCCAGGGCCGTTCGTCGGCGAACGGCCGTGCGTTGCGCGCCCAGGCCAGGGGGGAGGCCCAGGCCAGGGGGGAGGAGCCGTCGGCGGTGCCGGAGTCCCCGGCGGCCCGCAGCACGAAGGCGGCGCCCAGTACGGCGCCGGTGAGCCCCTTGGCGAGCCGGGCGCTCTCGGTGAGCTGCGCGGCCAGGGCGGCGACCGCGGCGAAGACCAGCCCGGTGCTCCCCAGGGCGAGCCCGGTGGTCAGCGATCCGCCGGCGGGCAGCCCGACGCCCGTCAGGCCGAGGGTGACGAGGGCGGCGACGGCCGCGTTCGCGATCGCCGCGGCCAGCAGGGCGGAGGTGAGCGGGGCGCGGCGGCCCACCATCGCGGCGGAGATCAGCTCCTGGCGGCCGGTCTCCTCCTCCTCGCGGGTGTGCCGCACCACGATGATCATGCTCATGATGGCGATGAGCACGCTGCCGATGGTGAGCATCTCCCAGACGGCCAGGCCGCCCAGGGAACTGCTGAAGGCCGGGCCGTACACCGCGCGCATCGAGGTGTTGGCGTTCATCGACGCGACCATCTCGGCGCGTTCGGCGGCGGTGGGGTAGAACTGCTCGACGGCCGCGGCGTTCTGCACGGCGAGCACGGTCAGCAGCAGGACCCACACCGGGATCAGCACACGGTCGCGGCGCAGCGCGAGCCGCAGCAGCGCGCCGGCGCCGGCCAGGTCACGGCGAGAGCCGTCGCGGCGGGCGGCCGCCGCCGGCTGTGCGACGGCGGTCATGACGCCACGACCTCCTCGCCGTCGGCCGCCGCGGCGGCGCCGTTCCCGAGGCCCGCCGGCTTCCCGGGCCTCCCCGGCTCGTCCTGGTAGTGCCGCAGGAAGAGCTCCTCCAGGGTGGGCGGGGTGCTGGTCAGGCTCCGTACGCCGGTCTCCGAGAACCGCCGCAGCACGCCGTCCAGCTTGTCGGTGTCCACCTGGAGCCGCACCCGGTGGCCCCGCACGGACAGGTCGTGCACGCCGGGCAGGCCGGACAGCCCGTCCGGCTCGCCCGCCAGTTCGGCGCTGACGGAGGTGCGGGTCAGATGCCGCAGGTCGGCGAGCGACCCGCTCTCGACGGTGACGCCCCGGCGGATGATGCTCACCCGGTCGCACAGCGCCTCGACCTCGCTGAGGATGTGGCTGGACAGCAGCACCGTCCGCCCCCGGTCGCGCTCCTCGGCGACGCAGTCGCGGAAGACCCCCTCCATCAGCGGGTCGAGCCCGGAGGTCGGCTCGTCCAGGATCAGCAGCTCCACGTCGGAGGCGAAGGCGGCGACGAGGGCGACCTTCTGCCGGTTGCCCTTGGAGTAGGTGCGGCCCTTCTTGGTGGGGTCGAGCTCGAAGCGCTCCAGCAGCTCGTCGCGGCGCCGGGCGTCGAGCCCGCCGCGCAGCCGCCCGTAGAGGTCGATGACCTCGCCACCGGAGAGGTTGCGCCACAGGGTCACGTCACCGGGCACGTAGGCGACGCGGCGGTGGAGCTCGACGGCGTCCCGCCAGGGATCGCCGTCCAGCAGCCGGGCGGTGCCGGAGTCGGCGCGCAGCAGGCCCAGCAGGACGCGGATGGTGGTGGACTTCCCCGAGCCGTTGGGCCCGAGGAAGCCGTGGACCTCGCCGGTCTCGACGTGCAGGTCGAGTCCGTCGAGCGCGCGGGTGCGGCCGAAGGTCTTCACGAGACCGGAGACCGAGATGGCGGTGGTTGCCTTGGTCATGGTTGCGAAGCTACTCTAATTTCAGAAATTTGCGAAGACAGAAAACGGCCAGGATGGTCCAGGCGTTCGTGACCTGCGAGGATGGGGCCCGTGGTGGTGAGTGAACAGCCGAACGAGCCGAACGGACAGGTCGAGCCGACCGGGCGGCCCGTGGACCCGCGCACGCGGCCCTACGGCCCCGAGGTCGCCGAGTTCGTCGAGCGTTTCGCCGCCGAGCTGACCGAGGCGGGCATGCAGCGCATGGCCTCGCGGGTCTTCGCCTGCCTGCTGACCGAGGACTCCGGCACCCTCGGCTCCGCCGAGCTCTCCGAGCGCCTGCGGATCAGCCCGGCCGCCGTCTCCGGCGCCATCCGCTACCTCTCCCAGGTCCATCTGGTCACCCGCGAACGGGAACCGGGCTCGCGCCGGGAGCGCTACCGGGTGCACGCGGACGTCTGGTACGAGGCGATGACCGACCGCGACGCGCTGCTCGGGCGGTGGGGCGCCACCTTCGACCAGGGCCTCAAGGCCGTCGGCCCCGACACCCCGGCGGGCCGCCGCATAGCCGAGACGGCGGAGTTCTTCGACTTCATGCGGCGGGAGCTGGCCATGATGCTGGACCGCTGGCACGCCCACCGCGAGGCCGTGCGCGGCGGCGACTCCTCCGAGCCCTCCTGACGCGCGTCCGCCGCCCGGCCCGCGGAAGCCCCGGGTCCGGCTCCGAGCCCGGCCCCGGGCGGTCTCAGACGGGCGAGGGCCGCTGGGGCGGTACGCCCGGCGCGGTGGCCGGAGGGCCCGCCGGAGGTACGGTCAGGCGCAGCGCCGAGGGGTGCGCCGTCCAGGTGCGGGTGAGGACGGGACCGGAGACCACCGCGTCGGCGCGGTAGCGGAAGTGCGGCCCCGAGACCGTGACCGTGCGGGCCCGCGCCCGCACCGGGCCGTCCTCCGGCCGCCGCCGCACGACCACGTCCACCAGACCGCCGCCCGGTGTGAGCGAGACCCGCTCCACCGGGCTGTCGAGATCGGTCAGCAGCACCCCGTCGGCCTCGACGCGCAGCCGCGCCGCCCCGGGGCCGGGCGCGGGCCGGGTCAGGGTGCGCACCAGGGAGCGGCAGCGGCCCAGCGGTCCGCGCGCCGGTCCGCCCCCTGTACCCCGCCGCTCCCGCTCACCGTGCAGCGGCGGGATGCGCAGACCCCCCAGCACCACGCCGCCGCTGTCGTCTATCAGCAGGTCGAAGCGTCTCTCCCGGCCCTCCAGCACCGTCCGCGCCGCCCGTACCGCGTCCAGCGGCACCCCCAGCGTCCCGGCCAGCGCCACCGACCCCGGCCGCCCCACCGGCACCACCGACAGCGCGCAGTGCGCCAGCCCGCGCTCCAGGTGCAGCAGCCGCACCGCCCGCAGCAGCGCCCGGTCGTCCCCTATCACCACCGGGCGCCTGCGGCCCCGGCGGGCCAGCGCCCGCGCGGCCTCCTCGGGGCCGTCCGGCAGGCACACCTTCACTCCGGGAGAGCCCGCGGCCAGCACGTCCCTGGCGATCCGTACGGACTCCCCGTCCGTACGGCGTGCGAGGGGGTCGACGAGCACGAGCAGCGGATGCGGAACCGGCACCTCGGTCCTTCCTTCGGTCGTCCCGGCCGCCTGCGGCCACCGGGGGCGGCCGGAATCGGCGGCCGCGGGGGGGAGTTGGCTGTGGTGGGTACGGACGGCGGGATCGGCGGGGGTGCGGCCGGGGGTCGTCGCGTTCGCCTCCCGTCGGAGGAGTCCGGTAATCTCTCGGTGCAAGAGCCCCTGTCGCTGTTGCGGTCAGGGGTTTCGTCGATTCGGGGCACCGGTC
Organism: Streptomyces sp. SS8; assembly: GCF_054072955.1. NCBI lineage: Bacteria > Bacillati > Actinomycetota > Actinomycetes > Kitasatosporales > Streptomycetaceae > Streptomyces > Streptomyces sp. SS8. Next base: position 29,661 of record NZ_JBSVCZ010000021.1, read on the forward strand.
CGACGGTTCTTGTCAGCGCGTTCGGTCCACGGCCGACACGCACGTTGGACATGCCCCGGCCGGAAGGGGTGTACGCCTGTGCCCGCACTCGTGCTGCTCGGCGCTCAGTGGGGTGATGAAGGCAAGGGGAAGGCCACCGACCTGCTCGGTGGCTCGGTGGACTACGTGGTGCGCTACCAGGGTGGCAACAACGCCGGCCACACGGTCGTCGTCGGCGACCAGAAGTACGCGCTCCACCTCCTCCCCTCCGGCATCCTCTCCCCGGGCTGTGTCCCGGTGATCGGAAACGGCGTCGTGGTGGACCCGGCGGTCCTGCTCTCCGAGCTGAGTGGGCTCGAAGAGCGCGGCGTGGACACGTCCAAGCTGCTGATCAGCGGAAACGCGCATCTGATCACGCCGTACCACACCACGATGGACAAGGTGACCGAGCGCTTCCTGGGCAAGCGCAAGATCGGCACCACCGGCCGCGGCATCGGCCCGACGTACGCGGACAAGATCAACCGCGTGGGCATCCGCGTCCAGGACCTCTTCGACGAGTCGATCCTGACGCAGAAGGTCGAGGCGGCCCTCGACCAGAAGAACCAGATCCTCGCCAAGCTCTACAACCGCCGGGCCATCGCCGTGGAGCAGGTGGTCGAGGAACTGCTCGGCTACGCGGACGCGCTGCGCGGCTACGTCTGCGACACCACCCTGCTGCTCAACGACGCGCTCGATCAGGACAAGGTCGTCCTCTTCGAGGGCGGCCAGGGCACGCTGCTGGACGTGGACCACGGCACCTACCCCTTCGTGACCTCCTCCAACCCGACCGCCGGCGGCGCCTGCACCGGCGCGGGGGTGGGCCCGACGAGGATCGACCGGGTCATCGGCATCCTCAAGGCGTACACCACGCGCGTGGGCGCCGGGCCGTTCCCGACCGAGCTGTTCGACGAGGACGGCGAGAAGCTGCGCACCATCGGCGGCGAGCGCGGCGTCACCACCGGCCGCGACCGGCGCTGCGGCTGGTTCGACGCGGTGATCGCCCGGTACGCCACCCGCGTCAACGGGCTCACCGACTTCTTCCTCACCAAGCTGGACGTGCTCACCGGCTGGGAGAGCATCCCGGTCTGCGTCGCCTACGAGATCGACGGTCGGCGGGTCACCGAGCTGCCCTACAGCCAGACCGACTTCCACCACGCCAAGCCGGTCTACGAGATGCTGCCGGGCTGGTCCGAGGACATCTCGGGGGCCAAGGAGTTCTCCGACCTGCCGAAGAACGCGCAGGCCTACGTGAAGGCGCTGGAGGAGATGTCGGGCGCGCCCGTCTCCGCCATCGGCGTCGGCCCGGGCCGGGACGAGACGATCCAGATCAACTCGTTCCTCTGACCGGGGGACCCTGACCGGGGACTCCTGACCGGGGACCCCGGCCGGGCCTCCCGCCGACCGCACCCACCGGGGGGCCGCGCCGTACTCGACGGCGCGGCCCCCCGGTGCGTGGACCGGTGCGCGGTCCCGCGCGCTCACACCCCCGCCGGCCCGGCGCCGTCCGCGTCCCGCGCCTCCAGGCCGTCCAGCGCCTTCGACAGCCGCTCCAGCGCGTCGCGCACCTCGGCGAAGGCATCCTCGCCGCCCAGCGCCTCGCCCAGGCGCGCGGCGAACTCCGCGTGGCCCGGGGTGATCCGGTCCACCGCCGCGCGGCCCTCCTCGGTGGGGGCGAGCAGCTTGGCGCGGCGGTGCGCGGGGTTGGGCTCGTACACCGCCAGGCCGCGCTCGACCAGCAGGTCCGCCACGCGCTGCACGCTCTGCCGGGTGACGCCCATGGCACGGGCTATGCCGGACACCGGCAGCGGCTCGCGCAGCACCGCGCCGAGCACCTGCCACCAGGCGGCGGTCAGCCCGGCGGGCCGGGCCAGCCGCTCGGCGGCGGACAGGAACCGCCCGTTCAGCCGGAAGACGGCCAGCGCCGTGTCCGACAGCAGTCCGGGGGCGCTCACGCCGCCCCGCTCGCGCCCTCGTGGGCCGCCAGCACCCCGTAGGCGCTCGCGTCGGAGTGCCGGAACAGCCGGAACCAGGCGTCGAGCACCTCGGGCGGGTACACCTCCAGCCGGGTCAGGATCTCGCGGGCGAACGCCACCGGCTCGGTGGGGCCGGCGGTGATCAGGTCCCCGTCGGCGCAGGCGTCGGTCTCGCGGTAGTGGCCGCCGCCCCGGTAGCCGGTGGCGGCCAGCACCTCGGCGGCGGCGCCGGTGTGGGGGCGGTCGTCGAGCAGTCCCTCCTTCGCCAGCCCGGTCACGGCCCCGCAGATGGCCGCGACGGGCACCCCGGCCTCCAGGAAGGCGCGGGCCGCCGCGGCGAAGGGCGGAAGCACCTTCTCCCAGGCGTCCGCTCCCGGCAGGATCAGCAGCGCGCTGTCGGCGGGCCGCAGGTCGGCGACGGACAGGCCGGGCGACACCTGCATGCCGCCCATGCTGATCACGGGCTCGCCGCTCTCGCCGACGTACACCACATGGTGTCCGGCGCCGGTCAGGGCGGTGGTGGCGTAGGGGATCTCCCAGTCGGCGAAGGTGTCGTAGACGGCTACGTGCACGGTCCTGCGTTCCATGGCCCCTCCCCGGAGCTGATCGCCGGGACGCTTATGACACCATGTTGTCACTTCGACAGGAAGCTGTCAAAAAGCGGACGCTAGGCTTGCCCCCTGGAAAAAGGGGGTGCGGATGACGGACGGCGCCGGTGCCCGGACGTTCGAAGCAGTGAGGAGGCGCCCGTGATCCAGCGCAGCACACTGCGCGCGCAGATCGCGGACGCGCTGCGCGACGAGGTCCTCGCCGGGCGTCTCCCGGCGGGCCGGGGCTTCACGGTCAAGGAGATAGCCGAGCAGTACGGCGTCTCCGCCACCCCGGTGCGCGAGGCACTCGTCGACCTGTCCGCGCAGGGCCTGCTGGACGTGGAGCAGCACCGGGGTTTCCGCGTCCACGTCTTCACCACCGCCGACTACCGGGCCATGGTCCAGGCGCGCACCCTGGTCGCCGAGGGCGTCTTCCGCAGACCCGCCGGCCCGGCCCGGCCCGCCCCCGGCGACGAGCGGCTGGCCTCGGTGCGCCGCCGCGCCGAGGCCGCCGAGCGGGCCGTCCTCGGCGGGGACCTGGACGTGCTCATCGGCTACGACCTGCGCTTCTGGCGTGAACTGGGCGAGTTGATGGGCAACCCCTACATAACCGAGTTCCTGGACCGGCTGCGCGTGCAGTGCTGGGTCTTCGCCGTGCCGCACCTGCGCGAGCGGCCCGGCCTGCGGGAGCTGCTGTGGACCGGCTACCGCGAGCTGGCCGAAGCGGTCGGGCGCGGGGACGACTCGGCGGCCGGACGTCTCGTCGCGGCCTGCGACGAGCGCTGCCTCGCCCTCGCCGAGAGGCTGGACTGAGCGACTACGCTGTTGCGCCCGGAGCCCGTACCGCTCCGCGCTCCCCGCCCGCCGCCCGCCGTATTGGAGCACCCGTTGGCCTGTGACCTCTGGCTGGTGCCGCTCGTCGACGTGCTGTGCCACAGCCCCGACAACCCCTTCGCCGAGGAAATCGCGTCCTACGACAGGGCGCTGAGCGCCGCCGGGCTGCCACCGGTCCCCGTCCACGGCTACATGCCCGGTCTGTCGGGCGACGTGGCGCCGGTCGCCGGCTTCGACTACGACGCGCTGCACTTCCTGCGCCGCGCCCATCTGCTCCAGCTCTGCGGCCTGGAGGTCACCCCGGTCGACGAACTCGGCGGTGACTACGAGCAGTTGCTGGAGATGTTCGCCCCGACGGCCCAGCAGTCGCACCTGGTGTGGCACTACGACCACGCCGGCGCGTACGTCCCCCTCGACTTCGCCCACCCGCTGTCCGACGACGAACTCCTCGCCGGCGGCGGCCCGCTGGGCTCCAGCCACGGACTGCTGCGCGAGCTGGAGGCGGTCGCCCCCCACCTGGGCATCGACCCCGCCAACCCGCCCCCCGCCCCGGCGCCCCCGGCCGGCCCCACGGAGCTGGAGGAACCGGCGGCCGCGCCGGCGTACGACGGCGAGCCGTTCGCGCGGGAGCGCCACGTCTGGCTGGGGCTGCACGCCGCGGCCACCCGGAGCCTGGCGCAGAGCTCCATGATCATCTTCGGCTGACGCGGCGCCGCCGACCGCCGGCACCGCGTCGGAACCCGCCCGTCGCCGTCAGCGCGGCCCCTCCGGGGGCCGCTGCCGCGGCATGCTCGGCCGGACGCCCGGCGGCATCGAGAAGCGGGACGGCTGCGCGGCCCGCCCGGTGCGCGCGCTCCAGGCGGAGGAGGTCAGCGACTGGGTGTGCAGCGGCGCCGGACCGGAGCGGAACTCCACCATCCAGGCGGCCGTCTCGCCCCGCACCAGCTCGGTCACGTCCTCCGAGAAGCGCCGCAGCACCCCCAGGCACCGCTCGGCGGCCTCGCTCGCCGTGCCCTCGGTGGGCCCGAGCACCTCACGCACGCTCTCCGACGCCCAGTCGTACTGCAGCATCTCCAGCCGCCGCTGGACCGCCTGCGCCGTGGCGATGCCGCGCATCCAGCCCGAGGTCAGCCCGAACCAGCGGTCGCACCCCGCGCACACGGCCGCCAGCAGCAGCGCGGGGAACGCCCACAGGGCCGCGCCCCGCGCCCCGCCGGCCAGCTCCAGCAGCGGCAGCACGCCCCCGGCCGCCAGCCCCGCGGCGGTCCCCGCCCGCAGGGCCCTGGCCCACCGGCGCTTGCGCGCCCGGTCGGCCAGATACCACTCCACGACCTCCAGCGCCCCGCTCTCCACCCACCGGTACAGCTCGTCCAGGCGCTCGGCGGGCTCGCCCCAGTCCCCCAGCGGGAACGGCCGCCCGAGCAGGTCCCCGCGCTCGCCCCGCCCCGTGCCGCCGCTCGTGCCGCCGCCCGTTCCGGGGCGCATCTCCGGCTGACTCACCCGCCACTCCCAACAAAGCCCTCGCTCGGATCCATTCGCGGACGGACCTCCCTCGGACCGCTCGGTGCCCTTTCCTACCCCCAAAAGTGGGAGACCTCTCGGCCTTCGCGGTATTTCCGCCCATACGTGCATCCCGATTGGGTATACAGGCCCCGCTTTCATCACCCGATGGGGTGAGAAGCGCGTTTCGGGTGCCGTTCCGCGCCCCTGACCACGTGCGACACCCCGCCTGCGCCCCCGATCTCCCGGCCGCGTCCGGAAGGCGCCCGGAAGGTGCCCGGCGTCCGCCCTCCGGGCAGACCCGCCGGGGCCCGGGAGGGGGCGGATAGGGTGCAGGGCGTGAAGGTCCTCGTCATCGGCGGCGGCGCCCGCGAACACGCCCTGTGCCGCTCCCTGTCCCTCGATCCCGACGTCACCTCGCTGCACTGCGCGCCCGGCAACGCCGGAATCGCCGAGGTGGCGACCCTGCACTCCGTCGACGCGCTCGACGGCCGGGCCGTGGCCGAACTGGCCGCCGGACTGGAGGCCGACCTCGTCGTGGTGGGGCCGGAGGCCCCGCTGGTGGCCGGGGTGGCCGACGCCGTGCGCGGGCGCGGCATCGCCGTCTTCGGCCCGTCGGCCGAGGCCGCCCGGCTGGAGGGCTCCAAGGCGTTCGCCAAGGAGGTCATGGCCGCCGCCGGGGTCCCCACGGCCCGCTCCTACGTGTGCACCACCGACGAGGAGGCCGACCGCGCGCTGGACGCCTTCGGGCCCCCGTACGTCGTCAAGGACGACGGGCTGGCGGCGGGCAAGGGCGTCGTCGTCACCTCCGACCCGGAGGCCGCCCGCGCCCACGCCCGCGGCTGCGATCAGGTGGTGATCGAGGAGTACCTGGACGGCCCCGAGGTCTCCCTGTTCGCCGTGACCGACGGCGAGTGCGTCGTACCGCTGCGGCCCGCCCAGGACTTCAAGCGCGCCCACGACGGCGACGAGGGCCCCAACACCGGCGGCATGGGCGCCTACTCGCCGCTGCCCTGGGCCGACCCGAAGCTGGCCGACGAGGTGCTGGCCACCGTCCTGCAGCCCACCGTGGACGAGATGCGCCGCCGCGGCACCCCCTTCTCCGGACTGCTCTACGCGGGCCTGGCCATCACCTCGCGCGGGGTGCGCGTGGTGGAGTTCAACGCGCGTTTCGGCGACCCGGAGACCCAGGTCGTCCTGGCCCGGCTGAAGACCCCGCTGTCCGGCCTGCTGTACGCGGCGGCCACCGGCGCCCTGGCCGAGTTCCCCCCGCTGCGCTGGAGCGAGGACGCGGCCGTCACCGTCGTCGTCGCCTCCGAGGGCTACCCCGTCTCCCCCCGCACGGGGGATGTGATCGAGGGGCTGGAGGAGGTCGCGGAGAAGGACGCCCCCACCGCGTACGTCCTCCACGCCGGCACCCGGCTGGACGAGGAGGGGCGCGTGGTCAGCGCGGGCGGCCGGGTCCTGTCCGTCACGGCCACCGGAGCCGGTCTCGCCGAGGCGCGCGAGCACGCCTACCGGGCGGTCTCCCGCATCCGGCTGGCCGGTTCGCACCACCGCGGCGACATCGCGGCCGCGGCGGCCGGGGCCGCCACGGAGACGGCGGGCGGGGAGGCCTGAGCCGGAGCCCCGGCCGGATGTCCTGCCGGGGTGTCCGTCCGGACCCCGGGCCGGCACCCCGGCGAGCGGATTTCCGCACCCAGCTTTACCCAAAGCCATTCCATCGAGTGACCGCTTCCTCATCCGGCTGACGGCCCCGCGGGCGCCCACTAGGGTTCCCGCGGACGGCTCCGGCAAGTGGCCCACCGCACATTGCGGTGTCGCCTGCCGGTGCCACAGTGGGGGAATGACGGCAGGCGCGGGGGAACGGCAAGGGGGTGAGCGACTCGTGGCGGTACCGGAGACGGGCGCGCGTTCGGCGCGCGACCACGCGCTGGCGGTCCTGAGGGTACGCGGCGCCGCGCTGGGCGCCGCGCTGCTGCCCGCCGCCGCGGCGGTCGTCCTGCTGGCCGGAGGGGCCACCGGCCACCTCCGCGGCGACGGCTGGGACGCACTGCGCTGGGCGGCCGCGGCCGTCGCCGTGCCGGTGCTCGCCGCGGCGGCGGGCGTGGCCGCGGTGATCACCCGGGCGCGCCCGGCGGTCAGCCCCACCGTGCAGATCGAGGAGTCGGCCGCCCCCGACCTGTACCGGCTGATACGCGACCTCGCCGACCGGCTCGACGTCCCCGCGCCCTCGGCGATAGCCCTGACGCCGGACTGCGACAGCTGGCTGGAGGACCGGGCGCACACCACCCGCGGCCGCCGCCTGCCGCGCCCCGGCACGGCACGCCGCGCGGACGCCCCGGTACTCGTCGTCGGCTCCCCCTTCCTGTGGTGGATGCGGGTGGCCGAGCTGCGGGCGCTGCTCGCACCGATCGTGGCCGGCACGGGCCCGTCCGCCCACCCGGACATCGCCGCCGCGCGGCGCTTCGTCCGCGGACTGGACGCCGCCGCGGCGGTCGCCGTCGCGGCCCGCGGCCCGGTGCCCAAGCGGCTCGCGTACGACTTCACCGGCTGGGTCTCCCGGCTGCTGCTGCGCGCCGGGGCCTCCCACGCGGCGGAGATGGAGCGCATGGTGGCGGCCGCGGCCGCGGTGCGGGCCCAGACGGTCGACTACGGCCTGCGGGTCGTCGCCCAGGAGCAGGTGGGCCTGGCGTACGCCGGCTGGGACCGGCTGCTGACCAGGGTCGCGCTGCCCGCCTGGCGCACGGGCCGCTGGCCCGCCCGGCTGGACGCCGGAGTGGTCTCCGCCCTCACCGAGCTGTCCCGCCGCGACCGGCTGGCCGAGGGCTTCGCCACCCGGCTGGGCGAGCGCCCCGCCTGCGATCTGCTGGAGGAACCCGGCGAGGTGGACCGCCAGGTGTCCCTGCTGGCCGCGCGCCTCTTCCACGGCGGCCCGGCCGAGCCCGGCCCCGACTGGGCCCCGGTGGACTGGCAGGAGTACCCGGAGGAGGTCGTGGACCGCATCTGGCGCTCCGAGGCCGCCCGCCTCTTCACGGCGCTGCGGGCCGACGGGAACCCGACGCTGGCCGAGCTGGTCGACCGGCTGACCGGTGAGGCGGTCCCGGACGGCCCGGACGCCCCGTCCGGCGGCGCCGACGCGCTCGCCGCCCGGATCGGCGCCGACCTCGCCCGCGAGGAGGCCGCCCGGGCCGACGCCGCCCGCGAGGCGGGCACGATCCCCATGCCCGTCCCCGGCGGGGACGGCGCGCTCCTCCCGCCCGGCGGCGGCTTCCCCCTCCAGCCGCCGCGCTCCGGACGCGAGCTGCTGGCCGAGCACATCACGGCCGCCGTGTGCTGCGCGGCCGTGGACACCGCCGGGGCGGCCCCCGGGCTCGACTGGCTGGACGGCCCCGCCCTGTTCTTCGACGGCGAGCGCCGGGCCGATCTGGCCCGCCCCGTCCTCGCCCTCGCCGAGGACGGCGACCCCCGGCCGCTGTGCGACTGGCTGGCGGCCGTCGGCGTACGGCCCGACAAGCCCATCCGCCTGGTCTGAGCCGCCGGCGGTCCGGGCGCCGCGCGGCGCCCGGACCGCCCACGTCACCGCCCTCCGGCCCCTCCCCACGGATCCCGGCGGCCCCCGAGGCCTCTGCCCGCGCCCCGTGTTCGAGCCGTGTTCGGCCGGGCCCCCGGACATTCGGCGACAAGGGGTGACAGGACGTTCGCTTTATGTGATGTGCTGGTGTCCGGCATCGCGGGAGCGGACACAGGGAGGGGAGACGCGGGTGGGCACGGAGCAGATCCGGCGCTGGGAGTCGGGGGCTCTCGCGCACGCGGTCACCGATCCGTTCGGGCAGGGACCGCTGCCCTGGCTGCGGTGCGGCGAGCACTACTTCGACGACACCGGCCACGTCGTCCCCTGGTACCTCGACCACAGCAGCCTGGACGGCGGACGCACCCCGTCCACGGCGGGCGGCGGCCCGTGCGCGGCCGACGACGTGCGCTGCCAGATCAAGGGCTTCACCTCCGAGAGCGCGGTCTCGCCCGGTGAGTCCATCGACTTCCGGATCACGGTCAACCCGCCCCAGCCCTTCGGCGTGGACGTCTACCGCATCGGCCACTACGGCGGTGAGGGCGCCACCAAGATCACCACCAGTCCCCGGCTGTCCGGCATCGTCCAGCCCCCGCCGCTGGCCGCCGACCGCACCGTCTCCTGCCACCACTGGTGGCTCTCCTGGCGGCTCCAGATCCCGGACTACTGGAGCACCGGCGCCCATGTGGCCGTGCTGACCACCGCCGACGGCCACCGCTCCCACGTCCCCTTCACCGTCCGCGACGAGCGCCCCGGCGACCTGCTGCTGGTCCTCCCCGACGTCACCTGGCAGGCGTACAACCTCTTCCCCGAGGACGGCCGCACCGGCGCCAGCCTCTACCACGCCTGGGACGGGGAGGGGCGGCTGCTGGGGGAGGAGGAGGCGGCCGTCACCGTCTCCTTCGACCGGCCGTACGCGGGCGCGGGCCTGCCCCTGCACGTGGGCCACGCCTACGACTTCATCCGCTGGGCGGAGCGCTACGGCTACGACCTGGCCTACGCCGACACCCGCGACCTGCACGCCGGCCGCGTCGACCCCTCCCGCTACCGCGGCCTGGTCTTCGCCGGCCACGACGAGTACTGGTCGGCGCCCATGCGCCGGGCCGTGGTGAAGGCCCGCGACAGCGGCACCTCGCTGGTCTTCCTCTCGGCCAACACCATGTACTGGCAGGTCGAGCTGGGCCCCTCGCCCTCGGGAGCCCCCGGCCGGCTGATGACCTGCCGCAAGCGGCGCGGCCCTGGCCGCCCGCGGCGCTGGCGCGACCAGGGCGAGCCCGAACAGCAGGTGCTGGGCGTCCAGTACGAGGGCCAGGTGCCCCGGCCGCACCCGATGGTCGTGCGCAACGCCTCCCACTGGCTGTGGGAGGCCACCGGGGCGGCGGAGGGCGAGGAACTGCCCGGCCTGGTGGCGGGCGAGGCCGACCGCTACTTCCCGCGCACCGCCCTGCCTCCGCACACCGGCCGCATCCTGCTCGCCCACTCGCCCTACCAGGGCGCCTCCGGCGCCCGCCGCCACCAGGAGACCTCCCTGTACGAGGCGCCCAGCGGCGCCCTGGTCTTCGCCTCGGGCACCTTCGCCTGGTCCCCGGCCCTGGACCGCCCCGGCCACACCGACTCCCGCATCCAGCGGGCCACGGCCAACCTCCTGGACCACATCTGCAAGCACCCCTGAGCGTCGCCCCCGAGCACCCACGGCCCCCGCGGCCCGCCCGGGCAGGGCCGTTCGCGCGGTACGCACCCACCCGTCCGTCCGACCCCGGCCGGTGGGGAGGGCGGAGGTACGGGAGAATCGGAACTCCTGGACCAAGCCACAGGAGGAGCCGTGACCGGATTCGTAGAGAAGCCCGAACCCGTACAGGTGCCGGGCCTGGTGCACGTGCACACCGGCAAGGTGCGGGACCTGTACCGGAACGAGGCGGGGGATCTGGTGATGGTCGCCAGCGACCGGGTGTCCGCCTACGACTGGGTGCTGCCGACGGAGATCCCCGACAAGGGCCGCGTCCTCACCCAGCTCTCCCTGTGGTGGTTCGACCAGCTCGCCGATCTGGTGCCGGGCCATGTGCTCTCCACCGAGCTGCCGCCCGGCGCCCCCGCCGACTGGGCGGGCCGCACGGTGGTCTGCCGCTCCCTGCGCATGGTCCCGGTCGAGTGCGTGGCCCGCGGCTACCTCACCGGCTCGGGCCTGGCCGAGTACCGCCGGACCCGCACGGTCTGCGGCCTGGCCCTGCCCGAGGGCCTGGAGGACGGCTCCGAGCTGCCCGCCCCCATCTTCACCCCGGCCACCAAGGCGGAGGTCGGCGAGCACGACGAGAACGTCCCCTACGAGGAGGTCGCCCGCCGGGTCGGCGCCGACACCGCCGCCGAGCTGCGCCAGCTCACCCTGGCCGTCTACTCCCGGGGCCGCGACATCGCCAGGGAGCGGGGCATCATCCTGGCCGACACCAAGTTCGAGTTCGGGTGGGCCGTGGAGGGCGGCGGCGAGGAGCGGCTGGTGCTCGCCGACGAGGTGCTGACGCCGGACTCCTCGCGCTTCTGGCCCGTCGACCAGTGGGAGCCGGGCCGCTCCCAGCCCTCGTTCGACAAGCAGATCGTCCGCGACTGGCTGACCTCCCCGGCCGCCGGCTGGGACCGCGGCGGCGAGGTCCCCCCGCCCGAGCTGCCCGCAGAGGTCGTCGAGCGCACCCGCGCCCGCTACATCGAGGCGTACGAGCTGCTGACGGGCACCCGCTGGAGCTGACGGCACGCGGGTGGGCCGCACGGCCCGCCCGCGTCCGCACGGAGGAGGGCTCCACACGCGGAAGACCCCGGTCCTGTGAGGGACCGGGGTCTTCTCCGTGAGCGGACGACGAGACTCGAACTCGCGACATCCACCTTGGCAAGGTGGTGCTCTACCAACTGAGCTACGTCCGCGTGCTCCGTTCGGTGCGCTCCTACTATAGCCAACCCCGCTCGCGTGCGATGCGCACGGCCGCGTGACGGTTCTCCGCCGACAGCTTCGCGGCGGCCGACGACAGGTAGTTGCGGACCGTCCCCGGCGCCAGCGCGGCCCGCGCGGCGATCTCCGCGACCGGTGCCCCGTCCGCCGCCAGCTCCAGCAGCTCGGCCTCGCGGGCGGTCAGCGGCGAGTCCCCGGCGCTGATCGCGTCGGCGGCCAGCTCCGGGTCCACATAGCGGTTTCCGGCGTGCACCGTGCGGATGATCTCGGCCAGCCGCTGCGCCGAGACGGTCTTGGGCACGAAGCCCCGCACCCCCGCGGCCAGGGCCCGCTTCAGGTGCCCCGGGCGGCCGTGCCCGGTCACGATCATGGTGGCGCAGGCGGGGAGTCCGGCACGCAGCTCCGCGGCGACCGCCACACCGTCCCTGCCCGGCATCTGGAGGTCCAGCACCGCCACGTCGGGCCGGTGGGCGAGGGCCATCGCCAGCGCCTCGGGCCCGGAGGCGGCCTCGGCCACCACCAGCAGGTCGTCCTCCAGCGCCAGCAGCGCGGCCAGGGCGCCCCGGATCAGGTGCTCGTCGTCGGCCAGCAGCACCCGTACGCGGCGCCCGCCGCCCTCCTCCGTGCCGCCGCCGTTCATACCGCCGCCGCCCGTGCCGTCCCGCATGTGCTCGCTCACCGCTCCCCTTCCCCGCGCACATCCCCGCGTACGTCCTCGCCGCCTTCCCGGCCCGCCCGTGCCGGTACCCGGGCCGTCAGCCGGAAGGTGCCGTCGCCGCGGCACTCACCGGTCAGTGTGCCGCCGAGCGCGGCCAGGCGTTCGCGGAGCCCGTCCAGCCCGGAGCCGCCCCCCGCGACGGCTCCGGGACCCGGCACACCGTCGTTCTCCATCACCAGCTCGGCGACCTCTCCGGCGGCCCGCAGCCGCACCGTGCACCGCCCGGCGTCGGCGTGCCGCAGCACATTGGTGGTCCCCTCGCGGACCACCCAGCCCAGCGCCGACTGCAGCGGCTCGGCCAGCTCCCCGCTGCCGCTGTCCTCGATCCGGCAGTCGATCCCGGCCGCCCTCAGCACCCCGCGCGCACCGACCAGTTCGGTGTGCAGATCGGCTTCCCGGTAGCCGCGCACGACCTCCCGCATCTCCCGCTGCGACTCCCGCGCGATCCGCTGCACCTCGGTCATCTGGTCCACGGCGGAGGGCGAGCCGCGCTGCGCGAGCTGCACGGCCAGCTCGCTCTTGAGGGCGATCACCGACAGATTGCGGCCCAGTACGTCGTGGAGATCCCGGCCGAACCGCAGCCGCTCCTCGGCCACCGCCAGCCGCGCCTGGGTCTCCCGGGCGGCCTCCAGCTCGCTGACGACCCGCATCGTCCAGGCCGAGCATCGGTAGGAGGCACCGAAAACGACGCCTCCGAGGACCGTGCCGACGACCGCGGCGGCCAGTTCCCCGCCCGCCGCCCCCAGCGCCCGGGCCGTGAGCAGCGAGACGGCCAGCAGCGCCACCACCAGTGCGGCGCTCCGCCCGCCGGACAGCACCAGCGGCAGCGGTCCGGCCAGGAACATCAGCAGCCAGACCACGGGCGGCAGCGCCTGGGGCGCCGACAGCTCACCGGCGCCGATCAGGGCGAGGACGGCGGCGATCCCGGCGGCGGTGAGGGCCACATAGGCCGCCGCCGGCCGCACGGGCCGCTCCTTCGTGCCCAGGTAGTACCGCAGACCGGCCCGGGACAGCAGCAGATGGCAGACGGTGTGGGCGGTGAACAGCACCCCCAGTACGATCGCCGCCCAGGCGGCCGGCCCCCTCGCCTGCGCGACGATCCAGCCGAGCAGCGCCACCCCCTCGAAGAGGGCGAAGCTGTAGATCGTGTACCGGGTGTACTGGTGGAAGCGGACCGGTCCGCTGGACCGCCGTATCCGCTCCACCCAGCCCAGCGCGCCTTCCCCGACCGCCACCGTCACACCCGCTCCTCGCACCTCAGTGACGCGGTTCCCAGCGGAACCACCGCCGTACAGCCAACACCGACACCAGGGCCCAGGCCACGGCGGTCCCCAGTGTCCGCAGCACCTCGCCCGGCTCACCGCCGCCGAGCCAGCCGTACCGCACCAGGTCCACCACCGGCGTCATCGGCAGCAGCCGCAGGACGTCGGCCACCCGCTCCGGCATGACCTCCAGGGGGACGAACATGCCCGAGCCGACCAGCGAGACCATCAGCAGCGGCAGTGCGGTGATCTGCGCGCTCTCCGTCGTCCGGGTGATCACGGCCGTCGCGGCGGCCGTCAGCACCATCAAGGCGGCGCCCAGCAGCACGCCCATGACCAGCAGGTCCGGCCGGTCCGGCGGCGTCATCTCCAGCAGGGCCGCGCCCGCCGCGACCAGCACGGCGCACTGCGCCAGCGCCACCGTGACCACCGGCAGCGCCGCGCCGGCCAGGATCTCCCAGTCCCGCAGCTCCCCGGTCCGCAGCCGCTTGAGGACCAGTTCCTCGCGGCGGGAGACGTAGGCGGGGATGAGGTTCAGATAGACGACGAGGATCAGCACCATAGGAATGCCGCTGGTCATCACCACATCGGTGGCGCTCAGCCCGGTGCCCTCCAGCGGCGCCTGCTCGACCGTGGAGCGCATGAACAGCACCATGGCCAGCGGCATCAGCAGGGCGGTGAACATGGCGGTGCGGTTGCGGACGAGCAGCGTCAGCTCCGCCCGGGCCAGCGACCGCAGCCGGCCCAGGGAGGCCGCCGCCCCGCCCGCGCCACCGCCGACCGCCGTGCCGCCGGTGTCCGTCCCGCCCCTGGTGTCCGTCGCGCTCATCGTGCTCCCGCCTCCGCCATCCGTGCCGTGCCCTCGTCCTCCGCCGCGTCCGGGCCGCCCCCGTGGGCGATCTCCAGGAACGCCTCCTCCAGGGAGGCCGAGCGGGCGTCCAGGCCCGCCAGCTCCACGCCCTCCTGCCGTGCCCACACGAGGAGCTCGGTCAGCGACTCCTGCAGCCGGCCGGTGCGGATCTCCACGCCCCGCCCGTGCTCGGCGGCCTTCAGCGACAGCGGAAGCCGGGCGGCGGGCACCCCCTCGGGCAGCGTGAAGCGGATCCGGGACGGGCGCGAGGCGGTGACCTCGGCAGGCGTGCCGGAGACGACGATCCGCCCCGCCCGCATGATCGCCAGCCGGTCGGCCAGCTCCTCGGCCTCCTCCAGGTAGTGCGTGGTCAGCACCACGGTCGTACCGCCCTCCCGCAGCTCCCGCACCAGCCGCCAGGTCTCCCGCCGCCCCTCGGCGTCCAGCCCGGTCGTCGGCTCGTCCAGGAAGAGCACCTCGGGCCGGCCGAGCAGGGCCATGGCCAGGTCCAGCCGCCGCCGCTCGCCGCCGGAGAGCTGCTTGACGCGTACGTCCGCGCGCGGGGCCAGGCCCACCATCTCCAGCGCCTCCGAGGTGGGGCGGGCCCCGCTGGTGCAGCCGGCCCACATCCGCGCGGTCTCGGCGACGGTCAGGTCGGAGGGGAAACCGCCCTCCTGGAGCATCACCCCGATCCGCGACCGCACCCGGGCACGCTCGCGGTACGGGTCGTGCCCGAGCACGCGCACCCGGCCGCCGCTGGGCTCGGCCATCCCCTCCAGCACCTCGACGGTGGAGGTCTTGCCCGCACCGTTCGTCCCCAGCAGCGCGAACAGTTCGCCGCGCGCCACGGAGAACGAGATCCCCCGTACGGCCTCGAAGCCGCCGTCCCCCTTCGCCGGGCCGTAGCGCCGCCGCAGCCCGCTCACCTCGATGACCTGCTCTCCGATCTCCATGCCACCAGGCTCGCGCGGATCCGGGTCCGGGGGCAGTGCGGGCTGTCACGAGCGCGCGTGACAAATGTCAACCGGCCGGTGGGCAGGAGGAGATGAGGGGGTGTGACATGACGCACACGAAGAAGGCCCCGGTCCTCGAAGGACCGGGGCCTTTTCCCTGAGCGGACGACGAGGCTCGAACTCGCGACCTCAACCTTGGCAAGGTTGCGCTCTACCAACTGAGCTACGTCCGCGTGCGACCTCCCGGCTCTCACCGAGCGGCGCGCCTTCACTCTACCCGATCCCGGAGACCCGGTGGAGTGAGCGGAGCGGGTGACAGGAATCGCACACTGCGCCTCCCTCTTGGAAAGAGGGCGCTCTACTACTGAGCTACACCCGCGTGACCACCTTGGTTCAGGCCGTTTCCGGCCGCCCCCGGCGGTGTGCTCCAGACTCTAGCCGATCACCCGGGGTGCCTGGCAAGTCGGCCCGGAGACGGGCTCAGCGCGACTCCTCGGCCCCGGTGCCGGAGGCGGCTGCGTGGGCCTCGTCGAAGGCCTCGTAGACCTTCTTGGGGATGCGGCCGCGCGGCGGCACCTCGAAGCCGTGCGACCGGGCCCAGGCCCGCACCGCGGACGGGTCCGGCGCGACGGAGGTGTGCTGGAACGTCTTCCCGGACCTGGCCCGCTTGCGGCCGGCCCGCACATAGGGGGCGAGGCCCATGCGCAGTTTCTTCGCGTTCTCTCGGTTGAGATCGATCTCGTACGACTTGCCGTCGAGGCCGAAGGTGACCGTTTCCGATGCTTCCCCGCCGTCGATGTCGTCGGAGAGTGTGACCACTACACGCTGTGCCACGGATATCGGTCCTTTCGGGAGGATCGCATGCGGAAACACCCGGAAACCACGTCTCTGACGTGCTGTTATATCGGTGTCGCCGACGATCGGTGTCAATGCCCTTTCCTTTGTACAGCGGCAGGCATTGTCTGGTGAAGCGGATGAATTGCCGTCCGCGTGTCATGCCGCGAACGCGACTTTACTTTTCCGGCGCCGATTCGGGCAGTACTTCCCGGTGTTTTCCGGGGCGCCGATACCCGACCGTGACCGGAGCGGCTCATATCTACGCGAGTAGAATTTTCCGCCGGGTACGCTGAAGCGGCAGCCTCCAGCACCAACACCCACCGGGAGTACCTGTGGCTCGCGTCGTAGTCGACGTCATGCTCAAGCCGGAGATCCTCGACCCCCAGGGACAGGCGGTTCAGCGTGCGCTGCCCCGGCTGGGCTACGAGGGCATCTCGGACGTCCGCCAGGGCAAGCGCTTCGAGCTCGAGGTGGAGGGCCCGGTCGACGACGACGCCCTCGCCCGTATCCACCAGCTCGCCGAGACGTTCCTCGCCAACACCGTGATCGAGGACTTCACCGTGCGCGTCGAGGAGCGCGAAGAGGTGACCCCCGCATGACGACCCGCATCGGAGTCGTCACCTTCCCCGGCTCCCTCGACGACGTGGACGCCCGGCGCGCCGTCAGCCTCGCCGGCGCCGAGCCGGTCGCCCTGTGGCACCGCGACAAGAACCTGCACCAGGTGGACGCCGTCGTCCTCCCCGGCGGCTTCTCCTACGGCGACTACCTGCGCTGCGGCGCCATCGCCCGGTTCTCGCCGGTGATGGAGACGGTCGTCGACCAGGCCCGCGCCGGCCTGCCGGTGCTCGGCATCTGCAACGGCTTCCAGGTGCTGTGCGAGTCGCACCTGCTGCCCGGAGCGCTCACCCGCAACGACCACCTCCACTTCGTCTGCCGCGACCAGCGGTTGCGCGTGGAGAACGCGGACACCGCCTGGACCTCCGACTACGCCGAGGGCCAGGAGATCACCGTCCCGCTCAAGAACGGCGAGGGCGGCTACGTCGCCGACGAGCGCACCCTGGACGAGCTGGAGGCGACCGGCCGGGTCGTCTTCCGCTACCTGGACGTCAACCCCAACGGCTCCCGCCGCGACATCGCCGGCATCAGCAACGAGGCCGGCAACGTCGTCGGCCTCATGCCCCACCCCGAGCACGCCGTCGAGGCCCTGACCGGGCCCACCACCGACGGGCTGGGATTCTTCACCTCGGTTCTGAAGAAGCTGGTCACCGCATGAGCGACGCACGCACGACCACTCGGCCGCAGACGGCCCCGATGCCCGCACCTCTGCGTCGTGCGGGCGGAGAAGCTCATCGAAAGGGCGCGGCATGAGTCTCGACACCGTCAAGCACGCGAGCGACACCCCGGACGTCGAGCAGCCCTGGGCCGAGCTCGGCCTCAAGCGCGACGAGTACGACCGCATCCGGGAGATCCTCGGCCGCCGCCCGACCGGCGCCGAGCTGGCCATGTACTCCGTGATGTGGTCCGAGCACTGCTCCTACAAGTCCAGCAAGGTCCACCTGAGGCAGTTCGGCGAGAAGGCCCCGGAGTCCGACGCCATGCTGGTGGGCATCGGCGAGAACGCCGGCGTCGTGGACGTCGGCCAGGGCTACGCCGTCACCTTCAAGGTGGAGTCGCACAACCACCCCTCCTACATCGAGCCCTACCAGGGCGCGGCCACCGGCATCGGCGGCATCGTCCGCGACATCCTGGCCATGGGCGCCCGGCCGGTCGCCGTGATGGACCCGCTGCGCTTCGGTGCGGCCGACCACCCCGACACCCGCCGCGTCCTGCCCGGAGTGGTCGCCGGCATCGGCGGCTACGGCAACTGCCTGGGCCTGCCCAACATCGGCGGCGAGGTCGTCTTCGACCCCTGCTACCAGGGCAACCCGCTGGTCAACGCCCTGTGTGTGGGCGTGATGCGGCACGAGGACATCCATCTGGCCAAGGCGTCGGGCACCGGCAACAAGGTCATCCTCTACGGTGCCCGCACCGGCGGCGACGGCATCGGCGGCGTCTCCGTGCTCGCCTCGGAGACCTTCGACGAGACGGGCCCGGCCAAGCGCCCGGCCGTCCAGGTCGGCGACCCCTTCCAGGAGAAGCTCCTCATCGAGTGCACCCTGGAGGTCTTCAAGGAGGACCTGGTCGTCGGCATCCAGGACCTCGGCGGCGCCGGCCTGTCCTGCGCCACCTCCGAGCTGGCCTCGGCCGGCTCCGGCGGCATGCGCGTCGAGCTGGACACCGTCCCGCTGCGCGACTCCACGCTCTCGCCCGAGGAGATCCTCATGAGCGAGTCGCAGGAGCGCATGTGCGCCATCGTCGAGCCGGACAAGGTCGACCGCTTCCTGGCCATCTGCGAGAAGTGGGACGTCATCGCCACCGTCATCGGCGAGGTCACCGACGGTGACCGGCTGGAGATCTACTGGCACGGCGAGCAGATCGTGGACGTGCCCCCGCGCACGGTCGCCCACGAGGGCCCGGTCTACGAGCGCCCCTACGCCCGCCCCGAGTGGCAGGACGCCCTCCAGGCCGACGACGCGAACGCCCTGCCCCGCCCGTCCGGCGGGGACGAGCTGCGCGAGCAGGTCCTGAGGCTGGTCGGCTCGCCGAACCAGGCGTCCAAGGCGTGGATCACCGACCAGTACGACCGCTACGTGCTCGGCAACACCGTCCTGGCCCAGCCCGAGGACAGCGGCATGATCCGCATCGACGAGGAGACCGGCCTGGGCGTCGCCGTCGCCACCGACGGCAACGGCCGCTACGCCAAGCTCGACCCGTACACCGGCGCGCAGCTCGCGCTGGCCGAGTCCTACCGCAACGTCGCCGCCACCGGCGCCAAGCCGCTGGCCGTCACCGACTGCCTGAACTTCGGCTCGCCGGAGGACCCGGGCGCGATGTGGCAGTTCGCCGAGGCCTGCCGCGGGCTGGCCGACGCCTGCCAGACGCTGGGCACCCCGGTGACCGGCGGCAACGTCTCCCTCTACAACCAGACGGGCGACACCGCCATCCACCCGACCCCGGTGGTCGGTGTGCTCGGCGTGATCGACGACGTCACCCGCCGCACCCCGATGGCGTTCGCCGAGGAGGGGCAGCTCGTCTACCTCCTGGGCGACACCCGCGAGGAGCTGGGCGGCTCGGCCTGGTCCCAGGTGATCCACGACCACCTGGGCGGACTGCCGCCCAAGGTGGACCTGGAGCGCGAGCGGCTGCTCGCCGAGATCCTGATCTCCGCCTCCCGCGACGGAATGATCGACGCCGCGCACGACCTGAGTGACGGCGGGCTCATCCAGGCGCTCACCGAGTCCTGCCTCAAGGGCGGGAAGGGTGCCCGGCTGATCGTCCCCGACGGTCTGGACCCCTTCGTGTTCCTGTTCTCCGAGTCGGCCGGCCGCGCGATCGTGGCGGTGCCGCGCAGCGAGGAGCTGCGCTTCACCGACATGTGCGGCGCCCGCGGCCTGCCCGCCACCCGCATCGGCGTGGTGGACGGTGACGCCGTCGAGGTCCAGGGGCAGTTCTCCGTCTCCCTGGCCGAGCTGCGCGAGGCCCACGAGGCCACCATCCCGGCGCTGCTCGCCTGAGGCCCGCGACGACGCCCCTGCGACGGCCGCCGTGCCCCGCCGCCCGCCCCGGCCGGCGGGGCACGGCTGTCACAGGGCGCTGGTAGGTTCGCCGCCGGACGGATGCCGGGGCCGTACGGAACGGGGGCGAGGGGCGGATGGACCGCGGGCGGTGGAGGAGGGCGTACAACCGGCTGGTGTGCGCCGTGGCCGTCCTCGCGATCGGGCTGAGCGGCTGGACGCTGTGGCAGTGGTGGGACCGCCGGCACACCGTGGACGAGGCATGCGGCGGTCTGGTCCCGGTGGGTGAGGTGCTGGCCCTGCGGGGGAGCGGGGGAGAGATCACCCCCGCCCGGAACCTCACGGAAGGAATCCGGCCGGACGACGCCCCGCTGCCGCAGAGCTGCGTCCTGCGCAGCGAGGAGGTCGCCGAGGGGCAGCGGCTGGGGCAGAGCGGCTCGTTCTTCTCCGCACAGGTGGCCACCGAGCCCACCGGGTGGACGTCCGAGGCCGTCGACGACTCCTTCGAGGACGCGCTCGACCCCACCAACCCGTACGTCGGCGTTCCGCGGGTGTACCAGCCGGTCGGCGGCGGCGTACCCGGGCACGTCACCGACACCGGTGTGTCCGTCCGGCTGCCCTGCCCCGGTACCGGGCACCGGGGCGAGGAGATCACCGCGATACGGGCCTCCGCCGAGCTGGACGCCGCCACCCGGGCGGAGTTCTCCGAGAACGGCCAGCTCGCCCAGGACGACCGCGACCGGCTGGCCCGCATCGCGGTCACCACCGCCAACAACCTCGCCGCCGAACTGGGGTGCCCCGACCGCCTCCCCGGGCCGCCGGACGGCATACCGGCGCTGAACACCGAGCCCGTCGCCCCGGAGAAGGCCGGGGGCACCTGCGCCTGGTACGGCGAGGCGGGTCTGCACACCGGGCGGGCCAACGCCTCCGGCTGGCTGCCCGACCGGGTGCTGGAGGCCCGCACCGGCGACGGCGTGTGGCAGGAGCGCTGCCTGCTGACCGTCACGGGGGAGGCGCGGGGAGAGGTGTACCGACGGTACGCGGACGACCCGGAGTACGGCCGCTTCCGGGAGGAATCGTCCATGGACGACAAGACCTGGTGGACGAGCGCGGAGAGCTTCTTCGGGGACGCCGCCGAGCGCGTCTCGAACGGCTCCGCCGGCGACGACCGGATGGCCGTCGCGGGCCGGGGCGGGTACGACCCCGAGGGAAACATCCTGTGGGCCACCTCCGTGTGCGGCGGGAAGCCGGCCGTGCACACCCTCACCGTCTCCTGGCCGTACGTCCATGGCGCTGCCCGCCACCTGGAGCCGGTCCTCCGCGCCTATGTCGAGGACGTCGCCGGTCGGCGCGGCTGCACGGACACCGCCATGCCCTCGGCGAGTGACTACCGGGAGGAGAGCTGATCCCGCGCCGGGGCCGGACGGGATCGGCGCCCCGACCGGCGGGTAACCGCCTGCTCCGGCCACGCGGCGTTCTACTCTGACGCCATGCCTCCGGTGAAGCGCAAGCCCAGGACGTACGACCCGGCCCTGGTGCGGGCCGGGCTCATCGGGCAGGTGGAGGCCGTGCGCAACGCCGTGCACGCCCTCACCCCCGACCAGCTGGCCCGGCCCTCCGGGCTGCCCGGCTGGGACGTGCGCCATCTGGTGGTCCACATCGCCGGGCAGATCGAGGCGGTGCCCCGGCTGCTGGCCGAGCCCCCGCCCCGGGCCGCCGCGCCGCAGACGGACCTGAACGCCTGGGCGGTGTCCGTGGCCGGCGCCGCCCACGAGCTGGACGAGGCGACCCGCAGGCACGCGCGGGCGTACGAGGACGCGGCCCGCGCGGTGGACGAGGCCGTCGAGGAGCTGGAGCCGGTGCTGGAGCAGGCCGTGCGCGCGGACGTGCTGCTGCCGCACCCCTTCGGCGCGATGCGGGCGCTGGACTTCACCGTGACCCGCCTGCTGGAGCTGGTGGTGCACAGCGACGACCTCACCCGGGCCACCGGCGTACGCGTCCCGCCGGTCCGCCAGGCCCTGGCGACGACCGTGCGGCTGCTGGCGGACGCGCTGGCCGCCAAGGCGCCCGGCGCCTCGGTGGAGGTGCGGATCCCGCCCTTCGCGGTCGTCCAGTGCGTGGCGGGGCCGCGGCACACCCGCGGCACCCCGCCGAACGTGGTGGAGACCGATCCACTGACCTGGATCCGGCTGGCGACCGGGCGCACCGAGTGGCTCAAGGAGCTGGATGCGGCGCATCTCACAGCGAGCGGCGAGCGTGCGGATCTGCGCGATCACCTCCCCGTACTGGAGTGATGACCTGCGGTAAGAGAGCGCTGGGGCCCCGGACGAGCCGCGGTCCCGGGTGCTGAGCACCGCGGGACCTGTCCTAGACTCGGTGATGTGCCACGTGGTGACGGACGACTCAACCACGACCTGCTCCCCGGAGAGAAGGGCCCCCAGGACGCCTGCGGCGTCTTCGGAGTCTGGGCCCCGGGGGAAGAGGTCGCCAAGCTCACCTATTTCGGGCTGTACGCGCTGCAGCACCGGGGACAGGAGTCCGCGGGCATCGCGGTGAGCAACGGCTCCCAGATCCTCGTCTTCAAGGACATGGGCCTGGTCTCCCAGGTCTTCGACGAAACCTCCCTCGGCTCCCTGAAGGGCCACATCGCGGTCGGCCACGCGCGCTACTCCACCACCGGCGCATCGGTGTGGGAGAACGCCCAGCCCACCTTCCGGGCCACCGCCCAGGGTTCGATCGCGCTGGGCCACAACGGCAATCTGGTCAACACCGCCGAGCTGGCCGAGCTGGTCGCCGCGCTGCCCAGCACGGGCGGCCGGGCCACCCAGGTCGCCGCCACCAACGACACCGATCTGGTCACCGCCCTGCTGGCGGGCCAGGTGGACGAGGACGGCAAGCCGCTCACCGTCGAGCAGGCCGCCCCCGCGGTCCTGCCGAAGGTCAAGGGCGCGTTCAGCCTGGTCTTCATGGACGAGCACACCCTCTACGCCGCCCGTGACCCGCAGGGCATACGCCCGCTGGTGCTCGGCCGGCTGGAGCGCGGCTGGGTGGTGGCCTCCGAGACCGCGGCCCTGGACATCGTCGGCGCGTCCTTCATCCGGGAGATCGAGCCCGGCGAGATGGTCGCCATCGACGAGGACGGACTGCGCACCCAGCGCTTCGCGGACGCGAAGCCGAAGGGCTGTGTCTTCGAGTACGTCTACCTCGCGCGCCCCGACACCGACATCGCGGGCCGCAACGTCTACCTCTCCCGCGTGGAGATGGGCCGCCGGCTGGCCGCCGAGGCCCCGGCCGAGGCCGATCTGGTCATAGCGACCCCGGAGTCCGGCACCCCGGCCGCGGTCGGCTACGCCGAGGCCAGCGGCATCCCGTACGGCAGCGGCCTGGTCAAGAACTCCTACGTGGGCCGGACGTTCATCCAGCCCTCGCAGACCATCCGCCAGCTCGGCATCCGCCTCAAGCTCAACCCCCTCAAGGAGGTCATCCGCGGCAAGCGCCTGGTGGTCGTCGACGACTCGATCGTCCGCGGCAACACCCAGCGCGCCCTGGTGCGGATGCTGCGCGAGGCGGGCGCGGCCGAGGTGCACGTGCGGATCAGCTCGCCGCCCATCAAGTGGCCGTGCTTCTTCGGCATCGACTTCGCCACCCGCGCCGAGCTGATCGCCAACGGCCTGTCGGTCGAGGAGATCGGCACCTCGCTGGGGGCCGACTCCCTGGCGTACATCTCGCTGGAGGGCATGGTCGGGGCGACCACCATCGCCAAGCCGAACCTGTGCCGGGCCTGCTTCGACGGCGAGTACCCGATGGAGCTGCCGGACCCCGGGCTGCTGGGCAAGCACCTGCTGGAGTCCGAGACCGCCGGGACCGCCGGCACCGACCCCGACGGGGTGCGGAGCATGCTCGCGGGCCCCGGCGCGGCCGACGCGCTGCGCAGGCCCTGACCCCGCCGGCTCGCCGGCGGCCGCCCGGCGAGCCGACAGCCGCCGACCGTCCGGTGAGCCACCGGGCCACCGTCCGTCCCAGAGGAAGACCATGACCTCCACCAACCCGACCCCGGCCGGCCAGGGCGCGAGCTACGCCGCCGCCGGAGTGGACATCGAGGCGGGCGACCGCGCCGTCACGCTGATGAAGGAGTGGGTGGGCAAGGCCCGCCGGCCCGAGAGCATCGGTGCGCTCGGCGGCTTCGCGGGCCTGTTCGACGCGTCCGCGCTGAAGGGCTACCGGCGACCGCTGCTGGCCTCGGCCACCGACGGCGTGGGCACCAAGGTCGCCGTCGCGCAGCGGATGGGCGTGCACGACACCATCGGCCACGATCTGGTGGCGATGGTCGTGGACGACCTGGTGGTCTGCGGCGCCGAGCCGCTGTTCATGACCGACTACATCAGCGTGGGCAAGGTCGTCCCCGAGCGGGTCGCCTCCATCGTCAAGGGCATCGCCGAGGGCTGCGTGCTGGCGGGCTGCGCACTGGTCGGCGGCGAGACGGCCGAGCACCCCGGGCTGATGGGCCCGGAGGAGTACGACGTGGCGGGCGCGGGCACGGGCGTCGTGGAGGCCGACGAGATCCTGGGCGCGGACCGCATCCGCCCGGGCGACGCGGTCGTCGCGATGGGTGCCTCCGGTCTTCACTCCAACGGGTACTCGCTGGTGCGGCACGTGTTCTTCGACCGCGCCGGCTGGTCGCTGGACCGCCATGTCGAGGACTTCGGCCGCACGCTGGGCGAGGAGCTGCTGGAGCCCACCAAGATCTACTCGCTGGACTGCCTGGCGCTGACGAGGGCCACCGAGGTGCACGCCTTCTCGCACATCACCGGAGGCGGACTGGCCGGCAACCTCGCGCGTGTCGTGCCCGACGGGCTGCACGCCACCGTGGACCGCTCCACCTGGAGCCCGGCGCCGGTCTTCCGGACGGTCGGCGAGCTGGGCGGGGTCGAGCGCGCGGAGCTGGAGAAGACCCTCAACATGGGCGTCGGCATGGTCGCCGTCGTCCCGCAGGAGTCGGTCGGCGCGACGCTTTCCCTGCTGCGTGAGCGCGGTGTGGACGCCTGGGTCGCCGGCGAGGTCGCCGAACGCGGCGACCGCGGCGAGGCAGTCGCCCTCACCGGGGACTACGCGGTCTGAGCGGCTGGAGCGGACAGGATCAAAACCCGGTCCGGCGGTGGCCGGACCGGGTGATGACCGCTATCGGTATGAGACCGCTCTGTTCAGTGGACGACGACGTCCTCAGGCGCGGCGTCGGTGGTTCGACGGTGAGGAGGACCCGCGGGAGTCGACCGGATGGTCGTCGCCCTCCGCGTCCTCGTCATCGTCGTTGTACAGATCCGCGTACCGTGCGTACGGGTCGTCCAGCTCATCGTCCTCGAACCGCTCGCCGTTCGGCGGCTGACTCGATGTCGATGCGCCCAGCTCCTCGGCCAGGCGTGCGAGATCAGTCCCACCGCTGTTGTACTTCAGCTGGCGGGCGACCTTCGTCTGCTTGGCCTTGGCCCGGCCGCGCCCCATGGCTCGACCCCCTCAACGACGGGGCTCAACGGCCCCAGAGTCTTGACACGCGTTCACGATGCGGAGCGGACCCTCGATTCGATCGAGGGACCGTCCGTGGAGCTTCAACGGTACCTGCTTCCGTGGCCGTACGGTACGCCGCCCGCACGACACGGCCGGTGCCCGCCCTGCCTGGTGACCATTTCTCCGCTGGTCAGTGGCGATTTTACCTTCTGTCCGCCCGGTCACCCGCCCAGGGGTGGTGAGGGATGTCTCCCCCACCGTTCGTCACTGTCGGTAATGCCCTGGTGGACGTTGGGTCAGTGGTGCCGGGTCGGCCCGGCGGGCCGGAGCCGCCGGGCCGGAACCGCCGGGTCAGCTCGCGGCGCCGGCCTTGCGGGCCTCGGCCATCCGCTGCTCGGCGATGCGGTCGGCCGCCACCGCCGGCGGCACGCCGTCCGCCGCGGCGCGCTCGAAGATCGCCAGAGTGGTGTCGTGGATCTTCTCGGCCTTCGCCTTCGCGCGTGCGAAGTCGAAGCCGTGGAGCTCGTCCGCGACCTGGATCACGCCGCCGGAGTTCACCACGTAGTCGGGCGCGTAGAGGACGCCCCGGTCGGCGAGGTCCTTCTCGACGCCCGGGTGGGCGAGCTGGTTGTTGGCCGCGCCGCAGACCACCTTCGCGGTCAGCACGGGGACGGTCTCGTCGTTCAGGGCGCCGCCGAGCGCGCAGGGCGCGTACACGTCCAGGCCCTCGGTGCGGATCAGCGCGTCGGTGTCGGCGACCGCCACCACCTCCGGGTGCGCGGCCGTGATCTGCTCGACCGCCTCGGGGCGCACGTCCGTGACCAGGACCTCGGCGCCCTCCTCGAGCAGGTGGCCCACCAGGTGGCGGCCGACCTTGCCGATGCCCGCGACGCCGACCTTCCGCCCGCGCAGCGAGGCGTCGCCCCACAGGTGCCTGGCGCTGGCGCGCATGCCCTGGTAGACGCCGAAGGCGGTGAGCACGGAGGAGTCGCCGGCGCCGCCGTTCTCGGGGGAGCGGCCGGTCACCCAGCGGGAGGCGCGCGAGACCACGTCCATGTCCTGGACGTAGGTGCCGACGTCGCAGGCGGTGACGTAGCGGCCGCCGAGGGAGTCGACGAAGCGGCCGTAGGCCTCCAGCAGGGCCTCGGTCTTGTGCTGCCCGGGGTCGCCGATGATCACGGCCTTGCCGCCGCCGTGGTCCAGCCCGGCGAGCGCGTTCTTGTACGACATGCCGCGGGCGAGGTTGAGGGCGTCCTTCACGGCGGCCTCCTCCGGGTTCTCCTCGGAGGCGTACGCGTGGAAGCGGGTGCCGCCCAGGGCCGGGCCCAGGGCGGTGGAGTGGATGGCGATGACCGCCTTCAGCCCGGTGGCCCGGTCCTGGCAGAGGACGACCTGCTCATGGCCGCCCTGCTCGGAGTGGAACAGGGTGTGCAGGACCGAACCGGTTTCGCGCTGCGCGCTCACGGCGCTCGCTGTGTTCTCTGAGCCGTCTCGGTGTCCGCCGACACCGACGGCGGGACGTACGTCAGTCACGGTGGTGACTCCTGTATGTCGCGGAAGGGCGCCCTTCCAGCATCCTCCCGCTTGTGGCGGCGGGATGCGGGGCGGGCCGGTTGGCATGAGGGTACGGCCTGAGGGCCCCCAGGAGTACGGGTGTGCAGTTGCGGTGCCACGATCAGGGTATTGAACTGCCGTTGTCCGCCCCCTCGGCCCGCTGCTCCGGGAGGAAGAAACCCTTGGCCCTCACTACTCCGGTGGCCGTCCCGTACGCGTCCTACCTGCGGGTCTACGAGCCGCTGGCCGCCTTCCCGGAGCCGGAGCGCTCCCACTGGGCCCGCTACGCCCGCAGCGGCGTCCTGCCCGGGGCGCAGGACGAACTGCGCCGGTCGCTGGCCGACCTGCTGCCGGTGCCGCCCGTGGTGGTGCCGGTGCGCGAGAGCGCGGACGCCTTCGTGGCCGAGGTGGACGGGGTGCTGTGCGTCTGCCCCTGGCGGACCAGGCTGCGGGGCTGGCAGGCGCTGGCCGGGCTCGGCGACGAGCTGCCGGCGCCGGTGCTGGATGCGGCGGTGCCGCCGGTGGTGCGGCGCGAGGCGGCGGCGGACTACGACCGCTGGCGGGAGCGGAACCCGGACGCCCGGCCGTGGATCCGCTCGGCCACCTGGCACGTCCCGGTGCGCTGGTTCGTGCTCTTCGCGGACGAGGAGCGCGAGTACGGCAAGGCGGCGGAAGACGGCGCCGGCGGCGCGGGGGAGGGGGTCGTCCTGCGCTACCGCACCCCGATGGTGCAGGCGCGGCGGCGGGTGGCGCGTGCGCTGAAGGTGCTGCGCGAGGAGCTGGAGGACAGCCCGCTGATCGACGGGCTGGTGGACGTGGGGCGCTGGCTGGAGGAGTTCCATCCGCGTTCGATGGTCGAGCTGGACTACGGCGGACTGGTGTATACCATCCCGGAGGAACAGCTCGCCTCCGACCACTCCGCGGCCGACACCGCGGAGGGGCTGGCGGCGCTGCGGGAGGGCGACGGCGAGCGCGCGAGCGCCGTCTACGAGCGGCTGACCGAGCGATGGCGGACGGTACGGCACCGCGGGATGGCCAGCTGAGGCGTTCCGCGTGGGCGGGACGGCGGGGCCGGGGGCTCCGGCGGACGCCCTGTGCGCCGTGAACCGGATCCTTCCGATCCGTTCCGGACCTTCGGGTCGGGGGCGCCCCAAGGTGACCGACCGCACTTACCGGGGTCTTGCCTCGAAGGGCATCTCTCATGCCAAAATAGGACAAGGAGTCCGGAGGGGGCTTCATCCGTCCAACTAAGGTCGGATCCATCGGTATTGCGATCCCTTCCAGGGGGACTGGAGGGGTCCGCTCACGTTGTAACCGATCGTCACGATGGTGTGACCGTCCGTTATGACACGGTCCATCGGCTTCCGTCGAGGTTGGACACCTGAGAGGGCAATTCCATCGGTTTGGCCGACGTGGCTGGACAGATGGTGTAGTTGTAGTGCCGAGGACAAGCCGTTCGTCCTATAACCGACTCGGCCCGCGTCCGCCATTTCGGGCAACGCGGGTCAAGGTGCAGAATTTAGAGGAAAGAACCGTGATGGTTCGGTTCTCCCGAGGAGGCCGCTCATGACCGCTCGCACCCCTGATGCCGAGCCGCTGCTGACCCCGGCTGAGGTTGCCACCATGTTCCGTGTGGACCCGAAGACGGTCACGCGCTGGGCCAAGGCAGGCAAGCTCACGTCCATCCGCACGCTCGGAGGGCATCGCCGCTACCGCGAGGCGGAGGTGCGCGCCCTGCTCGCGGGCATCCCGCAGCAGCGCAGCGAGGGCTGAACAACCCCATGATTCGGGCGTGACGGGGCCCCCATCCCGCTTCGCCGCCCGACTCGGCACAACCTTTCCGGCCGGTGTCCCCCACGCGGCCTGAACGTCGATCGCGCTGGGCTCCGCCGGGTCCAGCGCGATCTTGCGTACTCCCTCGCGCCCGTGCGCCGTGGTGCGTGCGAAGGCCCCCCGGGTTCCGGCCGGGGGGCCTTCGCGTGCGGCCAACCCGGCCTGTTGTGTGCCCGGTTCACCGCGCCGGCCGGAGGTGTCGGGAGGTGTGCCCGAGGGCTGTTCGGAGTCCTCGCAGGGCCCCCTGCGGGGGGCGCGCAGAGGCACCGGGAGGGGCGCTCGGGTGCAGTGCAATGGCACATATTAAATTTACCCGATGTAGGAAGGGGTTAAATTCCTCTCTCTGATCAACCGATTCGGTGACTCCCGTCACACAGCACGGGTCTTGCACGCCCCAACTACCGTACGGTAATGGGAAATAAGCGTACGACGCCCCGTAATCGGACCTCCGGTCGGATGTCGCCCCCACCGCCGGCCGCCACCCGGCGGCGCACGAGCGGCCTCGCGGGCGAAGGGGCCGTCAGGCCCGGCTCAGGGCCCGCCGGGGCCCGGTGGGCCCTCCACGGGCGCGGCGGGCGGCTCGGGGTCCTCCCCGGGGTGTGCGGACCGCACAGGCCGTACGGGCGGCTCCGGGCACGGGACGGAGGAGGCGGCCGGGGGCGATCCGCCGGGACGCTCGCCCGCGGGCTCCATCGCCAGCCGCTGCAACCGGTGGCAGACCGGGCAGTGCCGGGTGGCGTGGCCGTAACGCGTCGCGGCGGACAGATGGGCCCGCAGCAGGGCCCGTGTCTCGTGCCGCGGATACCTCGGAGTCGTCGGCATCGCGCCCACCTCCCTGTAGCAGGGATGTACCCGCGGCCTGAGGAGCCGTCAAGACGGCCCGTGCGCCGGGGATGCCCAAGGGCGCGTAAAACGGCCAGTGGCCCGGATCCACGGGGGATCCGGGCCACTCGATGCGGTCCTGACGGGATTTGAACCCGCGGCCTCCACCTTGACAGGGTGGCGAGCACTCCAAACTGCTCCACAGGACCTGGAGGCCGCAGCGCCGGGCGCTGCCCGAGCTGCGAGAAGGACTCTACAGCAGCTCAGGGACACAAAGCGAACTCACTCTCAGTCCCGGCCCGGCTACCGGCCCGCCACCGGCTCGCGACCGGTCGGTCCCTGTGCCGGTCCGGCCCCTGTGCCGGTCCCGCTACGGCGCCGCCGCGTCCACCGCCTTCACGATGCGCTTGTCCGAGACCGGGTAGGCCGTCCCCAGGGCGTGCGCGAAGTAGCTGACCCGCAGTTCCTCGATCATCCAGCGGATCTCCCGTGCCTCCCGCGGCACCGGCCGCCCCTTCGGGAACTGCTCCAGCAGCCACTCGTACTCGTCCCGCATCTCCCTCACCTTCGCCATCCGGGCGCGGTCCCGGTCGGCATTGGTCGGGAGCTGCTGGAGACGGCGGTCCACGGCCATCAGATAGCGCAGCAGGTCCGGCAGGCGCCGGGCGCCGTGGGCGGTCACGAAGCCCGGTCCGACCAGCTCCGTGAGCTGCTGCCGCACATCCGCGAGGTTCGGCGCCAGCGTCGGGCTGACCGACAGCGGGGGCGACTTCATCCGGCGCTCGCACGACTGCCAGGCGGCGAGGACCTCGCGCACCTGCCGCACCGTCGCCACCGTCGCGTCGGTGATGTCGGCGCGCACGGCGTCGAAGAGCTTGCGGAAGTCCTCCTCGTTCCAGGCCGGGCCGCCGTGCGCCGCGATCAACCGGTCCGCGGCGGCCGTCACGCAGTCGTCGAACAGCGCCTGGACGCTGCCGTGCGGGGAGGCGGCGAGGGAGAGCCGGTCCTGGTTGGTGAGTTTGGACTGGGCGAACTTGGCCGGATTGGACGGGAGGTTGAGCAGGACGAGCCGGCGCGTGCCGCGCCACATCGCCTCGCCCTGCTCGTCCTCGGTGTCGAAGAGCTTCACCGACACCGACGCGCCGTCGTCCACCAGCGCCGGGTACGCCCTGACCGGCTGGCCGGCCCGCCGCGTCTCGAAGGTGCGCGGCAGGGCGCCGATGGTCCAGGAGGTCAGCCCGGTGCGCTGCTCCAGACCGCCGCCGGCGCCGTCGCCGCCCTTGTCCCGGGCGGAGTCGAACGCCTTGGACAGCGCGGCCCGGGTGCGCGGGCGCAGGGCGTCCCTCAGCTCCTCCAGGTCCTTGCTCTCGGCGTCGCCGGAGACCTTGCGGCGCCGCTCGTCCACCACCCGGAAGGTGATCTTCAGATGGTCGGGGACCCTGGACGGGTCGAAGTCCTCCGGGGCCACCCGCACTCCCGTCATCCGCGTCAGCCCCCGCGCCAGCACGGCCGTCAGCGGCTCGTCCAGCGTCTCCCGGGGGATGTCGCCGTCCCCTCCGGCGACGGTGTCCAGGAAGCGCCGGGCGAAGTCGGGGGCGGGCACGTAGTTGCGGCGGATCGGTTTGGGCAGCGAGCGGATCAGCTCGGTGACCAGATCCGCGCGCAGCCCGGGGATCTGCCAGTCGAAGCCTTCGGAGGAGACCTGGTTGAGCACCTGGAGGGGGATGTGGACGGTGACGCCGTCGGCGTCCGCGCCCGGCTCGAACTGGTACGTCACCCGGAACCTCAGCCTGCCCTGGCGCCAGGAGTCGGGGTAGTCGTCCTTGGTGACCTGCCCGGCCCGCTCGTTGATGAGCATGGACTTCTCGAAGTTGAGCAGGTCCGGCTCCTCCTGGCGTTTGCGCTTCCACCAGGAGTCGAAGTGCGCGCCGGAGACGACGTGTTCGGGGACGCGCCGGTCGTAGAAGTCGAACAGCGTCTCGTCGTCGACGAGGATGTCGCGGCGGCGGGCCCGGTGTTCCAGCTCCTCCACCTCGCCCAGCAGCCTGCGGTTGTCGTGGAAGAACTGGTGGTGGGTGCGCCAGTCGCCCTCCACCAGGGCGTTGCGGATGAACAGCTCGCGGCAGGTCTCCGGGTCGATGCGCCCGTAGTTCACCTTGCGCTGGGCCACGACGGGCACGCCGTACAGCGTCACCTTCTCGTAGGCCATCACCGCCGCTTGCTTCTGCTCCCAGTGCGGCTCGCTGTAGGTGCGCTTGACCAGATGACCGGCGAGCGGCTCGATCCAGTCCGGGTCGATCTTCGCGTTGACCCGCGCCCACAGCCGCGAGGTCTCCACCAGCTCGGCCGACATGATCCAGCGCGGCGGCTTCCTGAACAGCGCGGAGCCGGGGAAGACGGCGAACTTCGCGCTGCGCGCGCCCAGGTACTCGTTGCCCTTGGCGCTCTCCCGCCCGCCCTCGCCCGGGGAGCTCTTCCCGCTCTCCTTGACCTCCTTGAGGCCGATGTGCGAAAGCAGGCCCGCCAGCAGCGACTGGTGGACGCGGTCGGCGTCCGCGTCCTGGTCGTTCATGTGGACGCCCATGGACTTGGCGACCTGGCGGAGCTGGACGTAGATGTCCTGCCACTCGCGTATGCGCAGGTAGTTGAGGAACTCGGACCGGCACATCCGGCGGAAGGCCGAGGAGGACAGCTCTTTCTGCCGCTCGCGCACGTAGCGCCACAGGTTGAGCAGGGCGAGGAAGTCGCTGTTCTCGTCGCGGAACCGGGCGTGCTGCTGGTCGGCCTGCTGCTGCTTGTCGGCGGGACGCTCGCGCGGGTCCTGGATGGACAGCGCCGCGGCGATCACCATGACCTCGCGGACGCAGCCGTTGCGGTCGGCCTCCAGCACCATCCGCGCCAGCCGCGGGTCGACGGGGAACTGCGCCAGCTTCCGGCCCGTCTCCGTCAGGCGCTTGCGAGGGTCCTTCTGCTTCGGGTCGAGCGCGCCCAGCTCCTCCAGCAGCTGCACCCCGGCCTTGATGCTGCGGTGGTCCGGCGGGTCGATGAAGGGGAAGCGCTCGATGTCGCCCAGCCCCGCGGCGGTCATCTGGAGGATGACGGAGGCCAGGTTGGTGCGCAGGATCTCCGGGTCGGTGAACTCCGGCCGGGAGAGGAAGTCCTCCTCGGAGTACAGCCGGACGCAGATGCCGTCCGAGGTGCGGCCGCAGCGGCCCTTGCGCTGGTTGGCACTGGCCTGCGAGACCGGCTCGATCGGCAGCCGCTGGACCTTGGTGCGGTGGCTGTAGCGGGAGATGCGGGCGGTGCCGGTGTCGATGACGTACTTGATGCCGGGGACGGTCAGCGAGGTCTCGGCGACGTTGGTGGCCAGCACGATCCGCCGGCCGCCGTGCTTCTGGAACACCCGGTGCTGCTCGGCGTGCGACAGCCGCGCGTACAGCGGCAGCACCTCCGTCTCGTGCCCGATATGCGGCTTCGCCGCGTGGCGCAGGTTCTTCCTGTTCAGCGCGTCGGCGGTGTCGCGGATCTCCCGCTCGCCGGAGAGGAAGACCAGGATGTCGCCCGGCCCCTCGGCCTGGAGCTCGTCGACCGCGTCGCAGATCGCGGTGATCTGGTCCCGGTCGGGGTTGTCGCCCTCCTCCTCCAGCAGCGGCCGGTAGCGGACCTCCACCGGATACGTACGGCCGGACACCTCCACGATCGGGGCGTCGCCGAAGTGGCGGGAGAAGCGCTCGGGGTCGATCGTCGCGGAGGTGATGACGACCTTGAGGTCCGGGCGGCGGGGCAGCAGCCGGGCGAGGTAGCCCAGCAGGAAGTCGATGTTGAGGCTGCGCTCGTGCGCCTCGTCGATGATGATCGTGTCGTAGCGGCGCAGCTCGCGGTCGGTCTGGATCTCGGCCAGCAGGATGCCGTCCGTCATCAGCTTGACCAGGGTGTCCTCGCCCACCTGGTCGGTGAAGCGGACCTTCCAGCCCACCGCCTCGCCCAGCGGCGTGCGCAGCTCCTCGGCGACGCGCTCGGCCACCGTGCGGGCCGCGATCCGGCGCGGCTGGGTGTGCCCGATCAGCCCCTTCACCCCGCGCCCGAGCTCCAGGCAGATCTTGGGGATCTGGGTGGTCTTGCCGGAGCCGGTCTCGCCCGCGACGATCACGACCTGGTTGTCCCGTATCGCCTGAAGGATCTCGTCCTTCTTCTGGCTGACGGGCAGCTGCTCGGGGTAGTCGATCGCGGGGACGGCGTCCCGCCGTGCGGCCACGCGCAGCTCGGCGCGCTCGACCTCGGCGGCGATCTCCTCGAGCACGGCGCGCCGCGCCTCCGGCTTGCGGATGCGGCGGATGCCCTCCAGTCGGCGGCCGAGCCGCTGCTGGTCGCGCAGCATCAGCTCGGGCAGTCGCTCCAGGACGGCGGGGAGGCTGGGATCAGACACAGTGGACATACGGGCTCCAGGATCGCACCCGCACCGAGTGCCGGGCGAATCAATTCACCGCTCCTCGTGACAGGATTGCGGTGTTATGGGCGAAACGACTGTCTAGGGTGAGCGCATGAACGCCCGGCGCCACCCCCTCCCCGACGACCCCGAGGGCGCTGGGGAGCCCGACGGCTCGCGCACCGCGCACGGCTCTCATGATGCCCGCGCCGGGGAGGAATCCGGACAGGGCGGCCGGGGAGGGGGCACCGCCGGGCGGTGGCGGCGCTTCAAGGACTCGCCCTTCCTGCCCGCCGCCGTGCTGTCGCTGCTCATCGCCGCCGCGGCCGGGCTCTTCGCCGGCTCGTACACCTACGCCATGGCCGACCCCACCCCGCGCCGTATCCCCGTCGCGGTCGTCGGCGCCACCGGGGACGCCTCCGTCCACCGGGAGCGCGCGCAGGCGTTCGCCGCCGCGATCGGCGAGGACCTGAGCTCCTCCCTGGAACTGCGCGAGTACCCCACCGCCGCGGCGGCCGACGAGGCCCTGGAGTCGCAGAAGGTCTTCGCCGTGCTGCGCATCCCCGGCGACCCGGGCCGGGAGCGGCCGGTGCTGGAGGTCTCCAGCGCCTCGGGCGCCTCCGTCGCCGAGCTGCTGACCGAGGCCGCCCGATCGGTGGGCGAGGAGGCCGGACTGCGGGTGACGGTGCGGGACGCCAAACCACTGGACCCGGGCGACCCGCGCGGCCTGGCCCTGTTCTACGTCACCCTCGCGGCGGTGGTCACCGGCTTCATCGGGGCCATCCAGATGAGCGTCCACGCCGGGGGCCTGAACCCCGCCGAGCGGATCGCCTTCACGGCCGCCTACTCACTGCTGGGCGCCTTCGCCATCGCGGCGGCCGTGGACTGGCTGCTGAACGCGATCGACTTCCCCTTCGTCCACTCCTGGATGATCCTCGCCCTGACCATGTTCACCTCGGGCATGGTCTTCACCATGTTCCAGGCCCTGATCGGCCGCTGGGCCATGCTCCCCACCTGGGGCCTGATGGTCCTCATCGGCAACCCCTCCTCCGGGGGAGCGGTCTCCTGGCCCCTGCTGCCCTCACCGCTGGGCACCATCGGCCGCTGGCTCCCGCCCGGCGCCTCCGTCAACGCCCAGCACACGGCCGTCTACTTCCCCGGTTATCTGCACGCACAGCCCTATCTGGTGCTGGTCGGCTGGGCGGTCGTCTCCTGCGCCGTCTTCTGGATCCTGCGCCACCGCCATCCGGGCGGCCGGGACGGCGGCTCCCGGGCAGGGGGGTCCTGACCAGGCCCGGCCGGGGCGAGTTCCTTGACGCAGGTCGACAGCGGTCCCACACTGGTTGTATGACATCTGTACGACAGGCTGGAGGAGGAGTGGGTACCGCATCGACCCGCAGGAAACGGCCGGCCGGAAGGACCGCCGGACTCAACGAGACGGCGCCTGTGCTCGGGCCCAGCAAGCTGGCACAGGTCCGGCTCCGTAGTGATGAGATGGAGGCCCTCCAGGAGGTCATGCGGACGCTGCACCTCGGCTCAACCTCCGACGCCCTTCGTGAAGGGCTGAGGCTTCTCGCGAGGGAGGCGGCCGAGGTGGGGGCGGCCGAGGAGATCCGTGCCTTCTACCGCGGGCAGGCCGCGCCGCTGCCCGAGGGCGTTGCCGAGCCGAGTGACGCCGAACTCGCGGCGGCGGACGAGACGCAGTGGTGAGTCCTGGTACAGCGCTGCGCGGCGAGGTATGGGTTTGTGCGCTGCCCCAGCCGGTGGGACCGCATCCGGTGGTCGTCCTCACCGTCAACCGGATCGCGGAACCGCTTGCATCGGTCACGGTCGCACTCATCACGGGTACATCCGGCCCGCAGACCACCCACGTTCCGATCGGACCGGACGCGGGCCTGAAGAAGTACGACGAGTCCTACGTGAACTGCGCAGACCTCCACACAGTGGCCAAGCCGCGGCTGCGGAGAAAGCTCGGGCTTCTGGCCCCGGGCGAACTGCGCCGTGTGGAGGAATCCGTCCGGTTGATCCTCGGACTGAGGCACTGACCTCGGGGCCGACCCCGTCGGCGTACGGACCGGCGCGGAAACGGTGAAAGCCCCGCTCCGGAGACCCGGAGCGGGGCTTTCACCTGCGGTGGCTGGGGCCGGGGTCGAACCGGCGACCTTCCGCTTTTCAGGCGGACGCTCGTACCAACTGAGCTACCCAGCCGCAGCGGTCCTGACGGGATTTGAACCCGCGGCCTCCACCTTGACAGGGTGGCGAGCACTCCAAACTGCTCCACAGGACCAAGCTATGTACGAGCACCAGTCTCGCACAGGTTGTGCGTGCCCCCAACGGGATTCGAACCCGTGCTACCGCCTTGAAAGGGCGGCGTCCTGGGCCACTAGACGATGAGGGCTGATGGCCCACCTGGGCGCTTCTCAGCGCGTCGGGGACGTGAGAAGCATATGGGATGGCGGGACGGATCGCCAAAACGGATTTCCGGCGACGCCCGGGCGGGCTACTCGGCGGGCTGCCGGGACGGCGACTCGGACGGGGATCGGGACGGGGACTCGGAGGGAGACCCGGAGGGAGACCCGGAGGGAGACGGGGACGGGGAGGGGGAGCTGCCCGGCTCCACGTCCTCCGGCAGACGGCGGCTGACCTCGGCCGTCGTCAGGCCCAGACCGCCCAGGGTGATCTCGTCCCACGCCTGGAGCCGTTTGGTGTCCTGGTCCAGATAGAGCACCGAGGCCATCACCTTCTGCGGCTCGTCGCCCTCCACGGCCCGCAGTCCGCCGCCGCCCGTGGAGCCCTCGATCATCAGCCGGGTGCCCTCCTCCATCACCCGCGCCTCCCGGCGGTGGACGTGGCCGGCCAGCACCAGGGGCACGTCGCCGTCCGTCTGCTGGGCCGCGATCGGGTTGTGCGCGGCGGCGATGTGCACCGGCTTGCCCGCCGCCGCGCTCCTGCGCAGCGAGGCGGCCAGTTTCCGGCCCGCGACGCGCTCGGCCGCGTCGCCCTTGGCGACCACCGAGCGGTCCGGGGTGAACTGCGGATCGCCGACGCCCGCGATCCGCAGACCGCCCACGGTCACCGGCTTCCCGTCGTCCAGGACGTGGGTGTTGTCCAGCTTCTCGATGTACTCCTGGGTGGTGCGCGAGTCGTGGTTGCCGCGCACCCACACGTACGGCGCGCCGAGGTCCTCGACCGGGTCCAGGAAGCCGTTCTCGGCCGCGGTGCCGTGGTCCATGGTGTCGCCCGTGTCGATGATCACGGCGATGTCGTACTGCTCGACCAGTGACCTGACGATGTGCCACGCGGCCGGGTTGAGGTGGATGTCGGAGACGTGCAGCACGCGGATGGTGCTGGGGTCCGGCTGGTAGGCGGGGAGCGTGGACGTGGCGTCGTAGAGCTTGGTGACGTTGGTGACCAGACGCGCCAGCTCCTGCTGGTAGACGTCGAAGTCGGTGACGATGCTGCGCGCGTTGCCCACCACGCTCGGCGCGCTGGCCAGCAGCCCGGAGAACTTCGGCTCCAGCAGCGACTTCGGGTTCCACGTCGCGTAGGCGCTCGCGCCGGAGGCCGCCAGGAGCGCGAGCGCGAGACCGCCCGCCGCGAGCGCGCGCCGCGGGCGCCGGTAGACGGCCAGGCCGAGCGCCGTGGCGCCGGAGACCACCGCGACGGAGGCCTTCACCGCCAGGTCCCGTGTGCCGGACCGCACATCGCCGGTGATCTGCTCCTCCAGCCCGCTGATCCGCTCCGGGCGGTCTATCAGGGCCTGGGCGCGCTCGGGGTCGAGCTGGTCGATGCCGACGTCCAGGGCGAGCGGGGCGTGGTGGCTGTCCAGTTCGAGCGCGCCGAGCGGCGGCACGCTGATCTCGGTGCCCCCGGTCAGCGAGGGGCGCAGCGACATCCGGGTGTCCACCGGTCCCACGTCCGCCTTCACGCTGCCCAATGCGAGCAGTCCCAGCCAGGCGCCGAGCAGTGTGACGGCGGCCAGCGCGAACGCGCGGGCGTACGGGTGGGGGGTGTGGCTCAGGGAGTACACCGGCGCGGGCCGGTGCGCCCGGAAGCGGCTGCGCAGAGCACGGGGAACGGCTGCGGACCGGCGGGCGGGGACCCGGCGCGGCCGGAGGGGTTCTCGGCTCATGCCGTGCCATATGCCCGTCCGGGTGGCGACTATGCGGCGGACGCACGGTGGACGGGCGGCGTCCGCGCGGCCCGCCGCCGCGCCGCGGTCCTGTGCCGGCCCGTGCGCCGTCCGCGTGCCGTGACGGACAATGGGCGCGTGCTGGAGATAACGCGCGAGGAGTTCGAGGAACTGGTGGCCGAGGCGCTCGACCGGATCCCGCCGGAGCTGACGCGGCTCATGGACAACGTGGCGGTGTTCGTGGAGGACGAGCCGCCCGCCGAGGATCCCGAACTGCTCGGGCTCTACGAGGGCACGCCGCTGACCGAGCGCGGCGAGTGGTACGCGGGCGTCCTGCCGGACCGCATCACCGTCTACCGCGGGCCCACCCTGCGGATGTGCGAGCGCGAGGGCGGCGACCGGCAGACGGTCGTCGAGGAGGTGGAGATCACCGTGGTGCACGAGATCGCCCACCACTTCGGCATCGACGACGAGCGGCTGCACGACCTGGGCTACGCGTGAGCGGAGGCTTCCGGGACAGGCGCGGGAAGGGGACCGCGGAGGGCCCCGGGGAGGACGGGGGCCCGGGGGACGGGGTGATCGACCCCGACGTCGATCTGCACGTACCCGCCCAGCGCGCCGAGACCGCCGGGGCGCACGCGGTGGTCGTCCTCGCCGCCGTCGCGGCGGGCGGTGCGCTGGGCGCCTGCGCCCGGTACGCCCTCACCCTGCCCTGGCCGGCCGCGCCCGGGGGCTTTCCCTGGGCCGTCCTCGCCGTCAACGCCGCCGGGTGCGCGCTGATCGGCGTGCTGATGGCGCTGCTGGAGGAGCACGGTGGGAAGGGACCCGGTGGGGCGTGGGCGCGTCACCCGCTGGCGCGGCCCTTCCTGGGCACGGGCGTGCTGGGCGGTTTCACCACCTTCTCCGTGTACGCGCTGGATGCCGTACGGCTGCTGGAGGAGGGCGCCGCGGGTACCGCGCTGCTGTACCTGGGCGCCACCTTGGCCGCCGCCCTCTGCGCAGTGTGGGCGGCCACCGCCGCGACCCGGGCGGCCGTGGCGCGGTGAGTGGCGCGGTGGGCTGGCTCCTGGTGGCGCTCGGCGGCGCGGCGGGCGCGTGCCTGCGGTACACGGTGGACCGCGCGGTGCAGTCGCGGCACGAGTCGCTCTTCCCCTGGGGCACCCTCACCGTCAACGCCGTCGGCAGCCTGCTGCTGGGCCTGGTGACCGGCGCCGTCGGGGCGGGGGCGGCGGGGCCGGGGGCCGCCGCGCTGCTCGGCACGGGGCTGTGCGGCGCGCTGACGACGTACTCCACCTTCTCCTACGAGACGCTGCGGCTGGCCGAGAGCGGCCACCGGCGGGCGGCGCTGGCGAACGCGGCCGTCACGCCGCCGGTCGCCCTGGGAGCGGTGTGGGCGGGTCTGGAGCTGACGCGTTACCTGGCGGGCTGACGGGAGTTGGGCAGGGGGAGCCCGCCCGTCTCCCGCCCTCCGGAGGTGCCGCCCGTGCGCCCGTCCAGTCCCGCCCATCGCAAGCACGCCCATGAGCACGCCCGCCGGCCCGTCCGTACGGACGCCCGCGCGAGCGTCCGTACGGCCGCCGGCGCCCTGCTGCTGGCCACCCTCAGCGGCTGCATGACGGTCGGCTCCTCCGGAGGCGAGGGGGAGGAGGGCGGCGGCCGGGAGCCGGCCGGGCACCGGGTCTCCAGGGACGCCGGCGACCCGCGGACGGGCAGCGGGGTCGCTCCGCGCGGCGGGGAGCGGGGCGCGGACCACGCGGAGCAGGGCGGGCGGAAGGACCGGGGCGGTGAGGACGGGTCCTCGAAGCGGCCGTCCGGTTCGCCGTCCTCCTCGCCGTCCTCCGCCGCCCCCACGGCGGGCGCTCCGCGGCCGAAGAAGCCCTCCGCGTCGGCGAGTTCGGGCAGGGGCGGAGGACGTACGACCGCCCCGCCCACCCCCTCGCGCACCGCCGCGCCACCGCCCGCGGACCCCACGACCCCGCCCGCCGAGCCCACCCCGTCACAGGGGAGCGGCGGCACCGGCGGCGGGGACGGCGGCGGAGGTGACGGCGCAGGTGACGGAGACGGCGGGGGCGGCGAGGGCGGCGGGGGCGGCGGTGCGCAGGACGGCCCCGGCGAGGGCACGGAGTCCGGCGCCGAGGGGCTTTCCCGGCTGTCGGCGCGGTACGGAATGAACGGAGGGCCGTCCGTCGTTCACTCCTCGTACGACATCCACGGAACCGGCGGCCCGCACCACTCAGGCGAACGCTTCGGTCCCGCGGACCGGTAGACTTACCCGCAGGCGGTCGCCACCGCCGTTCCTCCAGCCCCACCGGCAGCGCGGACAACGGATTTGCGCTCGGGGAGGGGAGGTCGTATGGTGGCAGATCGTTTGCTCCCATTTGCCCGGCGCCGTGAATCAGTAGCGCGCCGTGTGGCGCGTTCCTCACCTGAGCCGTGGCTGACCGCATCGAGGCGGTCTTATGCGAAAACACGGAGTTGCGGGCGCGTGCCATGTGACTTCCGAGAGGTTTGTTTTCGCATGTCTGTGACCACCCCTGACGTCGTCCTGCCCGAGGACGAGCCGACGACCACGTTCGCCGACCTCGGTCTGCCCGGCGAGATCGTCCGCAAGCTCGCGCACAACGGCGTCACCGTCCCGTTCCCGATCCAGGCCGCGACCATCCCGGACGCGCTGGAGGGCAAGGACGTCCTCGGCCGCGGCCGCACCGGCTCCGGCAAGACGCTCAGCTTCGGCCTGCCGCTGCTGGCCCGCCTGGCCGGCGGCCGCACCGAGCGCAAGCGCCCCCGCGGCGTCATCCTCACCCCCACCCGTGAGCTGGCCATGCAGGTCAGCGACGCGCTCCAGCCGTACGGCGACGTCCTCGGCCTGAAGCTGAAGGTCGTCTGCGGCGGCACCTCGATGGGCAACCAGATCGCAGCCCTGGAGCGCGGCGTCGACGTCCTCGTCGCCACCCCGGGCCGGCTGCGCGACCTGATCAACCGCGGCTCCTGCTCGCTGGACGACGTGGAGACCGCGATCCTGGACGAGGCCGACCAGATGGCCGACCTGGGCTTCCTGCCCGAGGTCACCGAGCTGCTCGACCTGGTGCCGGCCGGCGGCCAGCGGATGCTGTTCTCCGCCACGCTGGAGAACGAGATCGACACCCTGGTGCGCCGCTACCTCGTCGACCCCGTCCACCACGAGGTTGACGCGGCCCAGGGCGCGGTCACGACGATGAGCCACCACGTGCTGATCGTGAAGCCGCGCGACAAGGCGCCGGTCACCGCCGCCATCGCCGCACGCAAGGGCCGCACCATCGTCTTCGTCCGCACCCAGCTCGGCGCCGACCGCGTGGCCGAGCAGCTGCGCGAGGCGGGCGTGCGGGCGGACGCGCTGCACGGCGGCATGACGCAGGGTCTGCGCACCCGGACGCTGGCCGACTTCAAGGACGGCCGCGTCAACGTGCTGGTGGCCACCGACGTCGCCGCGCGCGGCATCCACGTCGACGACATCGACCTGGTGCTCAACGTGGACCCGGCCGGCGACCACAAGGACTACCTGCACCGCTCCGGCCGCACCGCCCGCGCGGGCCGCTCCGGCACGGTCGTCTCGCTGGCGCTGCCGCACCAGCGGCGGCAGATCTTCCGGCTGATGGAGGACGCGGGCGTGGACGCCTCGCGCCACGTCATCGGCCGCGGCGACGCCTTCGACGACGATGTGGTGGAGATCACCGGCGCCCGGTCGCTGACCGAGGTGCAGGCCGAGTCGGCGCTGAACGCCGCCAAGCAGGCCGAGCGCGAGGTGGCCGAGATCGCCCGGCAGCTGGAGCGCGCGCAGCGCCGCGCCGCCGAGCTGCGCGAGGAGGCCGACAAGCTGTCGGCGCGCGCCGCCCGCGAGCGGGGCGACGACCCGGAGGCGGCCGTGGCCGCGGTCGCCGAGGCGACCGAGGCGGCGGTGGCCGAGTTCACCGCCGAGGCCGACGCGGCGGAGGCGAAGGCCGAGGCCGAGGCGCGCCGGGCGCGCGAGGAGCGGTCGTACGACCGCCGCGACGACCGGGGCAACTTCCGCCGCGACCGGGACCGCGACGACCGCCGCCCCTACGGCCGTGACCGCGACCGGGACCGTGACGAGCGCGGCGACCGCGGCGACCGGCGTCCGTTCAACCGGGACCGGCGTGACGACCGGGGCGACCGCGGTGACCGGGGTGAGCGTCGTCCGTTCAACCGCGACAGCCGTGACGACCGGGGCGGCTTCCGCCGCGACAACGACCGGCGCGAGTTCGGCCACCGCGGTGGCGGCGACCGCCCGTTCAACCGGGACCGCGACGACCGCCGTCCCTTCAACCGCGACCGCGACCGTGACGAGCGCCGCCCCTACGGCCGCCGTGACGACCACCGCGGTGGCGGCTACCAGGGCGGCGGGCACCAGGGCGGCGACCACCGCGGCGGCGGCCGCTCGTTCGACCGCCGTGCGGACAAGCCGCGCTGGAAGCGCAACGGCTGAGCCGGACAGACCAGTTGAGGGCCCGGCCCGGAGCACCGCTCCGGGCCGGGCCCTCCGGCGTGTCCGGCCCCGTGCGGGCGGCGGATATCGCGGTGCCGCTGTCACCGCCCGTTGGTAGCCTCCCGGGGACTCGCACGGCGGACGCACGGAACCCCCACCTCTCTCCTGCCTCCGCCTGCCTTCTCCTGCCTCCGTCTCCGCCGGGTGCGGTACGCGCGGAGGGTTTGTGTCCCCGAGGAATCCGAAGGGTGATCAGAACGTGCGAAAGCACCGAAGAGCCGGCCACCGGTCCAGACCGGCCCGGTTCGCCGCCGTGGCGGCGACCGCTTCCCTGGCCGTGACCGGCCTGCCGGCGGTGGCCGCCGCGGCGGAGAACAGCCCGCCCTCCCGGCCGCTCGTCTCCGAACTGTCCACCGGGAGCGCCGAGTGCGCCGCCGGAGAGGACCGCCCGCACGTCGGGACGCCTCCCCAGCTCCGGGCCGTACTCCACGACCCCGACGCCGCGCCGGTCGCGGGCGAGTTCGAGATCGGCTGGAAGGACGCCGACGGCGAGCGGCAGCGGCGCACGCCGGGCCCCACCACGTACAAGAAGAGCGGCTCCCCGTTCACCCTGTCCGCTCCTTCGGACATACCCGCCCACACGGTGATCTCCTGGCGGGTGCGGGCGCACGACGGCACGGAGTGGGGGCCGTGGAGCTCCTCCGGCGGGCAGCACCGCTGCGAGTTCGTCTACGACGACAAGGCCCCCGCCGCCCCGGCGGTCTCCTCCTCCGACTACCCCGACGACGACGTCTGGCACGACGGCGTGGGCGACTACGGGTCCTTCGTCCTCGAGGCGTCCGACGACGACACGGTGGCCTACCGGTACTCCTTCGACGGCGGCTCGCACCGGACCGTCCCCGTCCCCGTGCCCGGCTCCGGCGAGCCGGTGACGATCCGGTGGGCGCCCACGAGGAGCGGATCCCACTGGATCGAGGCGCAGGCCGTGGACCGGGCCGGCAACACGAGCGCCCCCGCCCGGCACGGCTTCCGGGTCAGCGACGGCCGCGCCCCCGTGTCCCACTGGAAGCTGGCGGACCCGGCCGGTTCCGGCGAGGCCGCGGACGAGTCCGGCCGGCACCCGGCCGCGGCCGGCGGTGGAGTGGAGTTCGGCGCGGCCGGCCCCTCCGGCACGCCCATCGCCTCGGCGGCCGCCCTCGACGGCACCGAGGACGCCCACCTCGCGCCCGGGGCAACTGCCGTGGACACCACCGGGGTGTTCTCCACGGGGCTGTGGGTGCGCCCCCGGAGCGTGGACCGCGACATGACGGCGGTCGGTCAGGACGGCACCTCGGGCGGCCCCTTCACCCTCGGCCTCGACGCGGACGGCGGCGCGGGCGGTACGGGCCCGGCATGGACCTTCGAGCTGCCGACCGGATCCGGCCCCCTCAAGGTCCGAGGCGGCCGCCCGGCGGCCGGGCAGTGGGCGCACCTCGCCGGCGTGTACGACCCGGTGGCGGGCACGGCCCGGCTGTACGTGAACGGCCGCGCCGTGGCCACCGAGGAGCCGGCCGCCGAGGCCGAGGCCACGGGGGCGCTGCAGATCGGCCGCGCCCACCGGGACGGTGAGGCGGGCGGCCACTGGCACGGCGAACTCGCCGACGTCCGGGCATGGGACCGGATCGCCGCCGCCGGCGAGCTGACCGGGCTGGCCGAGCGCGGGGCCGAGCGCACCGGCTACTGGCAGCTCAACGAGGCGCCGGACGGCACCAGTCCCGAGTACGACGGCGGTCAGGGGCTGACCCTGGGAGGCGGCGCCGAGGTCTTCGCACCGGAGTGCAGTACGGACACCGACATCTTCTGCGACGCCGAGCAGCCCCTGGTCGGCACCGGACACCTGCGGCTCGACGGTGACGGGGACCACGCGGCCACCGCGGCGCCGCCCGTCGCCACGGACGACGGCTTCACCCTGGCCGCCCAGGTCCGCGTCGCCGAGTACGAGCCGTCCCGCGACATGGCCGTGCTGTCCCTGCCCGGCGAGCACACCAACGCCCTCGTCGTCCGCTACCGCGCTGACGTCCACCGCTGGGAGCTGTCCGTCTCCCACGCGGACCGCGCGGACGCCGGGACGACCACCGTCACGGCCGAGCCCTACGCGGGCGACCCCTCGGGCCAGCACCTGGCGGTGGTGTACGACGCGAGCGGCGGCACCGTCCGGCTCTACGTGGACGGCAGCCTGCACGCCTCGGCCGAGGCGGACCTCCCGGCCTCCCGCACCTGGGCGGCCACCGGCGGCCTCCAGGTGGGCCGTGCGCTGACGGCCGACGGCTGGGGCGAGTATCTGCACGGTGACGTGGACGAGGTCCGTGCCTACTCGGGCACACTCACCGAGTCCCAGCTCATGATGCTGAGCATGCCCTGGGAGATGCCCGACCTGTAGGCCGCGCCGACCCACCGGCCGTGACACCGTGCGCAATAC
Source organism: Streptomyces sp. SS8 (assembly GCF_054072955.1). Taxonomy (NCBI): domain Bacteria; kingdom Bacillati; phylum Actinomycetota; class Actinomycetes; order Kitasatosporales; family Streptomycetaceae; genus Streptomyces; species Streptomyces sp. SS8. Next base: position 74,526 of record NZ_JBSVCZ010000021.1, read on the forward strand.
CTTCGGAGCGCGGCCGGTGGGCGGGCTATGCTTCGTGGGCGGGCCGTTAGCTCAATTGGCAGAGCAGTGGACTTTTAATCCATTGGTTGTGGGTTCGAGTCCCACACGGCCTACCGGGCCCCTCGGGGCCGGAACCCCCGCCGACGCAGGTCGGCGGGGGTTCCGCCGTTTCCGGCGCGGTCCCGTCTGCCGAACCAGCGGGCGCGGCGGGCGCGTTGTGCGTGCGGGCGCCGCTCGGCGGTGTGCCCGGCGCCGCGGGCGCGGGTGCGCGCGTACGGGTCCGGGTGCCTGGGCGCGGCGGAGGGTGCCGTACGGCGGGGCGGGGCGGGGCAGGACCCGCGGAGGCGGTGATTCGTCGCTTATGCCGGGAAAGCGGCTCGGGCGTAGCATGAGGGCGTAACCGGCGCGCCCGTGGCGCGGCGGGCCTCGGAGGCCGGCTCCGCGCACGCGTGCGGGCGGGCACGGCACGGGCCCGCCGTCCGGGCCGTCCGTCCAGGGAGCTGAGCGCATGATCCGTCCAGCAGACATCCGCGAGTGGCGCGGCCGTGACGTCGTCGACGCGGACGGGCACAAGGTCGGCCCGCTCGAGGCGGTCTACACCGACACGGCGACCGACGAGCCCGCCATGGTCACCGTGCGGATCGGGCTGCCCATCCGTCAGCGCCTGGTGTTCGTGCCCCTGGACGAGGCGGTCGCCGGCCCGGACTACCTCAGGGTGCGGTACGGCAGGGCGCTGGTGAAGAAGGCCCCCTCCATCGGCACCGACGACGTGCTGTCCGCCGAGGAGGAGGAGCCGGTCTTCCGGCACTACGGCGTCCCCTACCGGCCGGGCGCCGGGGGCGAGCGCCGGCTGGCGCGCGGCTGACCGGGGCCGCGCCCGAACCGTGTGAAGGAGGCGTCCACGACATGGCGGTCTTCCTGTTCCTGCTCCTCGTCGCGGCCGTGCTGGGTGTGCTCGGCGCGGTGGTGGAGGGGCTGTTCTACCTGCTGTTCATCGGTATCGGGGTCCTGGTGCTCGCGGTCCTCGTCGTCTCCCTGCAACGGTCCCGCCGCCGCACCGGCCGCTGAGGCCGCCGCACCCGGACGGGTGCCGTGTTGCGCGCCCGACCGGGGGCGCAATACTGAACGAGAGGGCCGAAAGCGCGTGAAAAAGCCTGTCCGGCCCTGTGGAAGCGGCCGGGCGGCGCCTTCGCGCGAGGACGCGCCCCGGCGGCGAACAGACGAACACGACAGCCGTGCCGGCCCGGTGCCCGAGGACCGGGGCGCCCGGGCGGAGCGACCGTCCGACCGCGAGGTGGAGCAATGGACGGGTACCTGTACATGGCCTACGACTATCCGGTGCTGGGGGCGTTCCTCACCTTCCTGTGGTTCTTCCTGTGGGTCGTGTGGCTGATCCTGCTGTTCAAGGTCATCACCGACGTCTTCCGCGACCACGAGCTGAACGGCTGGGGCAAGGCCGGCTGGCTCGTCTTCGTGATCGTCCTCCCCTACCTCGGCGTCCTCGTCTACCTGGTCGCCCGGGGCAAGGGCATGAGCGAGCGCGAGGTGAGGCGGGCCAGGACGGAGAGGGAGGCCTTCGACGCCTACATCCGCGAGACCGCGGGCGCGGGCACCGGCGCCGCCACCGGCGCCGCGGGCGTCGACCAGTTGGCCAGGCTCTCCGAGCTCAAGGCGAAGGGGGACCTCACCGAGAACGAGTACCAGCGGGCCAAGGAGAAGATCCTGGCCTGAGCGGCGGGCGGGGCCCGGCTCCGACGGCGGCGCGGACGGGTTCCGCGCCGCCGTCGTGCTCCTGCCCCCGCCTCCGCCCGGCGGCGGGCCCGGAAGCGGGGGCGGGCCCTGTGGCGGTAGCGTCCGGTGCCGCCGGCTGCTCGCCGGCCGCCGGCCGCCGGCCGGCAGCAGGCGGGGACGGCACGGGCACACCCACGGGAGGGGACGGGAATGAGCGGGACGGCGGAGGGCGCACAGGAGGCTCCCGGGCTGCAGAGGCGGCTGGGCACCGGCGACGCGGTGGTGATCGGCCTGGGGTCGATGATCGGCGCGGGCGTCTTCGCGGCCTTCGCCCCGGCGGCCCGCGCGGCCGGGGCCGGCCTGCTGCTCGGCCTGGCGCTGGCGGCGGTGGTCGCGTACTGCAACGCGACCTCCTCGGCCCGGCTGGCCGCCCGCTACCCGGCGTCCGGGGGAACCTACGTCTACGGCCGCGAGCGGCTGGGGGAGTTCTGGGGCCATCTGGCCGGCTGGGGCTTCGTGGTCGGCAAGACCGCCTCGTGCGCGGCGATGGCCCTGACGGTGGGGCTGTACGTGTGGCCCGAACAGGCGCACGCGGTCGCGGTCGCGGCGGTGGTGGCGCTGGTGGCGGTGAACTACGCGGGCGTGCGGAAGACCGCCTGGCTGACCCGCGCGATCGTGGTGACCGTACTGGCGGTGCTGTCCGCCGCCGTGGTCGTCTGCCTGACCTCCGGCGAGACGGACGCCGCCCGGCTGGCCTTCTGGTCGTCCCGGGCAGGGGCCGGCTCCTCCGGTGACTCCGGCGGTGTCTCGCCCGGCGGGGTGCTCCAGGCGGCGGGCCTGCTGTTCTTCGCCTTCGCCGGCTACGCGCGCATCGCCACCCTCGGCGAGGAGGTGCGCGACCCGGCCCGCACCATCCCCCGGGCGATCCCGGTGGCGCTGGGCATCGCCCTGGTCGTCTACGCCGCCGTCGCGGTCGCGCTGCTCGGCGTGCTGGGTGGCGACGCGCTGGGCCGGGCGACCGCGCCGCTGGCCGACGCGGTGCGGGCGGCGGGCGTACCGGAGCTGGCCCCGGTGGTACGGGCGGGGGCGGCGGTGGCGGCGCTGGGCTCCCTGCTCGCGCTGATCCTCGGCGTCTCCCGCACCACCCTGGCGATGGCCCGCGACCGGCACCTGCCGTCCGCGCTGGCCGCCGTGCACCCGCGCTTCGGCGTGCCGCACCGCGCCGAGCTGGCGGTCGGCGCGGTGGTGGCGGTGGTGGCCGCCACGGGGGACCTGCGCGGTGCGATCGGCTTCTCCTCCTTCGGCGTCCTGGCCTACTACGCGATCGCCAACGCCTCGGCCTGGACCCTGGGCCCCGGCGAGGGCCGGCCGCCGCGGATCGTGCCGGCGGTGGGGCTGGCCGGGTGCGTGGTGCTGGCCTTCGCCCTGCCGCTCGCCTCGGTGGTCTCGGGGGCGGCGGTGCTGGCGGCCGGCGCCGCCTCGTACGGGGTGCGCCGCGCGCTCGCCGCGCGCGGGGCGTAGGCGCCCCTTTCCACCCCCTCGCCCCGCGCCCCGGTCCGCCTCGTCCCCTCGTCCGGGGGCCCGTGTGGTCCGGCCGGCGCTTGATCGACTCGCCGGGGCGCCGGGGGTCGGGAAGAGTTGGAAGGGTGCACGGTGACGGGCGGCAGGAGACGGGCGGCGGCAGGACCCGGGTCCGCGCCATCCCCGTCATCGGCCGCCCGCCCTGGCTGCTGCCCCTGCTGCTGGTCCTGCTGGGGCTGTCGGTCAATCTGCTGACCGCTCCCGAAGTGTTCCTGAGCGCGCCGTTCATCGCGGCGTGCCTGATCGCCGCGGCCCTGTGGACGTTCGGCGGCACGGCTCTCACGGTGGCCGCCACGACGGTCGCGGTCATCGCCCTGCTGGTGCGGGCCGGGCTGCACCCGGCGGAGAGCACGGTGCGGCTGGCCACCAACGCCACCGTCGGAGTGCTGGCCCTCGTCCTCAACCGCGTCCTGCACCACAGCGATGTCAGCGTGGCCTCGGCCCACCAGGTCGCCGAGGCCGTCCAGCTCGCCGTACTGCCCGTGCCGCCCGGCCGGGTCGGCGACCTGAGAATCGCGGTCCGCTACGAGGCCGCGCAGGCGCACGCCCGGATCGGCGGCGACCTGTACGGCGTGCAGCGCACCCCGTACGGGCTGCGGCTGCTGGTGGCCGACGTGCGCGGCAAGGGGACGGAAGCCGTCGGCACGGTCACCGTCATCCTCGGCGCCTTCCGGGAGGCGGCCGAGACGGAGGAGGACCTGGGGACGGTCGCGGACCGCGTCGAGCACGCCCTGCTCCGGGAGGTCGGGCAGCGCGAGGCGGGGGCGGGCCGGTCGGAGGAGTTCGCCACGGCGGTGTTCGCCGAGGTACCGATCGGCGCCCCGGGGAGCCTGCGGCTCGTCAACCGGGGCCATCCGCCGCCGGTACTGCTGACCGGGCAGGGGGACGTGCGGCTGCTGGAGCCGGACACGGAGGTGTACGCGCTGCCGCTGGGCCTGGGGAGTCTGGGGAGCCCGGTGGGCGGCCCAGGAGACGGGGGCACGGAGCCGTTGCCCTTCCCGCCCGGCTCCCTGCTGCTGCTCTACACCGACGGCCTGACGGAGGCGCGGAACGCCGAGGACGCCTTCTACGACCCGGTGGAGAGGCTGCGAGGCCGGCGCTTCGCCGGACCCGCCGCCCTGCTCGACCACCTCCTCGCGGACGTCGACGCGCACACCGGCGGGCACCGGGGCGACGACATGGTGCTGCTGGCGGTCATGCGCGACCCGGCGTCCCCGGAAACCCCGGAACCTCCGGAGCCCCCGGAGTCCTCGAAGGCCCGCGGAACCCCCGCCTGCGGTGACCGTCCGTAGCCGACGCACATCCCTCCGCATAACAACTGAGGCAACGTCAGATGGTGTGGCGTGCGTCTCATGCGCCGATCCGGCGGTCGAATCGCCCGAATTGGCGTGCTGATGCCCGGATGCTCCTCCGTCAAGAAAGCCCCATGTCCAAAGAGGGGACTTGGAATCCGGAGCGCACCTCTATTAACGTTCGATAACGCAGCGCGGTCGTCACTGTCGCCGAAGAGGGCGGCACCGTGCGCCGTCGCCGAATCCCGCAAGTGCGGCCCCGCCAACAGCGAGGACGCGCCCAGGGAACCGGGGAACCACCAATTGGGGTGAATCGGATTCATGCGGCATGCCCGTATGGATCCGTAGGAGACCTTCCTGCTCCGAACCCGTCAGCTAACCCGGTAGGCGAGAAGGAAGGAAAGGAGAGCGCCCCCGTGGCGTCCAGTACCCCGGCCCCCGAGGTCTCGTACGACCCGCACACCGCCGCTTTCGCCCCGTTCGGTCCTGAGGGCGACGGCGACCAGCCGGTGTGGAACCCGACCGAGGACTCCGTCCGCCCGGTCCGCGGCCGGCACCGCGTCGCCAAGCAGCGCACCGGCATGGCCCGCAGCGGAGCGGTCCTCGGCGTCGGCATGATCGCCGCGGTCGGCGCGGGCGGCATAGCCACCGCCAAGGACAAGACGCCGGTCGCCATCTCCCTGCCGGACGTGGACCTCGGCGCCGTGGCGGAGGGAATCCCCGTCGTCGGCGGCCTCGTCTCCGACGGCGACGACGACCCCGCCCCCCAGGGCGAGACCACCAGCCCCTTCGGCGGCACCGTCACCCAGGCCGGCCTGGACACCTCCGACGCCACCACGACCGTCGTCACGGCGGACGCCGGCGAGGCACTGCGGGCCCGCATCCTCCAGCAGGCCGACCAGCAGCAGACCGGCGCGGCCCAGGCCGCGCTGGAGGAGGCCGCCAAGGAGGCCGCGGGCAAGGCGGCCGAGGAGGCCGCCGACCAGGCCGCCGCGGAGGAGGCCGAGCGCAAGCGCAAGGCCGCCGAGGAGGCGGCGCGCAAGGCCGAGGCCGAGCGCCTGGCCAAGCTCGCGGCCAGCTACACCCTCCCCCTCAACTCGTACCAGCTCACCTCCACCTTCGGTCAGTCCGGCTCGATGTGGTCCAGCAACCACACCGGCCTGGACTTCGCCGCCCCCACCGGCACCCCGGTCAAGGCGGTGCACAGCGGCGAGATCGTCGAGGCCGGCTGGGCGGGCTCCTACGGCTACCGCATCATCCTCCGCCTCGACGACGGCACCGAGATCTGGTACGCGCACCTGTCCTCCATGACCGTCACCACCGGCAAGGTGACCACCGGCGACGTCATCGGCCGCGTCGGCTCCACCGGCAACTCCACCGGCGCGCACCTCCACATGGAGGTCCGTCCCGGCGGCGGCGACCCGATCGACCCGCTGGCCTGGCTGCGGAGCAAGGGCCAGTCCATCTGACGACGGCCGGTCCGCCCCACCCCGACCGGGCCCTTCGAGCCCCGGTCCCGCACACCCCGGCGGCCCTGGTGACACCCCCCGACACCAGGGCCGCCGGTCCTTTCCCCAACCGCGTACGCCCAACCGCGTAAGCCCGCCCGCGTACGCCTACCGCGCCCGCGCCGCCCGCTCCCCGGGGCGCTCGGCGGAGAACAGCAGCCGGTAGCGCGCCACATCGCCGCCCACCAGCCCGGGGAAGTTCCGCACCCGCTCCCACAGCGGCGACGGAGCGCCGATCCCCTCGCCCGGCGCCTCCAGCGCGTCGATGTGCGCCTGCTCGCTCTCCCACTCCGCGTAGTTGATCACGCGTGTGCCGTCCGTGCTCAGGTGGAAGTGGGCCGAGATGCCGCCCGGCGGCAGGCTCCCGTCGGCCCTGTCGTCCTCGATCGCGGCGGCCACGGTGTCCACCCACGCCCGCTGCCGCGCCTCGTCGGGCCCCTCGAACTCCACCTCCACGACCACCACGCACCCCGGCTCGGGCCGACTGCCGTCCCGGCCCGCCCCGTCCAGCCCCTCCGGCAGGCTGCGGTAGCGCCGGGTGCGCGCCAGGCGCAGCCGCTCGATCCCCGGCACCGCGTCGTCGATCTCGTCGTTGCGCTCCTGGCGGTGGGTGCGCACGTACTCCTCGTACGCCTTCTCGTCCGCCCACTGGGAGTAGTGCAGCAGTGTCCGGCCGTCGGTCCCGGCGTAGACGCCGTACGACAGGATGTCCGGCGTCGGCCACTCCCGCCCGCCCCAGGCGGCGGCGACGGCGTCCGCGGCGGCCCGCTGCCGCTCGGGTGCGCCGACGTCCCAGGCGCTGATGAGGACGGCGCCGGCGTCGGGGCGGGCGGGGTCGGGGTGTACGGGCATGGTGGACATGGGTGTGCCTCCTCGTCGGCCGGGGTGTTCCCCTGCTTCGCCGAACCACCCTCACACCTCAAGTTGCCTTGAGGTCAAGGGGGTTGAGGACCGTCCGCAGTCGCTTCCCCGCCCCGGCGCGCTGACGTTCGGGCATCCGGCTAGCCTCGACCCCGACAGGTGCGGCGGGGGATGCGGGGGCGGATCGGCGATGGGCGCGAGAACGGATGGGGCGACGGAGGCGGGCCCCGCCTCGTGGTTCACCAGGACGCTGTGGTGGTTCACGTTCCACACGGCGTGCGCCACCGCCGCGGTGGCCCTGGCCTACCTCGCCCCGGCCGCGCCGCTGAGCTGGTGGCTGCGAGCCCCGGCCACGCTGACCGCCTGCCTCCTGATCCCACTGGCTGCCCTGCTGGTACCCGTACTCGAACTGCGCCCCGTCCCGTGGGACCGGCGCAAACTGGCGTGGCAGCTCGCCTTCCCCGTCCTCACCGGGGTCGTGCTGGGCGTCACCGCCGGGCAGGCCGGACACGACGACGGCCTGCGGGAGCGGGGGCGGTGGACACAGGCCGTGGTCGTGGAGAAGAAGCAGGGGAAGACCGACCGGTGCGTCCTGCGCGCCCCGGCCGGCCGGGAGATCTCCCCGGACCTGACGCAGGGCGACGGCTGCGACGGTCACGTGGAGAAGGGCGACGTCCTGCGCGTACTCCACGACCCCGAGGGCGCGGCCGACCCCGCCACGGACGAGGACACCCCGTCGTACGACGGGGTCCTGGTGGGGGCCGCGCTGGCGCATGTGGCGCTGGGCACCTGGGGGAGCGCGCGCATGCCGCGCCTGAACCCGGTGGGCCGGGCGAACCCGGTGAACCCCGCGCTCCCCGGGCCCGGCGGCCGGTCCGCGCGGACCGGCCGCCGGGCGTGAACGCCCGCCGCCGGATCAGGCGGGCAGCCGCTCCTCGATCGCGGCGACGACCTCCGCCGCCTCCGGCTCGGTGCGCGGACGGAACCGGGCCACGGGGGTGCCGTCCGCCGCGACGAGGAACTTCTCGAAGTTCCACTGCACGTCCCCGGCCTGCCCCTCGGCGTCGGCCAGCTTCGTCAGCTCGGCGTAGAGCGGGTGCCGGCCGTCCCCGTTGACCTCGGTCTTCTCCAGCATCGGGAAGGTGACGCCGTAGGTGGCCGAGCAGAACGTGCCGATCTCCTCGGCGGTGCCGGGCTCCTGGCCCATGAACTGGTTGCACGGTACGCCGACCACGGTGAACCCGCGGTCGGCGTACTCCTTCTGCAACCGCTCCAGGCCCTCGTACTGCGGGGTCAGCCCGCACTTGGACGCGACGTTGACGACCAGCAGCACCTTGCCCCGGTGCTCGCCGAGGGTGGTGGGTTCGCCGGTCAGGGTGCGAAGGGGGATGTCGTAGAGGCTCATGGGCCCTTGTCTAGCAGAGTTCGCGCCCGCGCCCGCCGTGAGCCTTCACACCACCCAGGAACGTTTCCCACGCCCCCGCCGGAAACCTCAGCACGGGCCCGCCCGCCCCCTTGCTGTCCCGCACGGCCACACTCCCCGGCCCGTACGCCGCCTCCACGCACTCGGTCGCTCCCGCGCCACTGTACGAGGACTTGAACCAGGAGTTCTCCGGTATCACGGGTATGGCTGGGCGCATCACATCTCCTCGCGGACACGTCTGATCAACTCTGTTGAGGCTGCCATGTCCAACGCTTGGGCGCGGAGGTAGTCGAACGCAAGCCGGTACCGGCCCAGTTCCTCTTCCTTCTCCAGGAAGATCGATCCCACATGGATGTCCACGTACACGACGTCGAGCGACGGCTCGGTACCGCCGATGATGACGAAGCTGCCCATGGCGGCGGAGTGCGCGCCCTTGGAGAAGGGCAGCACCTGGAGCGTGATGTTGGGTGATCTGCCGACCTCCAGCAGATGACCGAGCTGCTCACGCATCACCTCGGGCGAGCCGACGACCCGCCGGATGACCGATTCGTCGAGCACGGCCCACAGGTGCGGAGGCTTGTCGCGAGCGAGGATCGCCTGTCGCCTCATACGGAGATCCACGAGCCGGTCGATCTCCTCGGGGGCGAGCCGCATCTCGGACGCGTACTGCACCGCCTCCGTGTAGCGGCGGGTCTGGAGGAGCCCGGGAACGTACAAGCAGGCGAAATGGTCCTCGCGCGCAGCCTCGTCCTCAAGCGTGAGAAGCAGGTTCATGGTCTCTGGAAGCTTGTCGGCGATGGATCCCCACCACCCCAGCTGTCGGGCGTCCTTGGCAAGCCTGACGGCTGCCTCGCGCTCGGCGTCGGTCACTCCGTAGCGCCGGCAGAGGCTGTCCACGACGAGCCATCTCACAGGCCCTTCCTGCGTCTCGTACCGGCTCACGGTGGCCTTCGAGACTCCGACGAGATGACCGGCCTCCTCGAGCGTCATCCCCGACTGGGCGCGGAACTTCCGCATCATCGCGCCGAGCTGGCGGCGCCGGGTGGTGACCCTTGGCGGCATGACAGCAACCCTCCTGCTCTGCGGGCTCCCGCCCGCGCATGGCCAACCAGGCTACGAGTGAGCCGAGTTGACCTCCGGTGATTCACTCGATCGATTTCTGTGAGAAGTTACATGAGGAAATATCTCATGCCACAATCGCAGCCAGACGGTCACCCGGCGAATCCGCACGGAGCGGCAGGCGCAGCGTCGGTGTGACGCGAAGGGAGTGCGACCCATGGACGGCTACGGCATCACGGAACCCCGACTGCGCTCGGTGCTGCCTTTCAGAGCGGCTCCGGAGGAGCTGAGCGGACTGCGGCTGACGGTCAGGGAACAGCTGGGGCTCTGGGGGCTGACCGACCTGGTGGGCGACGTGGAGGTGGTCGCGGGTGAACTCGCGGCCAATGTCGTCAGGCATGTGGGCCAGGACACTGCGGCGACCCTCGTCCTGGCGGTGGGCGATGGCCGGCTGCGCCTCGAAGCCCACGACGGCTCCCACGTGGTTCCCGCGATCAGGCGGCCTGGCGACTACGACGAGAACGGCCGTGGACTGCGCCTGCTCGCCGCGCTGGTAGCCGACTGGGGAACGCTGCTCACGGCATCCGGCAAGGTGATCTGGTGCGAGTTTCCCCTGGGGACCAACGAGGAGTGCCAACGCCTGCGGCGAGCCGCGAGCACCCTGGAGGTCTACGGCCGTATCTCCGGCCGACTGGCGCCGACCAGTACGCGTAGTCTCGCCGTTCTCGAAGGATCGGCGACCGGGCTCATCACCGATCTCCTCCACTGGCTGGCGAAGCAGGGGCGGGACCCGGACGACTTCCTCGACCGCGCCCAGATGAGCTACGAGGCAGAGGCGGATGTCGCGTAGTTTCCCGAACTCCGCCTCGGCTGCGGCGACGCCTCGCCCGCCGGCACGATGGCTGTATGCCTGCTCCTTCCTCTCCGGGTGTCTCGGCCCGGATGAGCCGCCAAGCCAACCGCGACACGAGCCCGGAGGTAGCGGTTCGCCGCCTGCTGTACGCCGCCGGGTATCGCTACCGGCTGCACCGGAAGGTTCCGGGTATGCCACGTCGGACCATCGACATCGCTTTTCCCGGTACCAAGGTGGCGGTCTTCCTGGACGGCTGTTTCTGGCACGGGTGCCCCGAGCACGCCACTCAACCCAAGGCGAACAAGGAGTGGTGGCGCCAGAAGCTCGATCGGAACATCAGCCGCGACCTGGAGACGACGGAACGGCTCTCGGAGGAAGGATGGACGGTGCTGCGCTTCTGGGAGCACGAGTCCCCTGACTCGGTGGCCGATCGGGTTGCCCAGGTGGTGACGGAGCGCCGAGCACGCTCCCGAACAATGCCCGGCACCCGCGATCTTTGATCGATCCCGCGCGTGTGCTGCTTCTTCCGGCTACGGTCGATGCCGGCCGGACAGGAGCAGCACACGGGGGGACGTTCACTTGACCTCGGCTCGTCTGACATCGCTGGAAATCTGTGCGGGAGCCGGGGGGCTGACGATGGGGCTCGATGCGGCCGGATTCGATCCGGTCGCCCTGGTCGAGAGGAACCGGCACGCGTGCGACACCCTGAGGACCAACCGCCTCGGTTGGCGAGTCCTGGAGATGGACCTGCGGGACTTCGTCGCACAGGAGCATCCGTACACCTACGACGTCGATCTGCTGGCGGCCGGGCTTCCACGGGTCAAGTCCCCGGCCGCTGTCAGGCGCATCGAGGATCTCTACGAGAGGGAACTGCTGGAGGCAGCCGTATGGTTGGTCGCCGAGGTGCGACCGCGCGCGGTGCTGATCGAGAACGTTCCCGCCCTGGTGAGCGACGATGCTTTCACCGACATACGCGAGTTCGTCCGACTCGAGCTGGAGCACCTCGGATACGCGCTGCACTGGCGGACGATCAACGCCCGCGACTTCGGGATCGCTCAGGATCGGAAGATGGGCCTGCTGGTCGCACTCCAGCCCGACTCGGCGGGGCGCTTCCGGTGGCCGGAACCACTGCGCACGCCCCCTCCGACAGTAGGAGCCGTGTTGTGGAAGTCCATGGCGGCACGGGGGTGGCCCGGAGCGGCGGCCTGGGCGGCTCGGGCCGATCGTCCCGCCCCTGCGATCGTCGGCGGTTCGGAGCGCCGAGGCGGTGCCGATCTCGGCCCCACCGGCACCAAGAAGGCATGGGCACGCATGGGGGTCAACGGCGGAGGCATCGGGGACGAGGTGCCCGGCGCCGACCACCAGTGGGATCCGAACGGCGAGGTGAGGAACCTGCCGAAGCTCACCGTCGAGCAGGTGGCGCTCCTCCAGGGCTTCCCGCCCCACTGGAGGCTGCAGGGCGGCAAGACCGCCCGATACAGGCAGCTCGGACACGCGACGCCGCCACCTGTTGCCCGTGCTCTGGGAGAGCGAATAGCGACGGCCCTGCGACCACACGGAGGAGGTCTCTCATGAGCCGGTGTACGTGTGGGCCCGCCGTGGGGCGCGGCTCTGAGCAGCAGCTATTCTGTCCGATCGACATCGGCAACCCTCTGACGGGCAAAGCGGAGCGACTGCGCCCGAAATACCCCGATCGTCACCCGCGCTGCCTTCGAAAGCCAGGAGATCACGTGTCAGCCCATCGAATCGTGGATCTGTTCGCAGGACCGGGAGGGCTGGACGTCGCAGCGCGCTGGTTGGGGGTGCCAGCGACGGGAGTCGAGCTGGATCCGAATGCCTGCGCCACCAGAAGGGCAGCCGAGCTGAGTACCAGGCAGGACGATGTTTGCGAACTCAACCCATCGCACTTTTCCGGTGCCACCGTTCTGGCAGGCGGACCGCCTTGCCAGACCTACACCGTCGCTGGCGACGGAGACGGTCGTCGCGCTCTCCAGTTGATTCTCTCTTCCGCTGAGAGCATGGCAAAGAAGAGTTTTGAAGATGTTGTAGCAGAGATTCCCGGAAATAGCGTAGACCCGAGGACATTGCTGGTTCTCCAGCCCTTGCGATGGGCTCTGATGGCAATGAAAAAGAAGCCCTATGAAGTGATCGTGCTGGAGCAAGTGCAAACTGTTCTACCCATTTGGGAGGTGATGGCGAAAGTCCTTCGAGGGGAGGGGTACAGCGTGGATTTCGGAATTCTGCGCTCGGAGCAGTTCGGTGTTCCGCAGACAAGGCGTCGAGCTGTTCTTGTTGCCCGCCTCGACGGTCCTGCGCGTCTTCCCGAAGCGACTCATCGGTGCTACAGAAAAGGAATCGCCCGCGAGGAGGGGGACCCGAGCCTGGACCCCTGGGTGGCGATGGAAGATGTGCTGGTGGAACGGGTCAAGCCCTTCGAGGTTATCTCCAACTACGGCTCTGGAGGCGACCCCAAGGCTCGTGGCCGGCGCAGGCATGACCAGCCTGCGTTCACTGTCACCGGTAAGATCAGGCGTAACCGTGTGGTGACTCCCGGCCTGCCCGATTCTCGATTCTCCTACGCCGAGGCCGGGCAGCTGCAAAGCTTCCCTGTGAATTACCAGTGGCGAGGCAGTGATGTGGCCCAGCAGATCGGGAACGCAATTCCTCCTGTGCTCGCGGTTCATATCCTGGCCGCAGCTCTCGGAATCGGAAGGGAAGGCGTGGTCAATGCATTGCAGAAGGCCGCTTCGGAGCGCGCAACAATATATCCATCCGGGAATGTGATCTCACGGATTGGAGAAGAACCTCCGACTGTAGATCGAAGTGCTGTGACGGAAGAAATTTTCTCGGTTGTTTGAGTTTTTTCGTCCCTCCTTTCTGGTGTTTTCTTGATCGGTTGAGCAACTCCGGATCACTCGAGGTCTACAGGTTCCCTCTCCCCGGATACCTTCCCCCGCACCGGAGCTTCCACAAAGAGCTTCTCGAACTGCTCGACCAGCGTGGCCACCGAGTCGCGCGGGATCTCGCCGTCATCAGGTCCGTCCGGCAGGGAGTCCCGCGAGACCGGCGGAGCCATGTCCCCCTCGCTGACCCAGTAGCGCAAGGCATCCGTATCCGGACCGTCGTCCGGGGCCAGCACGTCGTACATCAGTGTGCTGCCGGCGGCGTTGACGGCGGTGGCCAGTGCGTTGACCTCGCGGCCTGTGGTGACGATGCCCTGCTCGATGAGGCGGGTCATCGCTCGGGCGGTGGGCCGATGGTCGATGACGTCGAGCCGCAGCACTGTGTTGAGAACATCCTGGTTGCGACATGCGGTGACGACAGGCCGGTAGTCCTCGCCGTCCCGGAACAGCTCGGCCGCCCACCACAGACGCGCGAACGACTGCTTGTAGTGCGGTCCGCAGAAGCGGTCGGCCGTGACCGCCGCCTTTCTGTCACCTTTACTCCGCGGAAGGTGGCGCCAGACCACGTAATCGGGAGCGACCACCAGCGCGACGAAGTTCCACAGGGCGGTTTCCGCGGCCTCGGCACGTGTCAGCCGGAGTGTGGCGTGCAGTCGCGGGGCGAGCCAGGCGTCGGCGTGGGTTCGGTCATCGGCGTGCAGGCGCATCGCGTCCTCGAGAAGTTCTCGCAAGGGTCGGGTGCCCCACTGTGAACCGGGCTTGTCGATGGGCTCGGAAGCACGGGACAGAGCCACCAGAGGCGGGTCCTCCTGACCGGTGAGCACGCCTCGGGTGAGGTTCTTGGTCGCCAGGGCATCGCGGAGAAGACCAAGGCGCTCGGGAAGGTCGTCGATGTCACGGCTCATAGGGAAGTTCCCTCGTCGGCTCGGTCGAGTACACGAATGGCGGTGCCCAGGTTCTTGGCGACTCTCGCTCTGCGGGAAGCCGCGTACTGGATGCGGGACTGAAGCTCGCTCCATCCGACGCTTTCCGCGCGCCGCGAGTGGATCTCCCACAACGCATCGGCCGCGGACACATCGGGCAGTACGTCGGGCAGCATGGTGCGCAGCACCGAGTCCCGCCAACCGGAGGGCCACTGGGGTGCGCCGTCCTCGTCCGTCTCCAGATCGCTCACCGCCGCATGGAACATCGCTGTCCAGGTGTCGGTGGCGATCTGCGCGGCGAGTACACCGCGTACGGCCTTTTCCAGCGAACTGCCCTTGGAGTCGAGCAGTTCGACGACGCCCTCGAAGCCAGTGTTGAGGTGCACGGTGGGCATCTCACCGGAGGTCTCCACCAGCCAGGGCGCGTCCTTGAATGGACGAAGCCAGTCCTCCTCGCCGTCGCGGAAGTCGGTCTCGTTGAACCTGATCTCCCGCTGACGCACGGGGGTGCGAGCGACCAGATCGACGATCCAGTCGTCCTCGGAACTTCCGATGACACGGCCGGCCACGCCGTCCACAGTGGCGACGACACTCACCGACAACTCCGCCCTGCTGCGGTAGGAGTCGCGGGCCAGGGTGATGCTTCCGACCCAACTACCGCCAACTGAACGACGCAGGTGCCTCACGGTACGGGTGTTGGTGGCACCCTCGGTGAGGACGGCGACACAGGTGATGTCCTCCCACCGGCTCGAGCCCATCTCGGTGTCCGGGAGGTCGGCCCGCAGTTCCAGACGGGCCTCGTCCCAGTCCCGTCGCTCGGCCTGATGGACGGCGACGACCCGTTCCTGCCGAGAGATCATTTCCAGTGGCAGTTCCCGTCCGTCCAGCTTGACGGCTGTGACCTTGAACGCCACCTCGCCGACGAGAGTCGCGTACGGCACCAGGGCCTTCATGCCGTCTCCCCCCTTGCCTTCTGAAGATCGATGATCAGGCGCGCCATGCCGGCGGCCACGGGATGGCTCTCGGTGTCGGTGACGCCGCTGAACGAGGCGGTGCGCATGCCGGGCTCGAAGTGGAGGTGTCCGTTCTCCACGCGGCAGTTCTCCCCGGCGATCAGCTCGGACCATCGCACGGTGGGCTTGCCACCGGAGCGGACGTCGAACTTCGCCACTGGGGTCATCAGCCACGGATCCTCGCGCCGGGGCAGTTTCACCTCGACCTGAACCCGCCAGGCGCCGGACGAGGTCAGCTCACCGTCGATGTTGCGGATCGTAGGGTGACCGTCCGTGCGCCTGCCGGGACCGCTGCCCCCGTCGAGCCTCAGCAGTTCGCGCAGTACGGCCGGGCCGCCTCGGGACTTCTCCTCCCGTCGGGCCACCAACTGCCTGACGGCGATGTTCATGTCGCGACGGAAGTCGAGGACTCGCTGGCGCGCCCCACGCGCGTAGCGGGAGGCCAGCTCCTCCGTCTTGGTCCAGTCGTTGTGCTCGGGCGGCTCGGAGGCACGCAGGAAGGCCTCCGCGAGGTCGGCGTCGTCCGTGACGCTGCCCGTGGCACGGCCTGCGAGCAGGACGGCCTGGAAGGGATTGGTCCCCAACGGCAGATCCGGAACGCGGCGGGCGCTGATGGTCATGCGGCTACCGCGCATGCACACCAGATGGTTGGGCCTGCCGTCCTTGTCATCTGCGGGGGTCACCAGCAGCACGGCGCGGTGTGTTGTCGCGGAGCCCTTCTCTCCTCGCAAAGGTGGCACGGTGAGTGGCACATGTGTGAGGGCGACCTGGTCGAGGCCGGAGAGCCGGTCGACGGTCCTGCCGTCCAGGTAAGCCTTCAGAGCACGTGAACGTGCGGGTTCGTAGGTATGAGGATCGACCCGCTCCTCCTTGATCAACACCTGTCCGTTACGAAGAGTGGTGACCGAGGCGTCCAGGAGGGCGGCGGAGGAGTCGCCATGGGTCATGGCCGCCCAGAAGTTCTCGGCCAGTGAGCGGACGAGCTTCTCGTGCATTTCCTGGACGGTCTCCGCGTCGCCGGCCGCGTCGTGCGCACCGACGACGAGGAAGGACGTACCCGGGTCGGAGCCGGCCCGGGTGAGGTGCAGTCGGTCGACGGTCGCCTCGTCCGCCCACCAGGAGCGGGCCACACCCTCGTACTCGGGTTCGGTGTCCTCCTCACCCAGCCAGGCCGGGCCCGCGAACGGCTCGCCGTTCACCTCGCGCCAGGGCAGGTCCAGCCGGCCGATCACCCGTCGCTCGGTACGGCCTTCATGGGGTTCGGAGAGAGTGCTGTTGACCAGGACGAGACCGAGCCGGCTCGTCGCCCACAGCGTGACCTTGCCCAGGCCGTAGGAACCGCTCGCATGCCTTTTGGTCTTGTGGCTGTCCAGTTGGCGCCGCACCACGGCGGCGAATCTTCCGTCCGCGTACTCGGGCCCGGTGAGGCCGGACGCGTTGTAGTCGTCGATCCGCAGCAGAAGAAGGGTGTCCGTCTCACGAAGCTCCCGCAGTCCCTCCGCGATCGTCCGACCGACCTTCTGTTCCTGGACCGCTGCTGCCTCGTAGTGGGGCAACAACTCCTCCCAGTGCAGGGCCGTGAGGAAGTTCCGCAGGTGCTCCCCGCTCAGCTCGTGCAGGACGTACCGGACACGGACGGGATCGGAGTCGAGGTGACGCTCATCGAGGCTGTTCTGGGTGGCCTCCCGGGCCAGCACGGAGACATCGGCGTCGAAGGCGAAGGCCGCGGCGTTCCCGAACTCTCGACCGCCGTCCGCGTGCGCGGGGCGGTGGTACCAGAGGACGGGACGTTCGGACGGGGCGTCCGCGGTACGCAGGTGCACGGTTGCCTCGTCCGTGCCGAGGACCTCCGCGATCGCCCGCTTCTTCTCCTCGCGTGGTTCGGCTCGGCCGGTGATCCAGGCCGACACACCGGCGCGGGTGATGCCGAGTGCCTCCGCCAGCTCGGCCTGAGTCATGCCACGACGCCGCAGCTGGCGCGACAGCCACACGCCGAAGTTCTCGGTCTGGTTGTCCTTCGCTTCCACCGGTCCTCCTTCGCGGGTACCAGCAGCATACAAGGAGAATTTGACGCTCTCCCCAAGGGGATAATTTTGTTTGCCAACCCTGTCTCGAGCCTCCTCTATGCGAAGCAGGGGTTGGTGGTTCGAGGCGCCGACGATGGTGCTGAGCTGGCCGGAGAGCGATGAGGGGAATCGGAAGAAAAGAATCCTTGACAGGGAATGGTGTGTTTGTGTCCCCTTGGAGTTGAGGTGTCCCTTTGGGGTATTGCGGCCAGGTATGTGGTCAGTAGGTTTCATGCGGGCCGCCGCAGGCTGTGGAGGCTCAAAAGCTTTCCGGCGCAAGGGAGTTGAGGGGGAGGCACGAGGCAGGTAGGGTTTCTCTGGCCTCTCGTGGAGGCGATGGGAGTTTCGGGCAGAAACTTCCTGTGCAAGGGGACAAGTGTGCCTCCAGCACCCCTGGGGTGGACACCTGTGTTGGCGCGCGAAAACTGCTGCGCTATTCCCTGATGATCGAGTGTGGAAGATCGCCGATTGCCGCTCCCGCGATACTCCGGTGTTTCTTGTCAACTGACTTGCCCGGCGTGTGGAGTGGCGGTAGAACGGTGTCGAATAATTCGAGCAGGATCCCAGGAGACATATGCCCAAGTGTTACCCCGAAGGTTTCAGGCTCGCGGTTGCGATGTTCGCTTCTGCGGATGTCGCTCCGATCCCGGAGATCGCGGCCGCGTGCGGAGTTCCGGAGTCCACGGTCAGGAGTTGGGAGCGGCAGCACCGCCTCGCGTATGAGGGGCGGTCGGTGTCGAGGCCCGGTCGGCGTGTGTGTCGGGCGAGGCGAGTGGAGGGAAGGATTCCTGCCCGGTACTGCAGGACGTCCCGGTCCCGGAGCTGTCGTCACCGGCGCTGTCAGGGCGGCGGGAAGGCGTGATCGGCAGCTAGTCGATCAGGGGGAATTCTTCGAAGGGGGAGTGTTCGAGCACCGAGGGTGGGCCTGTTCCGTTTCAGGTGGAGAGCTGCAGGGCTCGCAACACTCTTGGTGCCAGGAGTCGTCGTTCGGGTTCGGGACTTTGTGAGAGCGGGGTTTCACTTCTTCGGTAGGTAGGTGGTGCGTCACCTGATGTTCAGGTGACGCACCACCCCGGGTCGGCGGCTGCAGAGGGAGTCGCCGGCCTCTGAAGCCAATCACCCCTTGCCCCGGCATCGCGGGTGTGCGTAAGTCAGGAGTACGCGACTTTCCGGGGTTTGAGGTTCGGGGCGCGGTTACTCCGCGGTCAGGGCGCCAACAGCATAAAGATCAAATCAATATCTTCCTGATTGTGAGTCAGGAAGAGCTCATAAGGATACATTCGGGGGTCCCCCACGCTGCCCTCACTCGTTCACCATCGCATCAGGAGCCAGCAGCACGATGAGTAGTGCCATGTCCGACGCCACGGACGTCATCGGGACCGTCCTTGCCCAGTCCCGTCGCATTCTCGAGGTGTACCGAGCCGATCCCGGCCATGTGCAGGAGCATGCGAACAACGAACGTCGCATCACCCAGGGTGGATACGGGGAGCGGCAGATCTACGAGCTGGTGCAGAATGGGGCCGACGAGAACCAGGAGTACGCTGGCGGAGGGCGCATCCACGTCCTGCTCACCGATACACACCTGTACTGCGCCAACACCGGGAACCCGGTGTCACCCGGAGGCGCCGACACCATCCTGCGGATGGCTGTGTCCCGGAAGAGGGGCGGACAGATCGGCCGTTTCGGAGTCGGTGTGAAGTCGGTGCTCAGCGTCACCGACACCCCCCGCTTCTACAGCACCTCGGGATGCTTCGGCTTCGACAAGGCATGGTCCGCCGCGTGTATCCGAGAGGTGGTACCCCAGCTTTCGGAGAGGGACGAGACTCCGGTGCTGCGCATGGCACAGCCCCTCGACCTGGCCACCGACCGGGCACAGGACCCTGTTCTCGACGAACTGATGAAGTGGGCGTCCACGACGGTCGTGCTTCCCCTGCACCCCGGGGCGGATCGCCGTCTGGGAAACGACCTGCGTAACTTTCCGGCGCATTTCATGCTGTTCTCCTCCCATGTGGCCTCGGTCGTGCTGGAGGACCGTCGGAGCAACAGCCGGATGCAGCGCGTGCTGCGGCAGCGGACACACGACACCGAGCACCGGGTCATCGAGGAGAACAACGGCAAGCCGGTGCGCAACGAGCGGTGGGATGTCTTCCACATCGACCACCAGCCGTCCACCGAGGCTCAGAAGACGGCGGGCGAATTGCACGAGCGTCCGGTGATTCGGCTCTCCTGGGCCGTTCCTGGCAAGGGCGTCGAGGCACGGAAGAAGAGGGGCAGCTTCTGGGCCTTCTTCCCGACACACTACGACACCACTCTCACGGGCATCCTCAACGCCCCCTGGAAGACGCCCGAAGACCGGCAGAACCTGACCAAGAGCGACTTCAACGCCGAACTCGTCCGAGTGGCCGCCGAACTGATCGTCGCCTCGTTGCCGCGTCTGGTGGAGGACGACGATCCGGGCTCCTACCTGACCCTGCTCACCGCGCGTGGACGCGAGGCGTCCCAGTGGGGTGACGAGATGCTCAGCAAGGAGGTGCTGCGGGTCGCCGCGCAGGAGCCCTCCCTACCCGATCGGCGAGGTGTTCTGCGCAAGCCCAAGGACCTCCGTCTCCACCCCGAGGGGCTCCGGGACGAGTGGCTGAAGCTCTGGGCCGAGCATTCCGGCAGCCCCATCAACTGGTGCCACCACTCCGTGGAGAGCCGGGAGCGCCGCTCCCGGGTACGCGACATCATGGAGATCGCCGGAGTGCGCCCCGCCTCTGTCGTCGAGTGGCTGGAGGCACTGGTCGCGGACCGTACTCCCGCGGCTTCCGCGCTCGCTCTGCGCATCGTCGCCGACATGGAGGCTCTCGGTTCCGAGTACGCCACCGAAGCGGTCGGCGCGCGTGTCCTGCTCACCGAGCGCGGTGATCTGGTGGCGCCGACACGCGGCAGGATCTACCGCCGCAGCGCGGTCGACGGCGGCGGGCTGCGCGACGACATGGTGTATGTGCACCCGGACGTTGTTGTCGACGATCGGGCGCGACATGCGCTGGAGGCGCTGGGCATCCCAGAGGCGGACGCCGAGGGGCGGCTCAAAGCCGTTCTGGACCGCGGTCTCGGTCGCTACGGCAACGCCGAGTGGGAGGACTTCTGGCAGCTGACGCGGCAGGCGGGTGGAGGCCGTGCCGCCGTGGTGATCAAATCCAAGATCGAGAAGCCTGCTCGCACCATCAAGGTCCGTACGGCCGACGGTGTGTTCCGACCGATCCGTGACGCCTTCCTCGGCGGCCCGGTGGTACCTGCCGACGGGACCAGGGATCGCGAGCTGCTCATCGATCCCGCCTTCCACCGTGCAGATACCGCCCTGCTGCGGGATCTCGGTGCCACCGACCGACCTGTCCTTGACTGCGACCCGCGCGAGGACGACTGGTTCGAGGAGTACCGCGACAGGATTTACAGGGCGTATCTCCGGAGTCTGCCGAGCGACGCACGCCGTCCCAGCTTCAAGACCTTCAAGGTGGACGGCGCCAACCCGGCCGGCCCTCTCCACCTGCTGCCCAGGTTGTCCAGGGAGGGCAGTGCAGCTTTCGTCCAGCATCTGCCCCGCCACGGCCTGGTGCACAACTGGACTCTGCAGGCGGGGGCCAACCGCAACACCCAGGAGTCGGTGCGATCCCCGATCGTGTGGATGTTGCGGCAGGAAGGCGTGGTGCCCACCTCACTCGGCATCCGGAGGCCGAGTGAGTGCGTGAGCCCGGAACTCCGGGTGGACCGCAAGTTGCTGCCCGTGGCCGATGTCGACATGGAGACGGCCCGTGCTCTTCGCCTGACCACAACCTTCGAATCGGTGCCGCAGAGCCTGTGGGCGGAACTCATGACCCGCGCTCTCAGCAGTGAGGACGCCGGTTTCGTCGGCAGCGCCTACGCCTTGCTGACCCGCTTCGACGTCGAGGAGATCCCCTGGCCGGAGGACGCGCTCACCCGTTGCCAGGTGGGGGAGGAGTGGACCACCCGCTCCGACGAGGAGATCGCCGTCACCGCGGACCCCGAGCAGTACCGCATTCTTCAGCGGGAGAAGGTGCCGGCCATGCTGGTGCCCACGGCCGAGGACGCGGAGCGAATGGTCGACGATTGGCCGCTGCGGGCTCCGTCCGAACTGCTCCAGGAGGAACTCACCTTCGTCGAGCTGGGTACTCCGACACAGCTCACCGACCTCTATCCGCGGCTGCGGCAGAGGCTTCCGCACGGCACCGACTGGCAGCTGGTGCACTGCTCCGACCTGGCCAAGGTGGTCCGTACACCGGAGGGGCGGAGGGAGGAGCCACTCACCGAGGCCCGGGAGGGCGACACCGTTCTGCTGTGCGGGCCGGACGGCGAGCTGGACGTGCTGTGCGCCGTGGACCGGGTCCTGGAACTGCGCCTGGGCGAGTCCGGCTGCCGAGCACTGCTGCAACAGCAGGAGAAGGACAAGGAGGGGGAGCGCTTCCTCAAGGTGCGCCGGGAACCCGACCCCGCACGCAAACTGCTGCTGGCACTGGGCGCCGAAAGACTCCGTGAGGAGCTTCCCCCCGGACTGCTGATCGCGGACGAGGAGCTGAACGGCGAGGCACCGGACGACCAGCGAATCGCCCAGCTGGTCATCGCCACCCACGGCGAGGAGGTGCTGCGCCAGCTCGCCCCGGCCCTGGTGAAGGCGGGCTTCGATGCACCTCAGAAGAACTGGGCAGGCGGACATGCTGCCCGAACTTTCGTGAAAACCTACGGGTTCCCGGTCGAGTGGGCCGGAGACCAGGAAACGGGGCAGGCGCCGCCACCGTTCGAGACTGTGGCAGGCCCGCGCAAGCCGCTGCCACTGCACCCGTACCAGATGCGGCTGGTCGCCAACATGTACCAGCACTTGGTGCGGACGGACGAGAAGCGGGCCATGCTGCAGATTCCCACCGGCGCGGGCAAGACGCGCATCGCGGTGGAGGCGACCGTCCAGGCGATCGCCGACGGTGTTGTGACGGGGCCGGTCCTATGGGTCGCGCAGAGTGCGGAACTCTGTGAACAGGCCATTGAGACATGGAAGTTCGTCTGGTCCCAGACGGGACCCGACCAGAGTTTGCGTATCAGTCGAATGTGGGGCGGCATGGCGGCGGAGCCGGCGCCGGGCGGCCCACAGGTCGTGGTGGCGATCGACGACACTCTCTCCCGCCACATAGCCACCGAGCAGTACGCCTGGCTGCGAGAGGCCTACGCGGTCATCATCGACGAAGCCCATTTCGCCGTGCCCAAGACCTATACGAGGATCCTGGACGCACTCGGTATCGACCAGTACCGGACCTCACGGCATCTCGTCGGGCTCACCGCCACCGCGTTCCGCGGCAGCAGCGAGGAGGAGACCAGGCGACTGGCGGCCAGGTTCGGCCACAAGCGGCTGGACCACGGTGTCTTCGAAGAAGATGACCCCTACCCGCACCTCCAGGAGCTCGGGGTGCTCTCCCAGGTGGAGCAGCGTGTGCTTCCCGGCGGTAAGTACACCCTCTCCCCGGAGCAGATCACGCAGGTCGCCAGCAGCAACAGCATGACGCTGCCTGCCGCCGTGACCGCACGGCTGGCGCAGGACGTCAACCGTACGAAGCGCATCATCGAGGAGATCGAACGACTGCCGCAGCACTGGCCTGTGCTGGTCTTCGCCACCTCGGTCGAGCACGCCCACGTGCTGTCCGCACTGCTCAACGAGAGCGGCATCGCCGCCGCGTCCGTGGACTCCAAGACACCCACCGGTATCCGGAACCGGCGCATCGACGCCTTCCGCAAGGGGAAGATCCAGGTCCTCACCAACTACAACGTGCTCACCCAGGGCTTCGACGCCCCGGCGGTCCGAGCCGTGGTCGTGGCCCGGCCCACCTTCAGCCCGAACACCTACATCCAGATGATCGGGCGCGGCCTGCGCGGTCCCCTGAACGGAGGGAAGGAGAGCTGCCTGATTCTCAACGTCAAGGACAACATCGAGAACTTCGGCAGGGACCTCGCCTACACCGAGTTCGAGTACCTGTGGAAGGGGAGCGCATGACCGCCGGCCCATACCTGGACAGCCCCGCGCTGACCGACGAGCAGCGTGCGGTCGTGGAGCAGCCCGCGGACGCCATGGTGCTGGTCACCGCCGGAGCGGGAGCCGGGAAGACGCACACGCTGGTACGCCGCATCGAGGCCCTGGTGACCGACGAGGGGCTGACCACCGGCGATGTCCTGGTGCTCACCTTTTCCCGTGCCGCGGTGCGAGAGCTGCGGGAGCGACTGTCGCGGTACGGGGACCGCTCCCGGCACGTCCGGGTGACGACCTTCGACTCATGGGCTCTGGAGATCCTCAACGAGGTCGCGGCCGACATCGACTGGAGGACACGCTCCTTCGACGAGCGGATTCGAGAGGCCACGAAGGTAGTGGCCGACGAAGGACTGGCTCCGGAGTGGCTCGACGAGTTGCGGCACGTCGTGATCGACGAGGTGCAGGATCTGGTCGGTGACAGGCGCGAGCTGATCGAGGTGCTGCTGGAGTCCTACGACTGCGGCTTCACCATCGTCGGCGACCCTGCCCAGGCGATCTACAGCTATCAGGTCGCCGACCCGGACGAGCGCCTGATCGAGACCAACCGCTTCTTCGACTGGCTCCGCAGCACCTTCGTGGACGATCTGGCAGAACTCTCGCTCACCCAGAACTTCCGGGCGGCCACCGACGAGGCACGCTCGGCGCTGTCCTTCGAGGGCGTGACGCGTGGGTGCGCGACTCTCGCCGAGGCGGAGCGGGCCTACGAGGAGTTGCGGCTGGAACTCGCGGCACGAATGGATTTCGGTGACATCGGTGTGCCCTTCATCAGGGATTCCCTGTGCGTCACCGACATCACCACGGCCCTGCTGTGCCGCACCAACGGAGAGGTGTTGCTGGTCTCCGAGTGGCTGCACGGTGCGGGTGTGCCGCATCAGGTGCGTCGTGCGGCCCAGGACCGTGCGGTTCCGGCGTGGCTGAGCGAGTTGATGCGCGCCGCTCGAGGAACTCTGACCTTGACCAGGCAGCGTTTCGACGAGCTGTATCCGTCGCTCATCGGCACCGGTGGGGAGAAGGATCGCGAACGTGTGTGGCGTCTGCTGCGCGCCGGCACCCGGGAACGAACGGGGCGGTCCGTCGACCTGACGCGTCTGCGTGATGCCGTCTCCGCCGGAAGGCTGCCGGATGAACTGACCGCCCAGCCCGCACACCCCTTCGTGATCTCCACCTTTCACCGCGCCAAGGGGCTGGAGTTCGACCGTGTCCTGGTGGTGGACCCCGGGCAGATCAGCGTGGAGGAGGGGGACCTGCCCGTCGACGTGGCCGATCGCGCACGTGCGCTGTACGTGGCCATGACCCGTTCCCGCAGGGAGCTGTACCGGCTGGATCTTCCACGGGACGTCCTTCCGTATCGCGGTGGGTTCCGGCTGGTCCGCAAGGACCGGCGGACGGACAGGTGGGCGCGCTTCGGGTACCAACACTGGAGGCGTTCTGGACTGGAGCTCCTTGCGGGTGACATCCACCCCCACCACCCGGCAGGCAGTTACCAGATCGAGGATGACCCTGTGTCTCTGCAGGAGCATCTCCACTCCCGGACCACTTCGGGAGATCCGGTAATGCTGGAACGGATCGACGACGTGTCCGAGGACCACGAGAAGCGAGTCGGTCCCGGTTATGTGCTTCTCCACGGGGACCGCGCGATCGGTGTGGTCTCGGAGAAGTTCCGTCATGACCTCTACCGCCACATGCAGCAGTCCAGGACCTATCAGCCCCGGAGCTGGCCCCGTCGCATCACGGACCTGCGCATCGACACGGTGGAGACAGTCGTGGGCGAGCGCGGAGCCGCCGTCCACGCAGGTCTCGGCGAGCTGGGCGTATGGCTCGCCCCTCGCCCGACCGGCCTCGGCCGCTTCCAGTACGACCGCGCGGAAACGGAAAGGGACTGAGAACGACAATGCCCGATCTCGAGGAACACTACCGATTCCGTGCCGAGCTGGTGGAGCGGCTCAGGGCCGATCTTCTCGGGCCGACCGGTGATCAGGCCGACGCCACGGAACTGCTGGACGACTGGCCTGTGACGACCTACTCCACCGGAGTGCTCTTCCCCCGTACCGAGGACGAGGAACTGGCCCGTGAGGACGCGGAGGGGGATGGCTACGACGACGACGCGGACTCCACACTCGCCGTCGACGAGGTACCGGACACCGGAGTCGATCTGGCGAGCATCCAGCGTCCTTCGGCCACCGGGATCACCTTCGCAGTGGACCCTTCGCGCAGCCGCTCCATAACGATCACTCCCACTGCCGCCGTGTACGACCCGGTGGACAGCCAGGGACACATCACCGTGCCGGAGCGTGCGGAGCGACGGGCCGTGGAGGCGCAGGATCTCCACTGGCGTCGCCGTCCGCTCGAACTGCCCGTCGTCACAGTGGATGTCACGGAAATCCGTCAGGAGCCGGTCAAGCTTGCTCCGGGTCTGCAGATGCGGGTGCGGGTTCGCCGGCCGAGTGGCCCGCGGGGCACTGTGAGCGTCACGGCGACCCTGGTGAACACTCACTTGGTGGGCAAGGCCGATATTCGCGACACCCATTGTTTCTTCCAGGTAGGGCTGCGCGTTGACGTTCCCGGTGGTGTGCCCGCCTTGGTGGAACGTCCGACAGAGGGAGGCGCGGACGAGGAGGTTCGACTCAACAGGCTCCTC
Source organism: Streptomyces sp. SS8 (assembly GCF_054072955.1). Classification (NCBI taxonomy): domain Bacteria; kingdom Bacillati; phylum Actinomycetota; class Actinomycetes; order Kitasatosporales; family Streptomycetaceae; genus Streptomyces; species Streptomyces sp. SS8. The sequence continues at coordinate 100,447 of NZ_JBSVCZ010000021.1, forward strand.
CACCGCCATGTCCCCTCCTTCGCGACCGGCCATGGTTGTGCCGCCGACTGGGACTGGACACCGCCGGCCGTCGGCGAGTTCACCGAGGGAGGCGAGCCTGCCGGGGTGGCCTGCGTCCGTACGGAATTCGTCCCGACGTACGAGGTGCTGCTCACCGATTCCAACCCGGACATCGACGTACGCCGTCTCGGGATGCAGACGCTGGCCGAGGCGACACCGGAACAGGTCGTGGAGTGGCTCCGCGAGCTGGTCGACGCCTACGGGCGCTGGATCGACGAGCGAGAAGCCGAGATCGAGGAGTTGCGCGGCGGTCCGTACGGAAGCACCGAGTACCTCGAACTCGCCGACAAGCAGATGCGGTTGTGCCGCACAGCCCAGAAACGCATGATGACCGGCATCCGACTGCTGGAGCGCGACGAGCGCGTCATGGATGCCTTCCGAACGGCCAACAAGGCCATGGCACGGCAGCTCGGCCGCAGCTTGTGGATCAGGGGCGGCCGCGAGGGGCAGCCACAGCCGCAGGGGACCTGGCGCCCGTTCCAGGTCGGCTTCCTGTTGCTCTGCCTGAACGGGATCGTCGACCCGGAGCACGAGGACCGTGGCATCGTGGACCTGCTGTGGTTCCCCACCGGTGGTGGCAAGACCGAGGCCTACCTCGGCCTGATCGCCTTCACCGTGTTCCACCGCCGGCTGCTCCGCGGCAGGGCGGGCGGTGGTGTCACGGTCTTCATGCGCTACACACTCAGGCTTCTCACCCTGCAACAGTTCGAGCGTGCCGCCAGGCTGATGTGCGCCATGGACCGGGTCCGTGCGGAGGATCCCGGGCGTTTCGGGCACGAGCCGATCTCCGTCGGTATGTGGGTGGGACGGGCGGCCACCCCGAACAACCTGGAGGAGGCCAGGACCGCTCTGCGGAAGATACGCAGGGGTGAGGTGCTGCAGGAGCAGAATCCGGTGCAACTCCGTGACTGCCCCTGGTGCGGTACGGCATTGCGGGCGGAGGACTACGCGGTCGATGTCGATCGCGGCCACATGTCGATCAACTGCCCGGGCCAGGGTTGCGACTACGGCGACGGGTTGCCTGTGCACGTGGTGGACTCCGAGCTCTACCGGGTGCGCCCCACACTGGTCATCGCCACGGTCGACAAGTTCGCGCGAGTGGCGTGGCGGGACGATGTGTCCGCCCTGTTCAACCGGAACACCGACGCGCACGGTACGCCCCCGCCCGAGCTGATCGTCCAGGACGAGCTGCACCTCATCTCCGGGCCTCTCGGCACGCTCACCGGCCTGTACGAGGCGGCGATCGACATCGCCGCGGACCGTCCCAAGGTCATCGCGTCCACGGCCACCATCCGTCGTGCGGGGGATCAGGGGAAGGCCCTTTTCGACCGAGAAGTGGCGCAGTTCCCGCCGGCAGGTCTCGACGCCCGTGACTCCTGGTTCGCGGTCCAGGCCCCTGCCGAACGCAAGGCGTCACGCCGTTACGTCGGGCTGCTCACCCCGGGTATCTCCCAGGCGACCCTGCTGATTCGAGCCTATGCCTCACTCCTGCACCATGCCGGTCGGATCGAGGGCGATGACGCGGTCCGGGACGCCTATTGGACCCTGGTCGGCTACTTCAACAGTCTCCGTCTGCTCGCGGCGGCCGAGCTACAGGTGCACGCCGATGTCAACGAGAGGCTGAAGACCCATGCACAACGGGACGGCGGTGAGGTGCCCCGTGAAGTCGTTCCGAAAGAACTGACGAGCCGTGTCCCCTCCAGCGAGATCCCCGACCGACTGGGTGAGCTGGCACACACCCTGGGCTCCGGTGCGGCGGTGGACGTCGTGCTCGCCACCAACATGATCTCGGTGGGTGTCGACATCGACCGGCTGGGGTTGATGGCCGTCCTGGGGCAGCCGCAGACGACGGCCGAGTACATCCAGGCCACCAGCCGTGTGGGGCGCCGGCATCCCGGACTGGTGGTCACCCTGTTCAACTCCGCCCGATCCCGTGACCTGTCGCACTACGAGGACTTCGTCCCGTACCACTCGGCTCTCTACAAGCAGGTGGAGTCGACCAGCGTCACCCCCTACTCCGCCCGCGCCCGTGACCGGGCTCTGCACGCGGTCTTCGTCGGTCTGGCCCGGCTGATGTTGCCGATCGCCCGTCCCAACAGAGCCGCGGCCAACATGAGCGCCTTCGAGCAGGACCTGCACGAGCTACGTGCTGCCCTGGTGGTCCGGGTGAACAGAATCGAGAAGGAAGAAGCCGACGCCACCGACATGGAGCTGAGGGAGTTCATCAGCCACTGGCGCCGGCTCGCCGAGGAGAACGACAGGTTGTTGTACGAGGCGCCCTACACCTACAGCCCGAACCCGGACCGCGACCCCGATACCGCGCTGCTCCGCACCCACTCCGATCTCGACCTCGAAGAGGCCCGCGACACGCTGTGGAGCCTCCGCGACGTCGATGTCGAGTCCGACCTCTACCTGGAGAGCTGACATGGCACGTCGATCCTCGGCCGGCGCCTCCGGCACCGCAGTGCGACAGGAGAAGGTCCGCAGGGCACCACTGGGTTCGGTACGACGTGCCCAGCAGATCACCACGTACGGCGTCGGAGCGATGATCGCCATCGGCGATCAGTCGTACATCGTCAGCGGCCTGGACACCTGGGACATCGGGGACGCCGACATCCTGTCCGAGCCGCGTCTGCAACAGCGTCTCGGGGTGAACGGCTTCCGGCTGCCCCCCGCGGCTTCGGCGCCCACCGGGAAAGGCGTGAAGGTACGTCGCTTTCCCGAGACCTACTCCTGCCCGAAGTGCTGCGCGCTGAGGCCGTTCCGGGACTTCGGCGGTCGGCGCAACGACAATCTGTGCGGTGACTGCGAGGCTCCTCTCGTGCCGTCCCGCTTCGTCGTCGCGTGTGCCCACGGCCACCTCGACGAGTTCCCGTACTGGCGATGGCTGCACGCCCGGCGTGGAGAGGAACGCAGGGCTCGCCGCGGTTGCGATCGGACGAAGGCCCGGTTGACCCTCCACAGTGAGGGACGAACGGCCAGTCTGCGCGGCATCGTGATCAAGTGCGACTGCGGTGAGAGCGGATCGCTGGAGGGCGCCTTCAGCCGGGACGCCATGGACGCATTGGGGATCACCTGCCGAGGCGGCCGCCCCTGGTTCGGCAGGGGCGCACGCGAGGCGAACTGCGCCAGTCCCCTCCGAGTGCTGCAGCGTGGTTCGTCCGCGGCCTGGTTTCCCAATGTGGCCTCCGCACTGTCCATCCCGCCGTGGCACCGCAAACTGATGCAGCTGGTCGAACGGCACAAGCGGCATCTGGTCAACAAGAGCGACGAGCGCATCGAGGAGTATGCCCGCGACGAGGGTTGGCTCGACAAGGGGCGCTACGGCGTCGAGGAAGTGATCGGGGCGGTACGGACACTGGAGAGCGCCGGCGAGCAGCCACAGGAGGACCCCGAGGAGAACACCGAGTTCGAGGCCGCAGGCAGGATCCGGCAGGAGGAGTACAGGCAGCTGTGCAGGGAGACTCCGGAAAACCCGGAGAACCAGCATTTCGTCTGTCTGCCTCCGGAGAACGCGGGCGAACTGGAAGCACCGGGAATCGGCCAGATCATGTTGGTCAAGCGACTTCGCGAGGTACGGGCACTCCACAGCTTCACTCGTATAGAACCGCTTGCGTGGACCAGGGAGGACCGGGAACGCGCGGTCAAAGTCGCACTGGACGACGACATCGACTGGCTGCCGGCCATCGAGGTCATCGGCGAGGGGGTTTTTGTCGCGCTGGACCGCGAGAAGCTGTCGGCCTGGGAATCGCTTGCCGGCCCCAACTCCCCCGAGGCTCGCGCGCAACGGCTGCGTCGTAACCATGAGCGCCATCTTCGTAGGCATGCCAGAGATCGAAACGTCCCTGTCCGTTCCTCGTTGACCTCGCGGTTCGTCCTCCTTCACACTCTGGCGCACGCGCTGATCAACGAGTGGAGTCTGGACTGCGGCTACCCCGCCTCCGCGATCCGAGAGCGTCTCTACGTCAACGAGGAGATGGCCGGCGTGCTCCTCTACACCGCCACCAGCGATTCGGCGGGAAGCCTCGGAGGTATCGTCGCCCAAGGAGATCCGGAGAAGCTGGCGAACTCGCTGAAGTCGGCGCTCGAGCGGATTTCGTGGTGCTCGGCGGACCCTCTTTGCATGGAGTCCGACGCGAGCGGCGTGAACAGTCTCAACCTCGCCGCCTGCCATGCCTGTGTTCTGCTTCCGGAGACGAGTTGCGAGATGAACAACATCTTTCTCGACCGTGCTCTCCTGATCGGCACACCTGACGAGAAAATACCCGGCTTCTTTTCTTGAGCAGGCGTGCAGCCACGCTCAGTACCGACCTCGTTCTCCCTACTCCCGGCTCCTGGGGAGCGAGGTCGGGCCGGGCGGACTCCGGTGGCGACGACCGGCCGGGCACGCACGCCCCGCCGCCGGCCCGGTCAGGGGAGGCGGCGGAAGAGGAGGTCGCGGACGACGTGGCCCTTGTCCAGGCCCTGCTGCTCGAAGCGGGTCAGCGGCCGGAAGTCCGGGCGCGGCGCGAAGCCGCCGTTCGCCTGCGTGTTCTCCAGGGCCGGGCAGTCGGTGAGGACCTGGAGCATCTGCTCGGCGTACGGCTCCCAGTCGGTGGCGCAGTGCAGCAGCCCGCCCGGCCGCAGCCGGGAGGCGGCCAGCTCCACGAACTCCGGCTGGATGATGCGGCGCTTGTGGTGGCGCTTCTTGGGCCACGGGTCCGGGAAGAAGACGCGGATCCCGGCGAGGGAGCCGGGGGCGAGCATCTCGCGCAGCAGGATGATCGCGTCGCCGTTGGCGACCCGGACGTTGGACAGCCCCTGCCGTTCGGCCTGCCCCAGCAGGTTGCCCTGGCCGGGGGTGTGGACGTCGGCGGCGAGGATGCCGGTGTCCGGGTCGTCGGCGGCCATCCGCACGGTGGCCTCGCCCATGCCGAAACCGATCTCCAGCACCACGGGCGAGCCGGGCGGGAGGGGGTCGAAGAGCTCGTCGAGGTCGAGGCGGCGGTCGCCGTCGATCTCCACGCCCCACTTCGGCCACAGCCGCAGCAGCGCGTCACGCTGGGCTGCGGTGACGCGGCTGCGGCGCGGCTGGAAGCTGCGGATGCGGCGCTCGTGGCGGTCCCCGACGGGGTTGGCGGAGGGGCCGGTGCCGTCGGGGAACATGGCGCCGGGCGCGCTGGACGCGCTGTGCGCGCTCCGGCCCTCCCGGTCGGGGGCCGCGAGCGCTCCACGCGCTCCGGGGTGCGTTCCGGGCGTCTCGGTTGCTTCCGCCGCTTCGGCGGGCTGGGGATTCTTCTCGGACACAGTGCGTACGAGTCTACGGCCGCCCGGCGCGGACCCCGGCGGCCGCGGGACGGCCGGCCGCCGGGCCCCGGGGTCCGGGCGTCAGTCCAGGCGGGCGAACCAGCGCGCGTTGTGGGCGATCGCCCGCCGGTAGGTGCCGGAGTGGTTCGCGTCACCGTGGTGCACCACCTCGGCGTACGCCCCGTGCCGGGCCAGGTCGCGCACGCAGCTTCCGGTGTTGGCGACGGGCACGTCGCGGTCGCCGTCGGAGGTGTGCAGCCGCACCGGTACGCGCGGCGCCCAGTCGCAGACGCCGTCGTTGAGCCGGATCACCTCCGCGAGCGTGCCGGAGGGGTGCCGCAGCCGCTCGTACCACTGGTCCGTCAGCAGCTCCTCCACGGTGCCGGGGAGCCGCCGGACGATCTCGTCGTCCGGGTGGTCGTTGTCGAAGAGTGCCTCCACGCGGTCGGCGTACGGTGCGCGGAACACCTCGCGGGGGTCCTCGTAGAGCGGGTGGAGCCTGTTCTGGGCGACCAGGAAGTAGGTGAGGTAGAAGACGCCGGAGACGCCTTCGACCCGCCCGTCGAACAGCGCGGGCAGCTCCACGCCCTCGATGTCGTACGGCCCGGCCACCGGCGCCAGCGCCCGCAGCCGCAAGTGCCGGTCCGCGCCCCGCGCCAGCTCCCGGCCCAGGGCCATGGCGACCTGCCCGCCCTGGGAGAAGCCGGTGACGTACACCTCGCCGGTCAGCCGCCGGCCGTGGCCGCGCGCGGCGGTGCGGGCGGCGCGCAGCGCGTCCAGGGAGGCGGAGACGGAGGAGCGGGTGTCCACGTACGGGTGGGTGCCGGGGCCGGTGCCCAGGCCCAGGTAGTCCGGGGCGACGGCGGCCCGGCCGCCGGAGGCGTAGAGGAGGGCGCCCAGGATCGAGACGTTGTCGCCGGTGGAGGGGGCGTAGCCGCGGTAGGCGGTGGTGCCGTGCAGTTCGGAGACGGTGGCCAGGCGCTTCCCGCCGCCGTCCGGCAGGACGAGGAGGGCCGAGGCGGTGGTCGGCTCCCCGGCGGGGGTGACGGTGGCGTAGACGATGCGGTGGGCGGCGATCCCGTGGCGTACGGCGGAGGCGTCCACGCCGTCGGCGGTCAGGAACTCCCCCAGCCGGCCGGAGGTCAGCTCGAACAGGGGCGTGGTGGACAGCAGGGCGCCCCGGGCGTGCCGCGCGGTGCCCGCCGTGCCCGCTGTCTCCGCCGTGCCCGCCGTGTCCGTGCCGGCGCGTACGGCCGCCGACGCGGGCACGGCGGTCAGGGAGAGCAGGAGGGCGGCGGCGAGGGCGGCGGCTGCGCGCCGTGCGCGCCTGCCGGGGAGAAGGGGGGCGGGCCGGGAGCCGGGCCGGGTGTCGTTTTCCGTCATGCGGACGATCGTTCCGCGGTGTCCGGGGCTCCGGAATGCGGGCGCCCACCGGGCCGGGCCGGGGGAGAACCCCACCCCGGTCAGGGGGTGGGTGGGGGCTGACGCGGTGTGCGATCGTGTGCCCCTCACGGTCGGCACCGAGGAGGCGGACAGGATGGCGGACGGAACGGCGGACGAAGCGGCGGGCAGGACCGCGGACGGGGCGGCGGGCGGCGGCGCGCGGCCGGGTGACGGCAGCGGGATCGACAGCTCCCGGCCCCACTCGGCCCGGATCTGGAACTACCTGGCGGGCGGCAAGGACTACTACGAGGTCGACGCCGACGCCGCCGAGAAGGTCCTGGCGGCCTTCCCCGGCATGCGCGACATCACCCGCGCCTCGCGCGCCTTCATCGGACGCGTGGTGACGCACCTGGCCGGGCAGGAGGGCATCCGGCAGTTCCTGGACATCGGCACCGGCCTGCCCACCAGGGACAACACCCACGAGGTCGCCCAGCGCACCGCACCCGAGTCGCGGATCGTCTACGTCGACAACGACCCCCTGGTGCTGGTGCACGCCCGCGCCCTGCTCACCAGCTCCCCCGAGGGCGCGTGCGACTACATCGACGCCGACGTCCGCGACCCGGAGAGGATCCTGGCCGAGGCCGCGCGGACCCTGGACTTCTCGCGTCCGGTCGGGCTGATGCTCATGGGCATCCTGGGCCTGGTCCCCGACTACGACCAGGCCCGCGCGGTGGTGCGGCGGCTGGTCGAGGCCCTGCCGCCGGGCAGTTTCCTCGGCCTGAACGACGGCTCCACCGCCGACCCGGTCTACGTCCAGGCCATCGAGAACCACAACGCCCGGGGCACCGCCACCCCCTACACCCCGCGCAGTCCGGAGGAGATCGCGGGCTTCTTCGAGGGGCTGGAACTGCTGGAGCCCGGCGTCGTCTCGTGCTCGCGGTGGCGGCCGGAGGGCGAGCCGGGGCCGGAGACGGCCGTGTACGGCGGGCTCGCGCGCAAGCCGTAGGGCCGCGACGGCGCGGCCGGGCCCAAGCGGCGCCGCGGGCCTCAGCGCGTGGCGTCCAGCGCCGCCAGCGCCCGCCGCGCCACCTCGCGGCCGATGGGCAGCGAGGCCGTCGCCGCCGGGGAGGGCGCGTTGAGGACGTGGACTGTGTGCGGGGCCTCGGTGATCAGGAAGTCGTCGACCAGCGCGCCGTCCCGCCCGACCGCCTGGGCCCGCACCCCGGCCGGGGCGGGGCGCAGATCGGCGGCCTCCACCTCCGGCAGCAGCCGGCGCACCGCCTCGGTGAAGGCCGCCTTCGACAGCGAGCGGCGCATCTCCCCGGCCCCGTAGCGCCAGTGGCGGCGGGCGATGTGCCAGAAGCCGGGCCAGCCCAGCGTCCCGGCCAGATCGCGGGCGCGGGCGGTGCGCCACCGGTAGCCCTCGCGGGCCAGGGCGGGCACGGCGTTGGGGCCGATGTGGACCGAGCCGTCGATGCCGCGCGTGAGGTGGACGCCCAGGAAGGGGAACGCCGGGTCCGGCACCGGGTAGACCAGGCCCCGCACCAGCCAGGCGCGCTCCGGGGCCAGCTCGTGGTACTCCCCGCGGAACGGCACGATCCGCACCGGCGGCGCGTCGCCCGCCAGCCGGGCCACCCGGTCGCAGTGCAGTCCCGCGCAGTTGACCATGGCGCGCGCCCGCACCACCGCACCCGCCGCCGTACGGACGGCCACGCCCACACCCGGGCGGCGGTCCACGGCGACCACCTCCGCGCCGTGGCGCACCTCGGCCCCGGCCGCCTCCACCAGGCGGGCCAGCTCGGCGGCGACCGCGCCGTAGTCGCAGACGCCGGTGGTGGCCACGTGGATGGCGGCCAGGCCCTTCACCTGCGGCTCGTACTCGGCGATCTGGGCCGGGCCCAGTTCGCGCACCGGGATGCCGTTCTCCCGGCCGCGCTGCACCAGCGCGTGCAGCCGGGGCAGCTCGGCGCGCTCGGTGGCGACGATCAGCTTCCCCGTCACCCGGTGCGGAATGCCGTACTCCGCGCAGAACTTGACCATCTCCGTCGCGCCCCGCACCGCGAAGCGGGCCTTGAGCGAACCGGGGCGGTAGTAGACGCCGCTGTGGATCACCCCGCTGTTGCGGCCGGTCTGGTGCCGGGCCGGGCCGTCCTCCTTCTCCAGCACCACCACCCGCGTACCGGGCCGGGCGCGGGTGAGCGCGTACGCCGCCGACAGGCCGACGATCCCGCCGCCCACCACCAGCACGTCGCAGTCGTACGCCGCGCGCCGCGCGGTGGGCCCGCCGGCGGAAGGGGACGGGGAGGAGGCGGCCGAGGAGACAGTGGACACGTCCTCCATCATGGCCCGGAGCACCGACGGACAACCGTCCGGCCGCGCACCGGACATCCGAACGGCCCCCGGGAGCGGCCCGTACCGCCCGCGCCAGGACACACCGGACACGCGGGGCGCACCGGGCGCGCGGCGCCCACCAGGCTCACGCCGGGGCGGCGAGCAGCGGGCGGGCCCGCTCCCGCAGCTCCGCCACACGCGGCTCGTCGCCGTACGGCTCCAGCCGGTGCAGCAGGTCCCGCACGTACTCCGTCGTCCGCGCCGAGGAGATCCGCCCGGCGACCTCCACCGCCCGGGTGCCCGCCGCGCAGGCCGCGTCCAGATTGCCCGACTCCAGCTCCGCGACCGCCGACACCACCAGCCGCAGACCGTGCGAGCGGACGAACTCCTCCGTCGGCCGCGACAGCGCCTGCTCGGTGAAGCGGCGCACCTGGCGCGGGGCCTTCAGATCGCGGTAGCACTCGGCGGCGTCGGCGGCCAGGCGGTCGTAGGAGTAGAAGTCGAGCCAGGACGGGTCCGGGTCGCCGTCGCGGGAGCGCTCCAGCCAGCCCTCGGCCGCCGCCAGCGAGGTGCCACAGGCCGCCGACTCGCCCGCCTTGGCCAGGGCGCGGGCCTCGACCAGATGGAAGAAGCTCATCGTGCGGGCCGTGGCCAGACCGCGGTTGCGCTCCAGCGCCGCCTGCGCCAGGTCCACGCCCTCGTCGGCGAAGCCGCGGTACGTCGCCTGCAGCGACATCGACGCCAGCACGTATCCGCCCAGCGGCACGTCCGCCGCCGCCCGGGCCAGCCGCAGCGCCTGGATGTAGTAGCGCTGCGCGGCCTCCTGCTGACCGGTGTCGAAGGCCATCCACCCGGCCAGGCGCGTCAGTTCGGCGGTGGCGCCGAACAGCGAGCGGCCCACCTCGTCGCTGTAGGAGCCCAGCAGCAGAGGGGTGGCGTCCACCCGCAGGCACTCGGGCACCATCGACGAACGCCAGTCGCCGCCGCCGTACTTGGAGTCCCAGCGCCGGGCCTCCTGCGCGGCCTCCCGCAGCTTGACCACATCGCTGTGGCCCACGCGCGGGGACGCGGGGGCGGGCGGGGGCGGGCGCTGCTCGTCGGCGGGGCCGGGGACCGGGCCGGCGGCGCCGGTCAGGACGGCCCCGGCCAGGGGCGAGGCGTCCCGCGCCACCGAGCTGTCGGCGGGCTTGATGAGCCAGCGCGAGGTGGGCACGGCGTAGGCGCTCACCGAGAACGAGCCCGCCAGCGACTGCCACACGCCCCCGCCCCCGCCGCGCCGCCCGGCCGGATCCAGCCGGTACAGCTCGGTGGCCGACCGCACGGCCGCGCCGACGTCGCGGGGGAAGGACAGGCCGACCTCCGGTGCCGGATCGGCGTCCGCCAGGCCGATCTCGTGCAGCGGGACGGGACGTCCCAGCTTGCTGCCGATCGCGGCGGCGATCAGATGGGGGGCCACGCCCTGCGGCACCATGCCCTTGGAGACCCAGCGGGCGACCGACGTCTTGTCGTAGCGGAGGGTCAGTCCTCTCTGCGCCCCGAGGTCGTTGACCCGGCGGGCGAGCCCGGCGTTGCTGATCCCGGCGAGGGCGAGGACGGCGCCGAGTTTCTCGTTCGGCCCGCGTGGCTCCCTGGACATGCGCACCCCTGACACACACCGACGGCCACCCCGTGCCGCGCACACGGGGCATTCGTCAACCCAGCGTAGTTCGCCGCATCCCTACCGTTAAGGGGCGTCTTCCGGGATGGCGGGATTCGTGCAGGCTCCGCGGCGCGCGGGCCGGCGGCGCGCGAACGGCGCGCGGGACGCCGGCGGGCACCCCGGGCCGCACCGCGCATGCTCCCCCGGCGTGTGCTCCGGGTGTGTGCCGGTGCGCCTGTCCGTGCGCTCTGTGCGGCCCGCACAGGGGGCGTTTCCATGGGTGCTGCGTGGGTCGGCCCACTGCACTGGAAGCAGTGGGCTGGGGGAATGCCGTCGTCCCATTCCCCGCGGACGGCGGTCCGGTCCGGGAGGCGGTGAAGCCTCCCGGACTGCCGCAGAGGCGCCGGCGACGCACCGGCGACTCGCCGGCAGGGCTCCGACAACGAGCCGACGAGACGCCGACGATGATTCGTTAGGCATATCTCACGGCAAATATTTGGCCGAATGACGCCGCTCCCCGCGGAGCCGTCGAGCGGGCCGTCACGGCGCCGGGGCCCGGCGCCGGCTTCCGCGCGTCCGCGTGCCCGGGCACCTCCCGCACGCCCATCCCGTGGCAGCATGGTCCGCAGCGACGGCGGTTGACGGCTGCCGACGGTGACCCGCCACCGATCGGCCGCCGCCGACGGCGAGTTACCGATCCACGGGGCCATGCGGAGGCGGCGATGCGGTGGTTGGTGGGATGGGCCGCAGACCACGCCTCCGGCGCGGGCGGCGCGGCCAGACCCGGGCAGACGATCCAGCCGGTGGGGGCACGGCAGTTGTGGGACGGCCCCGACCCGCTGTGGGCGGTCGGCGACTGGCGGCCCGACGAGGTGCGCCTGGTCGAGGCCGACGGCGGCAGCAGACTCGCGGTGCTGGGCCACTGCGGCGCCTCCGACGAGCAGCTGCGCATCGGACTGTTCGCCGCCCGCGGCGGCGCCCTGCGCCATCTGACCGCCTGGCCCGGCAGCTACACCGCGGTCGTACGCGTCGGCCGCCGCGTCACCGTCACCACCGACCTCGCCGGAGCCCGGCCCGTCTTCCACACCCCGTGGGCGGGCGGCACCGCCTACGCCACCGCCGCGCTGCCGCTGGCCGACCTGATCGAGGCGCAGCTCGACGTCGGACACCTCGCCGCCCTGCTCGCCTGCCCCGACGCGCCCGAGGCCCTGGGCGACGGCACGCCCTACGCGGGGGTGCGCCGCGTGGCGCCCGGCCACGCGCTGGTCATGCGCGACGGCCGCAGCCGCGAGACCGTCAGCTACGAACCCGCCGTCCCCACCGTCGTCGCCGCGCCCCCCGTCGACGCGGAGGCGGCGGTCGCCGGGGTGCGCGAGGCGCTGGTGGAGGCCGTACGGGTGCGGCTGGCCGCTCCGCGCCACGCACCCGTGCCCGACCTCGGCAGCCTCGACCCCGGACCGGTCCCCGGCATGGGACCGGCCCAGCGGCTCGCGGACCGGCCGGGCGGGCGGGCCAGGGGCCCCGCCCCCGGCATCGGCGCCGACCTGTCGGGCGGCAGCGCGTCGGCGACACTCGCGCTGCTGGCCGCCGGACTGCCCGGCGTCCCGGGCACGGTGTACGGCACGCCGGGGACGTCGGCGGGCGAACGGCTGCTGGCCGTCACCTTCAACGACCTCACCCTGGACCCGCTCTCGGGGCGCGAGGCCGAACTGGAACGCGCCCGCAGCATCGCGGAGAACCCCCGGCTGCACCACGTCGTCGTCGCCGTCGGCGAGGAGGCCCTGCCGTACGCCGGGCCCGGCGGCGGCCCGCTCGCCGACGGGCCGCTGACCGACGAGCCGGGCCCCTCGCTGGTCGTCGCCGAACGGCACCGGCTGCGCCTGGCGGCCGGCAGCGCCGACCACCTGTCCGGATACGGCGCCCGCGAGGTGCTCGACGCCCACCCGGCCCGGCTGGCGGACCTGCTGCTGGACCGGCGCCGCCGCCATCTGCTGCGGCCGGTCACGGCGCTGGCGAAGGCGGAGGGCGCGAGCGGGCGCTCGGTGCTCGTACCGCTCACCGTCTACCGCGCGGCACGGAGGCTGGCCCGTACGCCGTACCGGGACGGGGTGCTGGAGACGGCGCGGCGGCTGCGGGAGCGGGACGTCGCCGGGGCCGGGGTGGGCTTCGGAGCCTGGAGCGCGGGCGGTGCGGGCGGGGTCGTCCACGAGGCCGGGCCGGGCGTCCTCGACGCCTCGCTGTCCGCCCTCGCCTGGTGCCGCCCGGGACCGGCCGCGCGCTGGCTGACGGGGGAGGCGCTGGCCGAAGTATCGATTCGGCTGGAGCGGGCCGCCCTCCGCCCGGCGCCCGGGGAGACCGGCACACGCCCGGGGGAGCGGCGGGCGCGGGCGACGCTCGCCCGGCTGGCGGCCGACCACCGGATACTCGAACAGGCCGCGGAGGTACGCAGCCAGCGACTGCACGCGCCCTTCCTGGACAACCAGGTCGTCCGCGCCTGCCGGGCCCTTCCCGAGGCGCTGCGCGTACAGCCGGGGGCGCGGGCGGCAGTGCTGCGCGCCGTCCTGGCGGGGGCGGGCGTCCACGAACTGCCGCCCGGCTGGGGTACCCCCTCCCGTGCCACCCACACGGCGGCGGCACGGACCGGGCTGCGGTCCCGCGTCGGCGACCTCATCGATCTCTTCGACGCGCCCCTGCTGGCCGACGCGGGGCTGGTGGAGGCCCGGGTCGTACGCAGGGCGCTGCGGGCCGCGGCCGAGGGCGAGGCGCTGCCGCTGGACGGACTGGCGGAACTGGTCTCCACCGAGGTCTGGCTGCGCCGGCTGCTGGCCCGCCGGGGCAGCTGCTGGACGGGCACGGGAGCGGCGACCGCCGGCCGGCGCGCGGTCGCCGGAGGAGTGCCGCCGCGCCCCAGCCTGTGAGACGGGCTTGGGGCCGGGCTCGTGACCGGGCCGGGGCTCGCCCCCGCCACGCCGCCGGTCACCTCGCGAACACCGGCCGCGGGACGGGTCAGCGGCAGCCGATCCGCGCCTGGGCCCAGCCCGCCATGACCACCGAGTCCAGCAGGCCGTCCGGCTCGACCACCAGCCGGAGCGTTCGCACCCCGGTCAGGGGGACGTGGACCGGCGCCGGCTCCTCGCCCCGCCGGACGACACCCGACTCCCACAGCCGGGCCCCGTCGCCGTACACGGAGAACCGGACCGCCCCCCGCAGCGCCGTCAGATCGTCCACCCCGGCGAGCGCCTCGAACGAGACGCAGTCGCCGCCCAGATCGACCACCACGGAGGAGTGGGCGGACACCGTCACCCCGTAACCCCGGTCCCGGCCGCCGATGCGCAGCTCCGAGCGCTGCCACAGCCGACTGCTCCCCTCCCGTACGGAAGGCCCCTCCGAACCGCCCCCACGGGGCAGCAGGTCGAGCCGGTGGACGGTGGTCGCGGACTGCCGGGGCGCCGACGGGGAGGCCGGCGGAGACGCCGGTTCGGACGCGGGACCGGCGGCCCCGCCGCTCCCCGGCCCGGAACCGGGCGCGAGTGCCCCGGAACCCGGCTCCGCCCCGGACTCGTATCCCGGCCCGCCTCCGGACGACGGCGCGGACGGGAAGCCCGACTCCGGGCCCGGCTCCGGGCCGGTGCCCGACGGGACCGTTCCCCGGCCCGGGAGGTCCTCACCCTCGTCGGCCGCACCCCGCGGCGACACGGTCTGCGCCCTCGAACCCCCCGCCTCCGCCGCGGGCCCCGTCTCCACCCCGCCGACCGCGCCGTCCGCAGACGGCCGCGCCCCCGGCCCCCGGTACGGGCCTTGCGACGGCCGGCCGTCGATCACCAGCGCCAGCGTCAGCGCGGTGGCCACGGCCGCGGCCATCACCCCGGCCGTCACGCCCGCCCTGGCGGTCGATCCCAGCCCGTCGAACACCGCGGCCCCGCTGCCTGCCGCACCGTCCATGCCTCCGGCCGTCGCGGCCGGACCCACCGCCCCGGCCATGGAGTACGTCCATGCCGAACGCATCCCCGCGGGACACGCCTCGGCGGTGCCTCCTTCATCCGCTTCCTCCGCGCGGCCCCGCGCCGCGTACGCCTGCGCCGAACCCACCGCCGGGTACGGCGAGTACACGTCCGCGCCCCAGCCCACGACCGCCGACGGCAGCACCACCCGGAGCCGTTCGCAGGCGTCCCTGGCGCCCAGTGCCGCCGACCGGCAGTCGGCGCACCGCTCCAGATGACGGCGCAGCCCCCGGTCCGCCCGGGCCCGCAGCCCTCCGCGCACATACGTCCCCAGCCGGTCGGCACGGCGTGCGCACTCGCCACCCGCCGCCCGCGTCCCGGCGGTGCGCAGCGTGAGGTAGGACTGCTGCAACCCCTCCCTCGCCCGTTGCGCCAGCGCCGCCACCGCGTCCTCCGCCATACCCAGCAGCGGCGCGACATCCCGCGGCGGCTCCTCCTCGATCACGGTGTGCCACAGCACCACCTGCCACCGCTCGGGCAGATCGCGGAAGGCGCGCACCGCGGTGGACCGCTCGGCTCTCCGCATGGCCCGCACGTCCGAATTCGCCCCGGAAGACCCCTCGCCGCCCGGGGAGTCGGCCGCCGCCGTGAAGACCGCGAAGTCCTCGACGAGCAGATCCCGGCCGCTCGTCCCCGCCCAGGCCGCCGCCACATCACGGACCGCCGCCAGCAGATGGGTGCGCACCGCCGTGTCCGGCCCCGCACCGCCGCGCACGGCCAGCAGCGTGCGCGCGAAGACCTCGTCCGTCAGGTCGTTCGCGGTCGCCGTGTCCCGGCAGCAGTGGCGTACGTAGCGGCGCACCGCGTCGGCGTGCCGCCGGTACAGCTCCTCGTACGCCCGGGTGTCCCCGCCGCGCATCCGCGACACCAGTTCCGCGTCGCCGGGCACGGCGTCAACAGAGCCCCCGGCCTCCTCCGCTCCGTCCACACCCTGTGAACAGCGCGGCTCCCCCCGCCCGTCAGCACCCAAAGCGAGAACCCCCGTACACACAGTCGCCACCGAACACCGGCAAAGCGTGTCACGGTGAGGGCCGCGCATTCCCGGCCGTGCGCCTCAATCACCCGTCCGGGGCGGGAAACCCCGAAATGGTACGCACTCGGCGCCCGTACGAGGTATGGAGGTGTGGGAGTCGAACGGCGGCGGCGTGAATCTGGCCGAAAAACGCTGCTCCGCCGTCGTGTCACCGGCGTCCCGGGCCCCGCCTCAGGCCCCCACGGGCTTGGCGTACCGCGGCCTGAGCCCCTCCAGCAGGATGTCGAGCAGCCGCGCCGAGGCCGCGGCCTGCTGCACCGCGTTCGGCAGGGACGGCGCCGCCGTGGCTATCACCAGCAGTATGTCCGCGACCGTCACATCGGACCTCAGCTCGCCGGCGCCCTGCGCCCGATCCACCAACCGCCCGACGACATCGAGCAGTTCAAGGACGCCCGCGTCTTCCTCGGCGGTCCCGGCGTTCTCGTTCCCCCCGGTGCTCCCGGTGCTCCCGGTGCTTACGGCGCTTACGGTGTTCTCCCGCTCCCGGTCGGCCCGACCGTCCACCAGCCGCAGCCCGGCCTGCCCGTGCCCACCGCCCTGCGGCGTACGCTCTCCACCCGGGCCGGCGCCCATGTCCCCGGCGGCCCCGCCCGGCCCGTCGGCGAACGACCCGACCCGCAGTATTCGGGGCGGCAGCAGCCGCCCGGCACCCGAATCCACCGAGGTGCGCAGGAACCGGGAGAGCGCCGACCACGGCTCCTCCTCCTGCCCCAGCGCCTCCCTGGCCTGCTCGGTCAGCCGCGCCGTCTCCTCCTGCGCTATGCGCCGCACCAGTACGTCCTTGCTGGGGAAACGCCGGTAGACCGTACCGACCCCGACCCGGGCCCGGCGCGCGACGTCCTCCATCGGAGCGCCGTAGCCCAGCTCGCCGAAGACCTCGCGGGCGGCGCGCAGCACATGCTCCAGATTGCGCTGGGCGTCGACCCGCAGCGGCGTCGTACGCCTGCTCCCCCTGGCACTCCCCCCGTCGGCCGCGCGCGTGGCCCCGTGGCCTCCGCCCGCCCTGCTCCCCGGGCCGACCCCGTTCACCGGGCCCGCCCCGCCGTCCGCGGAGGAGTCGGCGATGACGGCGGTCGACCAGCGAGAGCCCTGAATGCCCTGAATATGCATGTTGTATTCCCCCGGTTGTATGGCCTCCCCCCGGAGGCCCCCCACCCTCTGTCGCCGGGACACGGTCATGGCTCCGCCCGGCGTGCTACGAACATAGTTGAGCCCCGGTCACGAGAGAAGAGAGATGTTCCGCCACCTCCGTCCCCGATCGGAGTACGCCGTCCATCCCCCCTTCCGCACTCCCTCCGGACACCCCTCACACCCCCTCTGAGCTGCTCTTTCCCTCCACCCGCGGCGAATTCGCGAGCCCGGGCCGGAGCCCTCCGCCGGTCATACGTTTCCCAGGACCTGTGGACAAACGTCTGCCCGCGGGTGCGTCATGGACGGGTGACGAAGGAACCCGCGCGCATTCTCGTGGTCGGAGGCGGCTACGTCGGCATGTACACCGCCCTGCGTCTCCAGCGGCGCCTGAAGCACGAACTGAGACACGCGCGGGAAGGCGGCGGGGGCGTACAGGTCACCGTGCTCGCCCCCGACCCCTACATGACCTACCAGCCCTTCCTGCCGGAGGCGGCGGCCGGCTCCATCTCCCCGCGCCATGTCGTCGTCCCCCTGCGCCGGGTGCTGCCCCACTGCCGGATCGTCATCGGCGAGGCGAAGTCCGTCGACCACGCCCGGCGCACCGCCACCGTCGGGACCCTCGCCACCGAGCACGCCGGCACCGGTCCCGTCGAGGTGCCCTACGACGAACTGGTCCTCGCCCCCGGCTCGGTCTCCCGGGCCCTCCCGGTCCCCGGCCTCGCCGACCACGGCATCGGCTTCAAGACCGTCGAGGAGGCCATCGGCCTGCGCAACCACGTCCTCGAACAGCTCGACATCGCATCGTCCACCCGCGACCCCGCCGTCCGCGACGCCGCCCTCACCTTCGTCTTCGTCGGCGGCGGCTACGCGGGCGTCGAGGCGCTGGCCGAACTCGAGGACATGGCCCGCTACGCCTGCCGCTACTACCACAACATCCGCCCCCGGGACATGAAGTGGATCCTCGTCGAGGCCACCGGCCGCATCCTCCCGGAGGTCGGCGAGGCCATGGGCCGCTACGCCGTGCGCGAACTGCGCGGCCGCAACGTCGACGTACGCCTGGAGACCCGGCTCGACTCCTGCGAGAACCGCGTCGCCCAGCTCAGCGACGGATCCCGCCACCCCTGCCGCACCCTGGTGTGGACCGCGGGCGTCAAGCCCCACCCCCTGCTGGAGAGGACGGACCTCCCCCGCGACGGACGCGGCCGGCTGCGCTGCACCGCGGCCCTGCGCGTCGAGGGCACCGAACACGCCTGGTCGGCGGGCGACGCCGCCGCGGTCCCCGATCTGGCGGCGGGGAGGTCCCGGGCCCGGGGGGACGGGGAGGGACCGCCCCCGGAGTGCGCGCCCAACGCCCAGCACGCCGTACGCCAGGCACGCCTGCTGGCCGACAACCTGGTGGCGTCGCTGCGCGGCCGGGAACCGGCGGAGTACGAGCACTCGTACGCCGGCTCCGTCGCCTCGCTCGGCCTGCACAAGGGCGTCGCCCATGTGTACGGCCGCAGGCTCAAGGGCTACCCTGCCTGGTTCCTGCACCGCGTGTACCACCTGAGCCGGGTGCCGACGGTCAACCGCAAGGCGCGCATCCTCGCGGAGTGGACGCTCGCCGGCCTGTTCAAACGTGAGATCGTCTCGCTCGGCTCGATGGAGCACCCGCGCGCGGAGTTCGAACTCGCCGCGGGCACCGGCCGCCACCCCGAGGGCCCCTGACACCCGTCGGTGCCGTCGGTCACACTGGACGTGTGACCATGGGTGGGCCCGCGTCAGCGAAGAGTCACCGGCGGGCGCGGCCGGCGCGACGGGCCCGCGGGCACGGGCAGCCGCCCGCACCCGCACGCACACACCAGACACGAGAACATCGGAATCGGATCGGACCGCACGCAGTGAACTTCACGCGCTGGAGCGCCCGGCTGCCCGGCACGCAGCGGCAACGACGCCTCGCCGCCAGGGCCGTACGGCGCCCGCCCGAGGCACCGGCCCCCGCCGGGGCCGTCCCGGCCGCCCGGGACGAGCACGGCGAGCCGTCCGCTGCGGACACCGGAGGAGCGGGGCAGGGCGCGAGACGCGGCCTCGACGGCCTGCCCGCACAGGACCTGCCCGCACAAGACCTGCTCGGCCAGGTCCCCGCCCTGGTCGCCCTCGTCCACGGCCCCGACCACCGCATCGCGTTCGTCAACGACGCCTATGCCGCGGCCTTCGGCCCCCGCGAGCCCGGAGCCCCCGCCCGCGAGGCCCTGCCGGAGCTGGCCGAACTCGGCCTCCTCCCGCTGATGGACCAGGTCCTGCGCAGCGGCAGGCCCCGCACGGTCAAGTCCCGCCGGGTGGAGGGCCGCGCGGGAGGACGGGGAGACAGGAGCCCCGGAGCCGTCGGCGGCGGCGGCACGCGCCCGGGCTACTACACCTTCACCTGTACCCCCGTCGAGCTGAAGGGCCCCGGGGCGCGGCGCGGCGTCCTCGTCTTCGCCGCCGAGGTGACCGATCAGGTCGAGGTGGCCGAACGGCTGCGCGTCAGCGAGCGCCGACAGCGCGAGGCGGCCGTCACCCTCCAGCGCAGCCTGCTCCCGCAGCAACTGGAGCAGCCCGACGACCTGCGGGTGGCCGCCACATACCGCCCGGGTGGCACCGACGCGGCGGTCGGCGGCGACTGGTACGACGTCATCACCCTGGGCGCGGGCCGCACCGCCCTGGTCATCGGTGACGTGATGGGCCGCGGGGTACGGGCTGCCGCCGTCATGGGGCAGCTGCGCACGGCCGTACGCGCGTACGCCCGGCTGGACCTGCCGCCCCACGAGGTGCTCCAGCTCCTCGACGGGCTCGCCGCCGAGATCGACCCGAACCAGATCGCCACCTGCCTCTACGCCGTCCACGACCCCAACGAGGGCCGCCTGGTGTACGCGTCCGCGGGCCACCTGCCGATCCTCGTCCGGGACCCGGACGGCACGGTCCACCGCACCGACGAGTCCACCGGCCCGCCCCTGGGCACCGGCGGCTGGCTGCACACCTCCGCCTCCGTCCCCTTCGGCGAGGGCTCGGCCGCCGTCCTCTACACCGACGGCCTGGTCGAGCGGCGCGACGCCGACATCGACCAGGGCATCGAGGTGCTGGAGGATGCCTTCGCCGGAGCGACCGGCAGCCCCCAGGTCGTCTGCGACCGGCTCCTGAGGGCCATGGGCATCACCGCCGAGCACGACGACGACGTCGCGCTCCTGGCCCTCCACCACCCGGTCCGCACCGGCCACGACGCGGAACTGTTCCACAACGCCGCACTCGACCTCCTGGGAGGGGTCGAGGCCGCCCCGCGCGCCCGCGCCTTCGCCTCCGGAGTCCTGACGAGCTGGCGGTTCCCCCGGGAGCTGCACGATCTGGGCGTGCTGGCCGCCAGCGAGCTGGTGGCCAACTCCCTCCAGCACGGCACCCCGCCGATGTGCCTGCGCCTGCGCCGCACCGACCGCCGCCTGATCGTCGAGGTGACCGACGGCGACGACCACCTCCCGCGCCGCCGCCGTGCCGAACCGGTGGACGAGAGCGGCCGGGGCATCTCCATCGTCGCCACCATCGCCTCCGCCTGGGGATCGCGCCGCACCCCGGGCGGCGGGAAGGCGGTGTGGTGCGAGTTCGCGCTTCCGCAGGCCGTACCGCGTTAGACCGGCCGCGCCGGCCGTTCCGCGCCGGCCGGCCCGGACGGGTCAGGCGGCCCGCGCGGGCTCGGCGGACCGGGCCGGCACCGAGGCGGCGACCACCAGGGACGCCCTCAGCGGGTTGTCCTGCTCGGCGGTCAGCCTGCGTCCCAGCAGCAGGGCCAGCACGGTGACACCGAGCGAGCACAGCACCAGCATCACGATGTACGGCCCGTGCAGCGTGGCCCCCATCGGCCCGCCCACCGCCGGACCGATGGCCAGCGCCAGCTGCTTCACCAGGGCGAAGGCGGAGTTGTACCGCCCGACCATCCGGGCCGGAGCCAGATCCGCCACCAGCGGCGCCACGGTCGGCGAGAGCATCGCCTCGCCCAGCCCGAACAGCGCGTACGTGGAGATGATCGCCGCGACGGCCAGCGCATGGCGGTCGGCCACCAGCCCGGACGCCCCGGCCGCCAGCCACGCCACCGTCCAGATCAGCCCGACCAGCGCGATCACCCGGCTGCGCCGCCGCCGTTCCACCACCCTGAGCACGACGAACTGCGCCAGTACGATCACGGCCGTGTTCGCGGCGAGCGCGATGCCCAGCGTCGCCGGGGAGATCCGCGAGGCCTCGACCGCGTAGGCCGAGAGCCCGGACTCGAACTGCCCGTAGCAGGCGAAGAACATCACGAAGCCGAGCGCGGAGAGCGTCACCATCGCCCGGTCGGACAGCAGCTCCCGCCAGCCTCCCCCGGCCGCGGCGCCGTCCTCGCCGCCGTGGGCGGAACACTCGACACGCGGCCCGTCCGGCAGCCGCACCGTCGCCACGGTCGCGCCCAGGACCAGATACATCGCCGACTCGATCCCGAACAGCAGCAGGAACGACGAAGGCCGCTCGGTGTCCACGACCAGACCGCCGAGCAGTCCGCCGACGCCGAGCCCGAGGTTGTTGAGGAAGAACTGCGTGGCGAAGGCGCGCGAGCGCGTCGCCGTGGTGGAGGACCACACGATCATCGTGGCGAGCGCGGGCTGGATCACCGAGAGGCCGGCACCGAAGACGGCGGCGGACACGTACATCGCCGCCACGCCTTCCGAGAAGGCGATGCCGAGCGAACCGGCGGAGGCCAGGACCGTTCCCGCGACGGCGACGGGCAGTGGACCGCGACGGTCGATCACCCGCCCGGTGAAGGGCAGCACCACCAGCGCGGCCACGGCGAAGAGCGCGAGCACCGTCCCGGCGGTGGCCGCGCCCAGGTTCCGCACCTGGGCCACGTAGATGAACATGAACGGGACGGTGAAGCCGTTGCCGAACGCGCTCAGCGCGTTCCCCGTCTGGATCCGGCGCAGCGCGGCGCCCGTCGCGGTGGTCACACTCACCTGCCTCTGAGTCCGGTGCCGTCCGGGCACACATGGGCGGCACACATGGAATGGGGGAAGAAGCCCGAAGAGAGACTTCGAAGCTAAAGTTCGACACTAAAGAGTACACAGGCGAAGACTTCGAAGCGAACGAGTTCATGCCATACTCCGGTCCCATGCCCGACCAGCCCCCCTCGGACCAGGACCGCGGCCCCACGCTCGACGAGCAGATCGCCATCTACCAGCGCGAGTACGGTGAGCTGGACCCCCAGGTGGAGAAGATCGTCAACGCGCTCAGCCGCCTCGACCGGCGCATGAGCGTCGCCTACGGGCGTCAGCTCGCCACCCTCGGCCTCAACCACGCCGAGTGGGAGGTGCTGAAGGAGCTGGTGATGGCGGGCAGGCCCTACCGTCTGGGTCCGGGAGCCCTCGCCAAACGGCTGGGGCTCACCCCCGCCGCCATGACCCACCGCATCGACCGCATGGCGACCGCCGGCCTGGTCACCCGGGAGCGGGACGAGAACAACCGCGTACGGGTGATCGTCGAGCTGACCGACGACGGCCGCGAGAAATGGCTCCAGGTGATGCGGATGGCCTCGGTCTTCGAGGAGGAACTGCTCCAGGACCTGTCCGGCGAGGAGCGGGTCACCCTGGGAGAACTGCTGACACGCCTGCTGCGCCGGGTGGAGGACACCCAGCCGGACGCCGGCGGCCGGCTCAGCGACCTGGACTGACCGGCTGGGCGGAGCCCCGCGCCCGACCGGCTGGAGGGGGTCACGGGCACCGCTTGACAGCCGGTGGAGCGATCCGTAAGGTACTCCGAGTTGCCAGGGAGCCGGAACGGTTCG
>NZ_JBSVCZ010000022.1:0-115795 GCF_054072955.1 Streptomyces sp. SS8
CGGAGGTACCCGCTCCGCGGGTACCTCCGCGCTGGCGCGCGGAGCAGCGAACCGCGGCGCTGCGCGCCGCGGTTGCGGCGCGCTGCGCTCGCCGTGCCCCCGCGCTTCGCGCGGGGGGCTCCCTCCGCTTCGCTGCGGGAGCCAAAGGCCGGCGCTGCGCGCCGGGGGCCCTCGCTGTGCTCGGGCAGGCCGCGCTGCTTCGCTGGTGCGGCCTCAGGGGTTCCGCTGCGCTCCACCCCTTCGGGAGCGGCCTGGGGGGTGACCTGTCGTCAGAGTGCGGGTGATGGGTGGTGGTTGGGCCCGCTGCGCGGGCCGGGCTGGCTACAGGGGACGGCGTGGCGGTGCGTTGTGATGATGCGTCATGTAGCGTTGGGGAAAGTATGGCAGACCCCTTCGCGGGTGCCTGTGGTTTCTTTGGGGTGGGTTTTGGTTGGCTGGGTTGTGAAGTCGGAGGTCTCTCGCCATAACTGGACGGGCATGGAGTGCGGCTGCGGGGAAAGCGCAGTGCATGTGCCGCGTGATTTCCTAGCTGCGTTGACAAAGGCTCCTCCTGAGCGGGTGGGGGAAGGCTGGGCAGACAATCATGTGTATATCCAGTCCAATCTGATGGAGCCGGCCGTGGCTGCGGCCGGCATGGTGGCTGCGGCGGTGGCCGATCCTCTGGTGCCGCTGATGTGGCGACGCAGTCTCCTGCTGGTGCTGGATTGTCTGTGCACCGGTGAGCAGGACGGCGTTGCGGCGGCGTGCCTGCAGGCGGTCCGCGGGTGTTCATGGGCGCTGTACGAGGAGATCGCCTCGGGCCGGTCCGTGAGCGCGGCGGGGTATGCCTTCGAGTTGCTCTCCCTGATGCCGGAGGAGAAGGAACGGCTGAAATTCTTCCAGGAAAGACACTGGGAGGACCTGCCGTGGGATCTTCGTCCGGGACGGATGGATCTGGATGCTGTCGATTGGTAGGCGGGGCTGGCATGAGGGGCGTCATTCTTCGGGAACACCAGGTAGAGGCCGTCTCCCGGATACAGAAGTGGGTCGGATTCCCCGCACGGGCTGAAGTGCCCAAGGCGGGGGCGCGGGCCACGCTGGTGTCCGCCACGGGGTCGGGGAAGACGATCACCGCCGCCGCGGCCGCGCTGGAGTGCTTCCCCCGCGGCCGGATCCTGGTCATGGTGCCGACCCTGGACCTGCTGGTGCAGACCGCCCAGGCCTGGCGCCGGGTCGGGCACCGAGGGCCGATGGTCGCCGTCTGCTCGCTGGAGAGCGACGCGGTGCTGAACGAACTAGGGGTGCGCACCACCACCAACCCCATTCAACTCGCCCTGTGGGCCGGGCACGGGCCGGCCGTCGTGCTGGCCACCTACGCCTCCCTGGTGGACCGCGACGACCCCGAGCAGCCGAATCCGGATCAGCGCCCGTATGGGCCCTGGCAGAACGACAGGGAGCCGGAGGGCCGGAAGAAGGTTCGCGGGCCGCTGGAGGCAGCCCTGGCCGGTGGAGAGCGCCTGTACGGGCAGCGGATGGACGGCTTCGACCTCGCGATCATCGACGAGGCCCACTCGACCACAGGCGATCTGGGGCGGCCCTGGGCCGCCATCCACGACAACCGGCGAATCCCCGCCGACTTCCGGCTCTACCTCACCGCCACCCCCCGCATCCTCGCCGCGCCGCGGCCACAGCGCGGGAAGGACGGCCAGGAGCCAGTGATCGCGTCGATGCGGAGCGATCCCGAAGGCCCCTACGGCGAGTGGATCCACGAACTGGGGCTAAGCGAAAGCATCGAGCGGGGCATCCTCGCCGGGTTTGAGATCGACGTGCTGGAGATCCGGGACCCGGCCCCGGTGCTGGAGACTTCGGAGGAAGCGCTGCGGGGTCGGCGCCTGGCCCTGCTGCAGACCGCGCTTCTGGAACACGCCGCGCAGCACAATCTCAAGACCGTCATGGTCTTCCACCAGCGGGTCGAGGAGGCCGCCGCGTTCGCGGAGCAGCTGCCCACGACCGCCGCCGAGCTGTACGCCACCGACACCTCGGATGAGGCCTTGGCCGCCGCGGAGCGCCTGCCGGCGTCGTCGATCGGCGCCGAGTTCTACGACCTTGAGCCCGGCCGCCACGTCCCCCCGGAGAGGCTCTGGTCGCAATGGCTGTGCGGCGACCACCTCGTCAGTGAGCGGCGCGAGGCGCTCCGCCAGTTCGCGAACGGCGTCGACGCCGCCGGGCGCCGGGTGCACCGCGCGTTCCTCGCCTCGGTGCGGGTCCTCGGCGAAGGCGTCGACATCACCGGCGCCCGGGGGGTCGAGGGCGTGTGCTTCGCCGACACCCGCACCTCCCAGGTCGAGATCGTGCAGAACATCGGCCGCGCCCTGCGCCCCAATCCCGACGGCACCCAGAAGATGGCCAGGATCATCGTGCCGGTCTTCCTCGCCCCCGGCGAGGATCCCAACGACATGATCGCCTCCGCCTCGTTCGCCCCCCTGACCGCAATCCTCCAGGGCCTACGCTCGCACGACGAACGCGTGACCGAGCAGCTCGCCTCCCGCGCCCTGTCCCGCAGCAGGCACGAACGCAAGGTCCACATCCGACGGGACGAGGACGGCCGCATCATCGGGGCCGGCGGCGAGGGCAACGGCGGCGACCAGGAGCAGGACGACGCCCAGGCCGTGGCCGAGTCCGCGCTGCTGCGCTTCTCCTCTCCCCGGGACGCGGCCACGATCGCCGCGTTCCTGCGCACCCGCGTCTACCGGCCCGAATCGCTGGTCTGGTTGGAGGGCTACCAGGCCCTGCTCCGCTGGCGCCAGGAAAACGGCATCACCGGGCTGCACGCCGTGCCCTACGACACGGAGACGACGGTGGGCGTCACCAAGGCGTTTCCGCTGGGCAGGTGGGTCCACCAGCAGCGGAAGGCGCTACGGGCCGGGGAGCTGGAGCCGCGACGCAAGACCCTGCTGGACGCGCCGGAGGCCGGGATGGTCTGGGAACCGGGCGAGGAAGCCTGGGAGACCAAACTCGCCGTGCTGCGCTCCTACCGGCGCGCCCACGGCCACCTCGCCCCCCGGCAGAACGCAGTCTGGGCCGATCCCGCCGGCGGGGAGCGGGTGCCCATCGGCCAGCACCTGGCCAACCTTCGCAGGAAGGGCGGGCTCGGCAAGGACCCCGAACGCGCCAGGACCCGCGCGGAGCAGTTGGCGGCGATCGACCCAGACTGGAACTGCCCCTGGCCCCTGGACTGGCAACGCCACCACGCGGTACTCCGCGACCTCGTCACGGCTGACGGACCCGACATCCTCGCCGAGATCCGGCCCGGCGTGACCTTCGAGGGCGATGATCTGGGACGCTGGATCCAACGACAGGCTGATTCCTGGGCGGAGCTGTCGGAGGAACAGCAGCGGCGACTGTCCGAGCTGGGTGTGAAGCCCGCCGAGCGGCCCGCACCGGCCCCGGCCGAGAAGCGCAGCGGGAAGACATCAGCGGCTTTCCAGCGCGGCCTCGCAGCCCTCGCACAATGGGTCGAACGAGAAGGCACCCACCGCGTCCCCAGACAGCACACCGAACACGTCACCCTCGACGGCCAGCAGCACGCCGTCCGGCTGGGCGTGTGGATCTCCAACACCAAAATCCGCCGCGACAAACTCACCCCCGATCAGCGGGCGGCACTCCGCGAGCTGGGCATGAACTGGGCGTGAGGCACGCTTGCTGGCCGTCGGAACGCGGGTCCTGGCCCCTGTCCTGCCAGGGTGAGGACTGAGCTGTACTGATCTTCGTGGAGTCCCTGAAGCCTGGGTTACGCTTCCAGGCGTGAGGAGAACCACGAGCAATGCCAGCACCCCGTAAGTACCCTGATGAGCTGCGTGAGCGGGCGGTGCGCGAGGTCCGCGCGACCGGCCGTCCCATCGCGCACGTCGCCCGCGACCTCGGCATCCACAAGGAGGCCCTGCGCGGCTGGGTCCGCCAGGCCGAGGCGGACGCCGGCGAGCGTGACGACCGGCTGACGACTGCCGAGCGCGACGAGTTGAAGGGACTCCGCAAGGAGAACGCCGAGTTGAGGCGGGCCAACGAGATCCTGAAGGCCGCCTCGGTGTTTTTTGCCCAGGAGATCGACCGTCCCCGGACGAGGCCGAGCAGGTGATCGACCACCTGCGCGGCAAGGGCCTCGGGGTCGATCCCGTCTGCCGGGTGCTGGATGTGCCGCCGTCGACGTACTTCGCGCGCAAGACGCGGCCGAAGTCGGCCCGCCGCCTGCGCGACGAGGAACTGATTCCGCTGGTCACGGGCGTGTGGGAGGACTCCGGCCGCACCTACGGTGCGCGCCGGGTCACCCGCGCGCTGGTCCGCGCCGGACACGCGGTGGCCCGCTGCACGGTCGAGCGGCTGATGGGCGAACTCGGCATCGAGGGCGTCATCCGCGGACAGCGCCGCCGCACCACGGTCCCCGAGCCGGCCGCGCCGCGCCCGCCGGATCTGGTCAACCGCCGTTTCACCGCCGAGCGGCCCAACCAGCTGTGGCTGGCGGATCTGACCTACATCCGCACCTGGTCGGGGTGGGTCTACGTGGCGTTCGTCCTGGACGCGTACTCACGCCGGATCGTGGGCTGGCAGGCCGCCACGCACCTGCGCACGGACCTGCCGCTGGACGCGCTGGAGATGGCGCTGTGGCGGCAGAGGATCAAGAAGGACGCCGATCTCATCCACCACAGCGACCGCGGGTCGCAGTACGTATCCATTCGGTACACGGAACGTCTCGCCGAGGTCGGTGCCTCGGCGTCGGTCGGGTCCGTCGCGGACAGTTATGACAACGCGATGGCCGAGGCCCTCAACGGCACGTTCAAAGCCGAACTGATCGAACATCAGGGGCCATGGCGGGACGTCGACCAGATCGAGCGGGCCGTCTTCCAGTGGGTCGCGTGGTACAACGGTGAACGACTCCACTCCGCCCTGGGCTACGTGCCGCCCGACGAGTACGAGCAGACGTACTGGGCGCACCTGGAGGAAGTCCCGCAGACCGCTTGATCACACGATCGCGGACTCCACGAAACTCGGGGCAGCTCAACGAACGCCTGCGATGTTCGGCGAGGGCACGCGCGGGCCGCAACGCCGAGCCCAGTGCGGGAATCATCGACAGCCAGTCGGTGGACGCCTCCGAGACCGTCGGCGAGGACAGCCGCGGATACGACGGCGGCAAGTCACGTGACGGGCGCAAGCGTCACATCCTGACCGACACCGAGGGTCTGCTCCTGGAGGTGACCGTGACCACGGCCGATGTGCACGACTCCAAGGCCGCTCCCGCGCTGCTGGAGACGTTCATGGACCAGCCGGGCCGGCTGCTGAAGCTGGTGTGGGTCGACAGTACCTACCAGGGTCCGGCACTGGCGAAGGCGTTCGCCCGTCACGGAGTGCGGACCGAGGTCGTGCGCCGCTCCGACGGGCAACGCGGATTTGTCGTACTGGCCCGCAGGTGGGTGGTGGAGCGAACCCTGAGCTGGCTCTCCCGCTCACGCCGCCTCAACCGCGACCACGAACGCCGCCCCGACCACCACGCGGCGATGGTGTGGTGGGCCGCCGTGATCAGGCTGTCGAGGCGCCTGGCCGCAGACGCTCCGCACTGGCCGGAGAAACGCCCCGGCCGACTGCCCCGGGCGCGGGCATGAACCGTCCGTCCTCCGCCCGCACCAGCCAGCCCCGCTTCTCCAGCACGTAGGCACGGTGACGGATCTTCTCCACCTCGTTCTTGATCTCCGCTTCCCGGCCCACCGCCCGCGTCAGCTCCACCCCGTTCACCGGCCCTGAAGCAGCCACCACCGCAACAAACACCTCCCGATACAGGCCGCCGAGTACCTCCTCACCCATGCCCGACCGCCACACCGGCGGCCTCTCGCCACGCCCCGCGCCGGAGCCGCTCGATCCCACGCCGGCAGCCGCCTCACCACCAGACGGCACGGAAGCCGGCGTATTCACCGGGCTCTCCTCGGCCAGCACCGCCACGAGCTCCTCACGCCCCACCCGGGCCCGCTCGACCCGCTCCCGCGCGGCATCCACCTCCGCCTGAGCCTGCTCCAGAACCTCCGTCCAGGACTCCAGATCCTGCCTCGCCCGCGCCTCACGCCGTTCCATCAGCCCCAACACCGACGGCATCGCACCCTCCTCGATCAACAGCAAGCCGTCCGCTGCCTGCCCCTACCCCTCCGCGATCATGCCCCGCACACGAAGAAGCCCCTGCTCATCGAACAGGGACTCCCTTTGCCACAACACACTCAGACCGGTCAGGCCCACCACCTGATCTACCGGCTGACCACGTTCGAACAGCCGGACGGCTCCCTGAGGGCTGATCACGGCGATGTGCCCGGGCCTTGACCCCGAATCCCGGACACGGGTCATGCGGCCGGCACCAGCGTGGTCGGTGTCCTTCGGAAGGCGTTCTCGCAGGCGATCGGGCTGCGGTGCCCGAGGCGGGAGTGACGGCGTCGGGCGTTGGAGCGGCGCAGCCAGCGGAACGCGTCGAGCCGGGCGTCGGCCGCCTGTCTCGCCGCCCGGTCGCCGCCATCGCACCGTCCTCTCGCACCTGCCGGCGGCGCGACGTCCCCTACGTGGTTCGCACGTCGTACGCCGAGGGCGGGCCTCCTCCCTGCCGGTCCGCAGACGCGACCGAGGTGACGGTGGACATCGGCACCGTGCTGACGCGCAAGATCGCCGCAGCCGCCTGCTGCACCTCCCAACCGGGGCCCCAGTTCGGCGGCATCGAGCGGTCGGCGGGGCGCTGTACGCCGTGGCCCGGACCGAGGCCCGCCACACCGGCACCCGGTGTGGTCACGGTGAGGCGCTCAGGGCCGGAAGCCGGGCCCGGCGGCTTCCGGGCACTCTCCTCACACCGGAGGTCTTCGCCATGATCAAGATCAGTCAGCGTTGACAACGCTCGTGATCTGTACACCTGGGCCACGGCACCGTCTGTGGTCGAGGCGCCGGCCATGTCGGGAAGCTTGCCCGAATGCCGGGCCTTGAGGCGGTGGGAGCCGTCGCCGGGTCCACGAACCGCCACTGCTGGTCGCTTCGTCATTGCGCGTGCGCCGGCTGACCCGCGCCGTCGGCGGTGGACGCGCCAGAGACGTCCACCGCCTTGCCGCTGTTGCGATCGACCAGGGCGTACCAGGTATCGGTGTCCACCGTCGCCGCCTCGGCGGGTGCCGGATTCACTCCGGCGAGCAAGCCGGTCACGAGGGTCGCCGCCGTGATGGCGGCGACCCTCGTGATCACCAGCGACGACCTCGTGATGGGGCGGGGGAAGCCGCACTGCAGGCCGTCACCGATTCACCCTTTCGTCGGTAGCATGCCTTGTCAGGCGCGGGTCCAGCGCTGGTTGCTGCCGTTCGAGCAGGAGTAGAGCTGGATCAGGGTGCCGTTGGCGGTGCCGGCCCCGACGGCGTCGAGGCAGAGGCCGGACTGGACGCCGACGATGGATCCGTCGGAGTTGAGGCGCCACTTCTGGTTGTCGCCACCCCAACAGCTGTAGATCTGGACCTTGGCGCCGTTGCCGGTGCCGGCGGCGTCCAGGCACTTGTTGCCGTAGACCCTGAGTTCGCCGGCATCGGTGTACGTCCACTGCTGGTTGGTGCCGTTGTGGCAGTCCCACAGATGGACCTGGGTGCCGTCGGTGGTGCTGGCGTTGGGCACGTCCAGGCAGCGGCCCGAACCGACGCCCTTGATCGTGTTGCCGTCCCCGGGCGGCGGAGTGGTGGAGCCGCCGTTGAGTGCGTCGAGGACGGCGGTGTACGCGGGCTTCTTGCTGCCGTTGTTGTAGAACAACAGCGGCGTGTGCTCCGAACGCCACGAGTCGCTGTCGCGCACGCCCCAGACGGTGACACCGAGGCAACGGGAGACGGCCAGGCAGTCGTTGACCACGGCGGCGTAGGTCGAGGGCGAGGCTCCCTGGATGTCGAGTTCGGTGATGGCCACGTCGACGCCGAGGGCGGCGAACTCCTGCAGCGTGGTGCGGAAGTTGCTGTTGTAGGGGCTGCCGCTGTTGAAGTGCGACTGGAAGCCGACGCAGTCGATCGGCACTCCGCGCTGCTTGAAGTCCCGCACCATGCGGTACATGGCCTGGGTCTTGGCCCAGGTCCAGTTCTCGACGTTGTAGTCGTTGTAACAGAGTTTGGCGGACGGGTCGGCGGCGCGCGCGGTGCGGAAGGCGACCTCGATCCAGTCGTTTCCGGTGCGCTGCAGGTTGGAGTCGCGCCGGGCTCCCGAACTGCCGTCGGCAAATGCCTCGTTCACGACGTCCCACTGCGCGATCTTGCCCCTGTAGTGGCTCATCACGCCGTTGATGTGGTCGATCATCGCCTGGCGCAGTGCGCTGCCGCTGAGGTTCTGCATCCAGCCGGGCTGTTGGGAGTGCCAGGCCAGGGTGTGGCCGCGCACCTCCTTGCCGTTCTGCACCGCCCAGTTGTAGACGCGGTCGGCGGCGGTGAAGTTGAACTGGCCCCGCTGCGGCTGGGTGGCGTCGATCTTCATCTCGTTCTCGGCCGTCACCGAGTTGAACTCACGGGCCGCGATCGTCGCGTACGTCGAGTCACTCAGCCTGTTCGCGGCGATGGCGACGCCGAAGTAGCGGCCGCTCTGCGCCGCCGCGGCGCCGAGCGTGCTCTCGGCGGCCTGAGCGGACGGTGGCGCGACCAGCGTGGCGACCACACCGAGGACGCCGGCGACCAGCGCCGGCAGCAGAGTTCGGAGCTTCCGCCGGACAGCGGATCTGGGAAGTGCGTGAGAGTCCATGGCTGTGCCTCCAAGGTAGAGATAACGGAACCACCGGACACCGCGGTCATGGGAGCCGGGAGGATCCCGACCGGCACGGACGGCGCCCGGTCGGTCGCCGAGTGACGTACGCCGGGCGGCAGCGGTCTTTCGACACAGGCACGGGGTACTCCATCGCTGCTCAGCCGGGGGCGTCACGCGGCGTCGCACACCTCTCCGCCTGCACGAGGCGTCAGGATGCGTCGGTGTGAGCCTCACCGGAACGAAAAACGGGGTGGCGCAGGTGTTTCGGCGTGCGGATCTGTCGTGCTGCCGTGCGCGGCCCTGCCCTGCAGCGCAGCCCGCACAGGACTATGGCGTTCGAAATATCGAACCATGGTCGACTATCCAGACAAGATATTGAGGAATTGACAGCGCCTCGTCAACCCTCGCGGCGCGAAAGATTTTCGCTTCCGCGTACGAAACTTTCGGACCCTCGCGAGCCGGGCGGATCCCCGGACCGGTGAGCCGCATCGTGAACTTGCGGAGGCCCGGTCGGCGTGACGGCTTGCCGCGTCCGAGGGGAAGGAAGCGTTTACGGACAGCTCGGCGACAGGTCTTGACCGGAAGGCCCCGCCTTCCTAGCTTGTGGCGTCACAGAACCGGGACACCGTCGAAACTTTCGAACCTGCCCTTGCCCCCGGCACGGTCGCTCCACGGTTCATCGGCGTCACCTCACCCCCGCCCCCAAGGAGGCCCTCTGATGTGGCTTCGCCCCCCGTCACCAGTCCACCCAAGACGCTTACTCGGCGTCTTCGCTTCCTTGCTGTTGGCCGCCACCTTCCTCGGTGCCCAGCCCGCCCAAGCCGCGACCGTAGACCCCAACGCCTCGTATGTGCTGGTCAACCGCAACAGCGGCAAAGCCCTGGATGTCTACAACATGGCGACCGACGACGGCGCCCGCATCACCCAATGGACCAGGAACAACCAGAACCAGCAGCAGTGGCAGTTCGTCGATTCCGGCGACGGCTACTACCGCCTCAAGTCCCGCCACTCGGGCAAGGTACTGGACGTCTACAACTGGTCCACCACGAACGGCGGCTCGATCGTCCAGTGGGCCGACCTGAACGGCACCAACCAGCAGTGGCGGCTGGCCGACAGTCCGGACGGCTACGTGAGACTCATCTCACGCCACAGCAACAAGGCCCTCGAAGTGCAAGGCGCCTCCACCGCCGACAACGCGAACATCGTCCAGTACGACGACTGGGGCGGCGCCAACCAGCAGTGGCAGCTCGTCAAGGTCGGCACCGAAACCCCCGGCTCGTGTGATCTTCCGTCGACCTACCGCTGGACATCGACGGGCGCGCTGGCGCAGCCCAAGCAGGGGTGGGTCTCGCTCAAGGACTTCACCGTCGCCCCCTACAACGGCAGGCAACTCGTCTACGCGACCACGCACGACACGGGGACGAGGTGGGGTTCGATGAACTTCGGCCTGTTCACCAACTGGTCGGAGATGGCCTCGGCCAGCCAGAACACGATGTCCAGTTCCACCGTCGCACCCACGCTCTTCTACTTCGCTCCGAAGAACGTCTGGGTGCTCGCCTACCAGTGGGGCAGGACCGCCTTCTCCTACCGGACGTCGAGCGACCCCACCAACCCGAACGGCTGGTCGTCCGAGCAGGTGCTCTTCTCCGGAAGCATCTCCGACTCCGGAACGGGGCCCATCGACCAGACGCTCATCGGTGACGGCACGAACATGTACCTGTTCTTCGCCGGCGACAACGGCAAGATCTACCGGGCCAGCATGCCGATCGGGAACTTCCCGGGCAGCTTCGGCTCGACCTCGACAGTGATCATGAGTGACACGACGAACAACCTGTTCGAAGCCCCGCAGGTCTACAAGTTGCGGGGTCAGAACCGCTACCTCATGATCGTCGAGGCGATCGGCTCGCAGGGCCGGTACTTCCGCTCCTTCACGGCCACCAGCCTGAACGGCTCCTGGACACCCCAGGCCGCGACCGAGAACAATCCTTTCGCCGGCAAGGCCAACAGTGGCGCCACCTGGACCAACGACATCAGCCACGGCGAGCTGCTCCGCACCAGCCCCGATCAGACCATGACCGTCGATCCCTGCAATCTGCAGTTGCTCTACCAGGGACGCAGCCCCAACTCCGGCGGCGACTACGGCCTCCTGCCCTACCGCCCGGGTCTGCTGACACTGCAGCGCTGACGGCACGACACGGTTCCGGCTCCGGTAGGGAGCCTGGGTGGCGGGCTCGGCGGAAGACCGAGCCCGCCACGCCGTAACCCGAAAAGCCCAGATCCCCCCGCCTCCACGGTGAAGGACGTTCAGTGGCCTTCCTCTGGTGCGTGGACCATGCCGCCGAGCGGAGCAAGGCAGCGGTGCACCAGGACGAGGGTGCGGCTCCGCGAGCGTGTGGAGCGGGGCGCCGCCGTCGACGACAGCGAGGTTCGCCAGCAGCACACCGGCCGGTGAGCGCCAGGGCAGCCTGGCCTGTCGGCCGGAGGCTCCGGAGCTCTCCGGGTCAGGGCTGTCGGCGGAACGGAGCGAGTGTGGCGCGGACGAGGTCGGCGGCGCCCCAGTCGGGGGTGAACTGGGCGATGACGGCCAGGTGCTGGCGGAGCTGCAGGATCGGCATCCGTTCTCGCCAGTGGCGATCGAGCCCGGTCAGCTCGGCGTACAGCTCGAAGAGCACATGCGCCTCGGGCGGCGGCGCCGTAGTCCACAGGTGGGCCAGGTCGACCTCGGCCCACATGTACGACACCGCAGGGTCGATCAGTGCGGGTTGCCCATCGGAAGTGGCCATGATGTTCAGCGCCCACAGGTCACCGTGCGTCAGGCACGCGGGCCTGACCGGCAGCAGCTCGGGCAACCGGTCGCACAGTCGCTCCAGCGCCACCCGGTCCGCGCGGTCCAGCGCCTCCCGGACACGAGGCTCGTTCAGCCAGCGCAGCAGACGGTGCTGGGCAAAGAACTCGAATCCATTGTCCTCCCAGGTGTTGACCTGCCGCAGGCGCCCCAGCCAGTTGTCCTGGTGCCACCCGAAGCGGGGATTCCGTGTGGCGGTGTGCAGATGGGCGAGCGCATGCGCGAGCTGCTCCCAGAAGGCCTCGGTGCGCGGCCGAGGCCGCAGTACGGACAGCACGAGCAGGTCGTGGTCCGCGAGGATGACGTCGGGCGTGGCAACACCGCCCGCCTCGCGCAGCACGGTGAGCCCTTCAGCCTCCGCGGCGAAAGCGCCACCTGACGGCGACTCGCCGAACTCCTTGGCGAACACCGATGTGCCGTCAGCGCGGCGTGCGAGCCCCGCAGTCGCGGCAAGCCCTCCAGCGGCCGGGTCGACCGCAACCACGTCACGCAAACCGGCCGCGTGCAGGCGTGAGAGCAGTGAAGACGTTGGTTCCGTCACGGATGTTCTCCTCTGTGCCGGTACTCGTCATGGAAGTCGGGGTGGGTGCTGCCCGGCTACGTGCCACGGGACCACGATCAGGTCCTGGCCCCGCACGGTGGAGGACGCCGTGGAGGGCCGCAGCCGACTGCTGATCTTGGTCGGATCCCCCTCCACCGGCAAGACCCGGGCCCGCTGGGAGGCCGTCCAGCCGCCGGCTGGTGCCCCCGAACCACTGCGCCGCCACCACCACAGCACCCCGGCGGCCCGGGCCGTGCTGGACGCCCGCCGCCTCGGGGTGGGCATGTACCGCCCCAGATCTTCCTGACCGGCGCCACCGCCGGCCACCTCACCGACC
Organism: Streptomyces sp. SS8; assembly: GCF_054072955.1. Classification (NCBI taxonomy): domain Bacteria; kingdom Bacillati; phylum Actinomycetota; class Actinomycetes; order Kitasatosporales; family Streptomycetaceae; genus Streptomyces; species Streptomyces sp. SS8. The sequence continues at coordinate 12,475 of NZ_JBSVCZ010000022.1, forward strand.
ACGACTACGGCCACTTCCCCGACGACTGGGCCGAACAGGCCTTGGCCGACCTCACCGCCCCGTCCACGTCCTGCCGCTGCGCTCGGCTCATGAACACCGCTGACCGGGTCCGTGCGCCCCGGTTCCCAGGGCGCCCGGTGTTCCGGGCCGGGGCGCCCGCAGACACCACCACCGGCCGGGTCACGAGGAGATTTCACCGAAACGCTGAACCGAAGCGGGTTGATGGTTGAAGATTCATTCAAAGCTTCGTCCCAGCGGAGCTCCGACCGGGAAGGAACCGCAGCACTATGAAGATCCGACCCAAGAAACTGGCGCTGGGCGCCATGACGGCCGTCGCGGTGAGCGTCGCGCTCCCGGCAGCCCCCGCCTTCGCCACCGACGAGATCGACTGCGGCGCCGGCACGGATTCCGTGAGGGTGACGTATCTGGAGAACGGCACGGAGCACGCCCGGTGCTGGACCGGCCCCGGCGACGTCCCGCTCGAACAGGGCGGCGTCACCTCCTTCTCCTCGGGCGCCCACGAGGTGGTCGTCTTCTGGAGGACGAACCTGGGATGGGACGTCGCGGTGCTCCCGCCCCACACGTCGGCCCCCTTCATCGGTGCCGACACCTACCACGTCTACGGTTTCCACGTCAGGTAACCCCTGACAGCGGCCGGCCCGGTCCGTCCGGGCCGGGCCGGCCGTTCGCGACACACATGGTGATGAGAAACGCGGTGCCGGTGTGGCAGGCGGCGCCGGAAGCCGACCGTCCCGGGCGCAGCGGACGTGCGGCGCCCGGCGGCGGCCGGTGACGGAGTGAGGCCGGTGTTGCCGGCGGTGAGGTCGGCGGGACGGGGCCGGGCACTCCCCTCTTCGGCGCGGCGCGTAACACCCCGGTCGCACGGGTGCCGGTGGGCCTTCGGCCTGTCGGCCGCTCTCATCCCATACACACACGAGCGTCTGCGTGCTGTTCCCGGAGCACAGCCGCCGCCCCGACGGCCTGCCCCGGTGTCAGCCGCGCTCTCCGGCGGCCACACGCCCGCCGCGAGCGACGGCCAGGGCCCTGCCGCCTCCATCCCTCCGCCTGCCCTCACCGCGGTGGACGGTGACGACGGCCGAGAGGCAGACGACCAGACCGAAAGCGGTCTGGAATCCGAACGGCTCTCCGAACATCAACGCCCCCCAGACGGCCGTGACCGGCGCCATCAGGAACATCAGCGTGTTGACCTTGGTGACGCCGGAGCGCTTCAGGATGAGCCAGTACAACCCGTAACCGCCGAAGGTGGACAGTCCTACGAGCCAGGCGACCGCGAGCCAGAACGCGCCCTCGGCGGGCGGCGCGGCGGCTCCGGCTCCCACGGCCAGCACGGAGAAGAGGACGGCACTGGTGGCACAGTGGACGGTGAGCGACACCGAGGGCGCGACCCGCGAGCGGGACCGGCTCTCCAGGAACGTCGCCGCGACGAGGGAGAACATGCCGAGCAGCGGGACGGCATACGCCCACCAGGGCACATCGGCCCCGGCCGCCGCGTCGGCCAGGGTGACCACGGCGACGCCGCCCAGCCCCAGGACCAGACCGATCCACTGCCGGCCCGAGACGTACTGCCCCAGCAGCGGCCCCGCCAGAGCCCCGGCGACGAGGGGCTGGACTCCGTCGATCAGGGCCGTCGTGCCGCTGGAGACGCCGAGCTGGATGGCGTAGTACACACTCAGCAGGTAGCCGCTCTGCGACAGCACGCCGATCACGGCCTGGCGGGTCACGTCCCGGGCGGTGAGCCCCCTCCACGCCCCGCGCATGAGGACGGCGACGGCGACGAGGACGACGGACAGCGGCAGGAAACGCCACATCAGGATCGTGATCGCGGACGCGCTGCCCGCGCCGAGCTTGGCGCCGATGAACCCGGAGCTCCAGCACAGGACGAAGGCGAGGGACAGCAGGATGTTCACAGCACCACACCACTAAACAGATCGGTTTACCCGCTCCCCGCCCACTATACAGATCGGTATAGTGGGTGTCATGGGTACCGCTGAGGCCCCGCGCCGGATCACCATGACGCCCGCCGCCCGCCGCGTCCTCGAGGCAGCCGCCCGGCTGTTCTACGAGCGCGGCATCCACGCCGTCGGCGTCGACCTCATCGCCGCCGAGGCCGGGGTGACGAAGAAGACCCTCTACGACAGGTTCGGCTCCAAGGAGCAGATCGTCGTGGAGTACCTGGCCGACCGCGACGAGCGCTGGCGCGCCTTCCTCACCGAGCGCCTGGACGCGGCGGGACCCGACCCGCGTGCACGGGTCCTGGCCGTCTTCGACGCCACGGAGGCCTGGGCGGCGGAACTCAGCCCCAGGGGGTGCAGCATGGTCAACGCCCACGCGGAGATCAGCGACCCCGGCCATCCGGCCCACCCGGTCATCACCGGGCAGAAGCAGTGGATGTTCGCCCTGTTCACACTTCTCTCCGCCGACATCGCCCCCGGCCGAGCCGGTGGCCTGGCCCGGACGCTGATGCTGCTGCACGAGGGCGCCCTGGTCGCGCACGGCCTCGACATCTTCCCGGATGCCGCCGCGTCGGCGCGTGAACAGGTCCGCGCGCTACTCGAGCAGCGGACGTGACCGGCCCTTTCCCCTGCCCGGTGCCCGCCCGCGAGGTCCGCCCCGCCGTCTCGTCGAGATCCGGGCCACGAAGTCCCAGGTCGCGCTGCATCCCACCGCCCCGGCGCCAGTGGCCGGACCCTGTTGGCCGTCCATCCGCGGGCCGTTGGCCGAGGCGCCCGCGTCGTGGATGAGACGCGCTGGGACGCTCTCCCACCGGCCCCGACCGCCGCGTCACCACCGGCGACGACGTTCTGCCCTCTCCCCGCCACGGTCGGCCTCCCGGACCGGAGAGCGGGCCGCTGCAGGCTCTGCCGAGCAGGACTGCTGCCGCAAGTGTCGAGGCCGGCCGCACCTGGCCGAGGCCCTGAACCAGTACGTCCAGCGGACGGACGAGGCCGGGATGGGCTACCTCGGCCTGCTCGATCTGGTGCTGTCCGAGGAACTCGCCGTCCGCGACGACCTCCGCTTCCGCAACGGCCTGCGGCTGTCGAAGCTGCCGCACCACAAGACGCCGGAGGACCACGACTTCTCCCAGCCCGACCTCGACCCGCGCAAGGTCGAGGACCTGGCCATCCTCTCCTTCGTCGAGGACAAGGCCAACGTCGCTCTGCTCGGGCCGCCCGGGGTCGGCAAGACGCACATCGTCGTTGCCCCGGCCGTCGCGGCCTGACGGGCCGGCTATTCGATCCACTTCACCAGCCTCGACGGCATGGTTCGCCACCTCAGGGCCGCCGAGGACCAGGGCCGTCTGATCAGCAAGCTCACCGGCTGCCTCCGACCCGCCGTTCTCGTGGTCGACGAGGTGGGCTACCGGCCGCTGGAGCGGGCCGAGGCGAGCCCGGTCTTCCAGGTCATCTCCAAGCGTTACGGGAGGGGCTCGATCATCCTGGCCTCGAACAAGATCTTCGGCGAGCGGGGTCAGGTCTTCGGCGACGAGGCTCTGGCCACCGCGATCCTCGACCGGCTCCTGCACCACTGCGAGGTCGTCCCGATCAACGGGCGACGGCACCGCCAACGGTCGCGGCGACCGCGGCCCCGCACCGGCTGACCGACCGCGGCCTTGCCCGGCCGAGGTGGAAGGTGGCCGGGCGCGGCGAGGACCCGCCGACCGTTGGACAGGCCGACGGAGGGCTGAGGACGACCGTCGCCGGCGAATCGCTCACGGCCGGAGACGTCCCCCGGCCGTGCCCGACACAGCACCGGTCGGCACCGGGACGCGTCTTCTTGGTCCGCCAGGGAACCCGTCGGCGAGCTCGTTCCGCCGGGAATCACCACATCGAGGGGTTACCTCCCGTTCTCCTGCGCCTGCCGCCCCCGACGGCGTAGAGAGAAGACCGTGAACCGAGAACACGGCGGGCTGCGCACGGGCGTGGTGGTGGCCGGAGCACTTCTGGCGCTCATCGCGCCGGTCAGTGCCCGCGCCGAGGATCGAAGCGGTCCCGGTCCCACGCTGCCGGGTGTCGAGATCCGGGCCGGAGACGGCGCCGAGGTCCGGCTGACCGACGGCCACTCCTCACTGACGGTCCTGGCACGACCGGACTGCCCGAGCCTGTCCGTGACGATCACGGCCGACGACCCCCCCGGCACTCGGCTCGATTTACTCCTGGGCCGCCCGTGCCCTTCTCCCTCGCCTCCTCCTCCGCCGGACATGACTCCACCTCCGCCACCCACACGTACTCCTCCCCCGTCTCCCGTACCCACGGACCCGCCTCCGCTCCCCTCCGCGCCCGCCTCTCCCCCGCTCATCGCCACGTCACCGGCATCCCGCCAAACGGCCGTCCCTGCCGCCGTGCCACGCCTCACGGAGAGAACCGCACCACCCCGTGAGGCCCCGCCGCCGGCGCACGCCGGATCCTCTCCGAGCGCCTCTCCCCCGGTCGCCGTCCGCGCCGCCGCCCCGCGTCACCGTTCCGGTGCCGGTCTCCCGCTCATCGGCCGCATCCTGCTGATCGTCGCTCCTGCCGTACTGGCCGCCGCCGTGCTGCGTCCCCGCTCCAGCCGGACCTCCTGAGACACCGAGGAATCCCATGTCCGAATGGCTCTTCCTGCTGCTCACCGTCGTCGCCTCCTGCGCGGCCGTCGTGGCGGTCGCCCTGTTGCGTCGGCGCCGGGTGGGCGAGGGCGACGACCCGTCCGAGACACCCGACGTCATCGAGTACATGACGATGATGATCGGCGTGGTGTACGCGATCGTGCTGGGCCTGGCCATCGCGGGCGTCTGGGAGGGCCGCTCGGCCGCCGAGGACTGGACGCGTCAGGAGGCACGGGCCCTGCACGAGGTGCGCGAACGCGCCCAGGCGTATCCCGCCGCGGCCCGCGACCGCGTCCGCGGCGACGTCGACGCCTACGTCCACCACGTGGTGACGGTGGAGTGGCCCCACATGACCGAGCACGGCGAGACGACCGACCGGGGGGCACTGCTTCTGGACCGTCTGCGGCGAAACGTCACCGACTACGATCCGGCCACCGTGCGCGAGGCGCAGACCTACCAGTCCCTGGTGGACCAGGTCGCCGCCGTCGACGAGGCCCGTACCGCCCGCGTGCAGGGCATGGAGCCGACGCTGCCCGGCGTGGTGTGGTCCGGGCTGGTGGCGGGCGCGGCGATCGCGGTGGGCATGGTGTTCGCCCTGCAGATCCAGCGCTCGGGCCGGGAGCTGGTACTGGCCGGGCTGTTCACCGCGCTGATCACTTTCCTCCTCTTCCTCGTCTGGTACTTCGACTCGCCGTTCACCCGCGGGCTGGAGGATCCGTCCGAGGTGTTCACCGTGCTCCTCCCACGGGCCACGGGCGGCTGAGACCGAGGTGTCCGGGGTTTCGCGGCGGTTCCGAAGCCGGGCGCGATCCCGCCGGCGGGGCCGGACTGCGCAGTCGGCTTCAGGCATGCGGCGGTGCCGTCGCCGATCAGTCCCCCGGCCACCTCCCCGTACTCGATAACGATCGGCGGCACGCGGTCCTGCTTCGGTCCGCAGTCGTTCCCACCGGTGACATCCGAGGAACAGGTTCCGCCCACCGTGCCGGAAGGTGTCCGAACGAATCCCCGGCGCCCTGCCCCGCGCAGCGCGGTTCCCCGGCGCGTCGCGCCGGGGAACCGCGTGCGAACGGCATGGACAGTCACCGGCCTCGCGACCGGGCCGGAAGGGTGGTCAGCGGCAGCAGGAGTCGGAACAGCAGGTGTGGACCCTGACGTCGTCGATGACGGGGCCGTGGGCGCTGTTGGCGGTGGTGCTGGCGAAGGCGAGGGTGGTGGTCGGGTTGTTGGCGACGAAGGTGAACTGCCGCGTCACATAACCCATGTCGGACCGGGTCCTGCCGGTGGTGTCGAAGGAGAAGTCCTGGAAGTTCTGCCCGTCGACGAGCGCCCTGCCGGTCTTCAGCGGTGACGCGCCGTCGGGGTTGCCCGCGAGGGAGTAGGTGACGGTGTAGGTCCTGCCCGGGGCGGTGGTGAATGTCTGTGCCACGGTCGCCGGGACGGTTGCGTTGAGGTCGAGGGACTGGTCGCCCTCGGCGGCCTGCCAGAACCCGGCGCCGATCAGGTCCACCGCTCCGGAGGTGACCTTCCACGGCCCCATGGAGGCGCCGGCTGCGAAGCTCTGGAAGCTGTTCGCCGCGACCGCGGGGTACTCGAAGCTGCCGTCGTCGAACCGGCTGGCGGTGGGGGCCGCCGTTGCGGTTCCGGCGGCGGCGAACAGGACGGCGGCCACTGCCGCGGTCATGCGGGAACGCGTGAGCAGCATGAAGTCCTCCTGGTCAGAGAGGGAGTGACAGTCTGGTCGACTTGTCGGATCAAATCTCCCCTCACTCCGGATGCGTGCCAAGCCCGGGCCACCCGCGCACCGGAGCACGGGGCGGATCCGCCGGCCAGTGCACGCCGACCGGCCGGGACGCAAGCCCCCGGATGCTTCCTGCCGCACACCGCCTGTCCAGTGCCCTCCCTGCCGTGGAACCGGCGGACAGACCGGCATCGGTCCACCTTCGCGAGTGGTGCGGTGCCCGGGCCCGGGGTCCCCGGGGCACGGGCCGGCACTCACCGAAGGGTGACGCAGGGTACGCGTCGGCCCGGTCGACATGCCGTACCTGGGCGGGGGCGGCAGGACCCACCGGCCCGACCAGACCCCGGCGAACCGGTCGTTCTACGAATACGACCTCGCCGAGGTCGTGATGGTGGAGGGGGACGGCAGCACCAGTTACCGGCCGCTCGCCAAGGCCCTCGCCGACGCCTTGCTCACCCTCGCCGACATGAGAGCCCACCTGCCGGCGGCCAACGCTGTGCTGGACGCCATGCCCGACGGCCGGTGGGCCGGCGATCCGGGACCGCAAGTCCTCCGATGTGACTCCCGGTCAAGGAGGACGCGCCGGTGACCCGTGAGAACGCGAGCGAGTCCGTCAGCACGCGGATCCGGCGGGCGGGCGCGTAAGTCTGGTCCGGCTCGCCCTGTTCGTCGTCCACCCGGGCGAAAGGACGGCCGTCCGGAGGAAAACGGTCGGCAGCGCAGGTGTCGGCTCGGCGCGCGCCACGGACCGGCGGGGAGTGCGGGATCTCAGGAGGGGAAGGGCCCGAGCCGGTCCGCCAGCGCGGCAAGGGCCTGCGTGCCCACCAGATCCCCCGGCAGCAGCGGCACCTCCAGCAGGGGGACGTCCGGGACCCGCTGCCGCAACCGGGCAAGGTGCTCGTCCTCCAGCCTCCGGCGGCACTCGAGCAGCTCACCGGCGCCGGCCGGAGAACGGCGGTTGGCGACGAGTGCGGCCACGCCGACACCGAGGCCGGTCAGCTTCTCGTACACCTCCACGGTCTCGGCGATCGGAAGCACTTCGGCGGTCAGTACGAGCACGAATCCGGTCCGCCCCGGGTCCGCCACCACCTCGCGCAGCCGGGAGAAGCGGTCGCGCCTGCGCAGCAGGATCCGGCGCAGCTCGGCGTCGCGGTCGCTCTCCCCGCCGCCGCCGAGGCCGCGCACCGCGGCGCCGAACCGCTCGGACCGGTCGCGGTTGGCGAGCAGGGTCTGGGTCCAGGAGGTGAGCTGCTCGGGCAGTGCGAGCAGCCGCAGTGTGTGCCCGGACGGCGCGGTGTCGAAGACGACCAGGTCGTAGGCCTCCTCCCCGAGTTCCACCGCCTCGGCGATCCGCTCCAGCACCGCCGACTCGTGGGTGCCGGGCGCCTGCCGGGCCAGTTGCAGGTGCCGGGCGGCCGGTGCGTGCATCCGCTCGGGGAGCAGCCGCCGCATCGTCGCGGCGACCGCCGACAGGTGCTGCTCGACCGTACGCTCCGGATCGATCTCCAGCCCGTCCACATGGCCGGCCGTCCCCGCCCCGGGGACGAGGTCCCCGGGGCCGGCCAGGCGCACGGGCTCGTCGCCCACGGGGCGGCCCCAGAGGTGGCCGAGGTTGTGGGCGGGGTCGGTGGAGACCAGCAGCACGCGGGCGCCCGACCGGGCACGGCCGAGGGCGAGCGCCGCGGCGACGGACGTCTTGCCGACCCCGCCCTTGCCGCCGACGAAGACGACCCTGCGCGAGGTGATGAGGTCTAGCAGCACCCGATGTGCTCCAGTGGTGAGCGGTCCATGCCCATACGGCGGTGCCAGGCGTGGAAGTCCTCGTAGAGGGCGGGCATCAGCTCGGCGGTGTAGTACGCCGCCGGATCCGGTACGCCCAGGGCCTCCGCGAGGACCACCATCCGGAACAGATCGTCCTCCTCGCGCCGGGCCCGGGCGAGGGTACGCCGGTAGGGACCGGCGTAGAACTCCTCCAGCCCGGCCCGGAACGAGGCCCAGCGGGACGTCACTTCGTCAGCTCGCCCTTCTCGGCCACATCGGCGTCGAGAGCCTCCGGCGGCTCCCGGGACGCCCGCCGCATCGCGACGACCGCCTCGAAGGCGACCCACAGGGCGGCGACGATGATGACGAGGTCGATGATCAGCAGCAGCCAGTCACGGGCCTCGTAGAAGTCGCCGAGCTGCACGATCGCGGCCCAGAACGACATGACGAACACGACCGCGAGCGGGATCAGCGCGGGCACCGGGTTGCGCCGCTTGCGGATCAGCATGACGGCGACGATGGACAGTGTCAGAGAGGCCAGCAGCTGGTTGCTGGTTCCGAACAGCGGCCAGATGCGCAGGCCGCCCTCGCCCCCGGCGCCCTGGCTGAAGGTGAGTCCCGCACCGACGGCGAGCGTGATGAGCGTGCCGGCGACATTGCCGATCCTCACCTTCGCGACCTCGCCGGCCTCCTGGACGACGAAGCGCAGCAGACGCACGCCGGTGTCCATGGTGGTGGCGGCGAACAGGATCGCCATGGTGGCCAGGACCGTGGAACTCAGCGACACGGGCAGGCCCAGGCCACTGTTGAGGATCGCGCCGCCGCCCTCGACGAACGCCCCGACGCCGCCCTGGCCGAAGGCGCTGTAAACGGCCTCCCAGTCGGCCAGGGTGCGGTAGCCCGCGACGGCGGCGATGATCGCGCCGAGCGCGAGCAGGCCCTCGCCGACCGCGCCGAAGTAGCCGACGAAACGGGCGTCGGTCTCCTTGTCCAGCTGCTTGGAGCTGGTGCCGGAGGAGACCATGCCGTGGAAGCCGGAGATCGCACCGCACGCGATGGTGACGAAGAGCAGCGGAACGAGGTCCGGGGTGCCCGCGGGCACGGCGTCGTTGATGGCCGGTGCGACGATCGTCGGAGCGCTCACCAGCACCGAGACGAACAGAATGCCGAGCCCGACGAAGAGCTGGACACCGTTGATGTAGTCACGCGGCTGCAGCAGCACCCACACCGGCAGCAGGGAGGCTATGCCGGCGTAGACGAAGAGAGCGATGATCCAGAAGGTCGCCGGGGACATGCCCAGGATCGGGTCGGGCAGCTCCACCGGGACGGCGTCGCCGAGGAGGATCAGACCGTAGAGCGCCGCGACGCCGACCACGGTGACCAGGCCGAGACTCATCCTGTAGCGGTAGACCGCCTGGCCGATCAGCAGCGCCACCGCGACCGCCCCCCAGGCCGGGATCACCGCCGAAGGCGTGGAGATCAGCAGGTTCTTGATCACCACCGCGAAGGCCGCGACCACCATCAGGAGCAGCAGGAAGATCACGACGAGGAAGAGGTTGGCACCCCGGCCGCCGATGTAGCGGCCGGAGAGTGTGCCGATCGAGCGGCCCTTGTTGCGCGCCGAGGCCCACAGGGCGCCCAGGTCGTGCATACCCGCGAAGAAGACCGTGCCGAGGGTGACCCACAGGAACGCGGGCAGCCAGCCCCAGATGACGGCGACCGCGGGGCCGACGATGGGCGCTGCGCCCGCGACCGAGGTGAAGTGGTGTCCCCACAGCACGAACTTGTTGGTCGGGACATAGTCCACGCCGTCCTGCAGTTCGTGCGCGGGTGTCTGAAAAGACGCGTCGAGCTTGTAGACCCGGTTGCCCAGGAATCTCGAGTACAGGACGTATCCGCCCGCGAACATCGCGAGGCCGATCAGGAGCAGGGGAAGCGCATTCATACGAGAGGCCCTCTGGGGTCTGGAAGACGGGGTGCCGGTCCGCACGAGGTGTGCGCCCGGCAGGCGGGCGGCGAAGACGGTGGAGCGTGGCCTTCCTCGACCGGGGCGGGACGGCGGCCGGAATGGGGAAACCGACCACTTGCACCCCTTTCGCGCGTTTTGGCCGCGAATCCGGATGAGGTGCACCACGCCTGGGCGGCGGCTGTGCCGCAGCCCTCGGTGAGCGGCTCGCCCGGACGGAGGCCGGCCCCGGCCACCTCGGCGGCACCGCTTCCGCCATGCACGCCGTGGCCGGAGTCGCCGCCGGCTCCGGCCTCATTACCGGATTCACCGATCTTGACCGAAAACGCTCCACTCATAGTCCGCTCATGCTAAGCGACCGATCAGGTGATGGGGAGCCCTCGAAGACCGGTGACGACCAGCACACCGGGCGGACGCCGCGATGCCGCCGAACGCTCTCACCGGAGCGTGGAGGGCCGCCCCGGACACCCCTTCCGCCCTCCCCGCGCCACCCTCGCCGCACCACCCGGAAGATGCCGCAGGGGCTCGCACGCCCGATGGGGCCCCTGCGGCGTCTTCCGGGTGGTGCGGCTGCGGCAGGAGTGAGGGCGTCTGCCGTCCGAGGAGCGGCCGGGCGGCTGTGCGTCTCCGGGCTCCTGGGCGGAGACGCACTTCATCGCGCCAGATGGCGGTGGCGTGCCGATGCCGGGATACGAGCGGGGCGGGCAGCCGTCGCCGGGCACCCGCCCCGAGGCGGGTCAGCCGTTGTGGGGGGCCGCGACGTCGAGGACCCAGGTCACGCCGAAACGGTCGGTGAGCATGCCGTACAGCGGAGCCCACTCCGCCGGCTCCAGCGGGCGCAGCACGTTCGAGCCGGCGGACAGACGCTGCCACAGGGCGCTGATCTCCCCGGCGTCCTCGCCGCGCACGGACACGAAGAACGGGTTGACGCCCCGCTCGTACGGCATCGCCGAGGGCACGTCGTAAGCCATGACGTGGAAGCCGTTGTCGGCGACGACCTGGCCCCACATCACCCAGTCGGCCTCGCTGTCGTCCTGGATGCTGCCGGCGTCCTCGTAGGTCACCGCGACGCTGTGTCCTCCGAAGACGGACCGGTAGAAGTCCAGCGCCTCGCGGGCCGAGCCCCGGAAGTTCAGATGCGCGGTGGTGGTGACGGACATGGTTGTGCTCCTACCTGGGAGTGAGCCGGACGAGGCCCATGCGGACGACGGGCGAAATGCCCCGATCTGGAATCCGTGGATCAGCATGGCAGCCGTACAGGACAGGGTGTGTCCTGTACTTCCGGCATCATGGAGTCATGCAGAAGACGTCCTCGCGGCTCCTGGCTCTGCTCTCCCTGCTCCAGGCACGACCGGGGTGGAGCGGGGACGACCTGGCCGGGCGGCTGGAGGTCACCGTGCGCACCGTGCGCCGTGACGTCGACCGCCTTCGTGCACTGGGCTACCCCGTCGCCACGGACAGGGGCCCCGGCGGCGGTTACCGTCTGCGCCCCGGTTCGCAGATGCCACCACTGCTCTTCGACGACGAGCAGGCCATCGCTGTGGCCGTCGCGCTGCAGAGCACCGTCCAGCCCGCGATCGCGGAGGACGCCGACCGGGCCCTCGCAACGCTCCGGAACGTCCTCCCTCCGCGTCTGCGGCAGCGCATCGACACACTCCGCATCACCACCGTCCGCCCACCCGAGCCCGGTGCCATGCCGGCCCGTGCCCTGGATCCGCTCACCGCCTTGAGCACCGCGATCCGGCGCCGCGAGGAACTGCGACTGGACTACACCCCGCACCAGGGGGCCGCACCACAGCGACGCCGGGTGGAACCCCACCACCTCGTGGCCTGGCGCACCCACTGGCACCTGCTGGCCTGGGACCTCGACCGCGACGACTGGCGTGCCTTCCGCACCGACCGCATAACCCCTCGCACGCCGACGGGCCCGCGCTTCGACGTACGCCAGGTGCCGGGCGGGGACGTCTCCGCTTTCGTCACCAGCCGGTTCCGGGGCTCCGACGACACCGATGCCGCCTGGCCCTGCCAAGGCGAGGCCATCCTGGACCTTCCCGCCTCGGCAGTCGTACCCCACACCGCCGATGGCCTCGTGGAACCGCTCGGTCCCACGCGATGCCGCGTCATCACGGGATCCTGGTCCTGGACCGCCCTTGCCGCCGGCCTCGGCCGCTTCGACGCGAACCTGCACGTCATCGGCCCGCCGGCCCTCCGCGAAGCCTGCGCCGCACTCGCCCGCCGCTACGCCGCCGCAGCCACCGAGCCCGACCGGCCGGACGTACCCGACGAGTGACGGGCCGAGAACTCACGCCTTCAGGGACATCCCGCTGCGCCTTCCGGCACCACCTCGGCGACAGCTCTTCACCGGATCGTCGCCGCCCTCCGCGCCGCCCGCTGCGCACAAAGGCACGCGTCCGGGACGACCAACCCCTCCGACCGGGTGAGAACCAGCCCCCAAGCCCATCAACCGCCCCCTCACCGGCGGAACTTCTCCCGCGCGGCCCGGAACCGGGCGGAGGGCCTCGACCGGTTCCGGCCCCTCCCCCACCCTCCGGTGCCCCCGGGGACATCTTCGGCGGCGGGGCGGGCAGACATTTCCGGAGGCCTTCCGCTGACGGCCGCCCGGCGGGCAGTGGCGGGCCCGGCACTGCCCGCCCGGTGGTCCTTGGTGCCGGTCCTCCGACATGGGAGCGCCGCACGAGCAGCCATGGACGCCATCAGGTGACCGGCCCCCTCCGACACCCCGATCACGCCCTGAGGAGAGACGTGGCATTCGCCCGGAACACCGCCGACTGGTGGCGCGACGCCGTCATCTACGAGGTGTACATCCGCAGCTTCGCCGACGGCGACGGCGACGGCATCGGTGACATCGCCGGAGTGCGGCAGCGCCTCCCGTACCTCGCCGCGCTCGGCGTCGACGCGCTGTGGCTGACCCCCTGGTACCCGTCCCCCATGGCCGACGGCGGCTACGACGTCGCGGAATACCGGGACATCGACCCGGTCTTCGGCACGCTGGAGGACGCGCGGGCGCTGGTGGAGGAGGCGCACGAGCACGGACTGCGCTTCCTCATCGACATCGTGCCGAACCACACCTCCTGCGCGCACGCGTGGTTCCGTGAGGCGCTGTCCGGCGGGCCAGGGGCCCCCGCCAGGGAGCGCTACATCTTCCGGCCGGGACGCGGCCCCGAGGGCGAACTGCCGCCCAACGACTGGAGAAGCGTCTTCGGCGGCCCCGCCTGGACCCGGATCACCGAGTCCGACGGCTCGCCGGGCCCGTGGTACCTGCACCTGTTCGCCCCCGAGCAGCCGGACCTGAACTGGGACGACACCGAGGTGCGGGCCGAGTTCGAGTCGATCCTGCGCTTCTGGTTCGACCGCGGCGTGGACGGAGTGCGCATCGACGTGGCGCACGGCCTGGTGAAGGCGCCCGGTCTGCCCGACATCGGCTCCCTCGACGGCAAGCTCCTCCAAGGGGCCGGCGACTCGGACCACCCGCACTGGGACCGCGAGGAGGTGCACGAGATCTTCCAGGGCTGGCGGAACATCGCCGACGCCTACGACGTTCCCCGCGCGTTCGTCGCGGAGGCCTGGGCGGGCTTCCCCGAACGACTGGCCCGCTACGTCTGCCCCGGCGAGCTGCACACCGCGTTCAACTTCGACTACCTGATGGCGCCCTGGCGCGCCGGCCATCTGCGCCGAGTCGTCGACGAGTCGCTCACCGCACTCGGCGCGGTCGGCGCCCCGGCCACCTGGGTGCTGTCCAACCACGACGTCGCCCGGCACGTGTCCCGCTACGCCAGGCCGCAGCCGGACGGGCCGCTGCGCTCACTTTCGGACCTGCGGGGGCCCGCGGACCTGCGGCTCGGTACCCGCCGGGCCAGGGCTGCCGTCCTGCTCACCCTCGCCCTGCCCGGCGGCGCGTACCTGTACCAGGGAGAGGAACTGGGCCTGTGGGAGGTCGAGGACCTTCCCGGGGAACTGCTCCAGGACCCCACCTGGCAGCGCTCCGGGCACACCGACCGGGGGCGTGACGGCTGCCGTGTCCCGCTGCCGTGGAGCGGGGACGGCCCGCCGTTCGGATTCAGCCCCGACGGCGCCGGGAGGGCGCCCTGGCTCCCGCAGCCCGTCGCCTGGAAGCCGCTGACGGCCGAGACCCAGGACCGCGCCCCGTCCTCGATGCTGAACCTGTACCGGTCGGCGCTGGCCCTGCGCCGCAGCCACCCGGCCCTCGGGGACGGCACGCTCACCTGGGACAGCGCCCCGGACGACCCGGTGCTGTCGTTCGTCCGCACTCCCGGATTCCGGTGCGTGGTGAACCTCTCCGACAAGCCGGTCGCACTGCCCGCCCACAGCGAGGTGCTCCTGGCCGGCGAGGAGTTGGAGGGGAACCTCCTGCCGGGCGACACGGCAGTGTGGCTGGCCCTGTGACCCCGGACGAACCGCCCGCCAGGCCCGGCTCCTTCGCGGACGGCCCGCCGCTCGGGAACGGCCGACTCGTGCCGCTCGGCGATCTCCCGGCTGTGGGCACAGCACCGGACCGGTCCTCGCCCGGCAGACCATCGGCTGGTCACCCATCGGTTGGACACCGGACGAGGCCCCTGCTCTCAACCGCAGATCACACCGTCACCACCACCCGGTCCGGTGTTCGGAGTTGGTGGCCGCGCACGAATCGTGCCTTGTGATGCACGCACGGAACGCGACCTTGCTGCTGGACGACGTGGGGTACCCATACGTCCACACGGTCTTTCCCGAAAGGTTCTCGACCCAGGCCGCGCGATCCGCCACCCGGTTTCCGTCGGTGTCGACCTCGAAGATGAGGTTGTAGCCCGGCGTCGGGCTGACAGCCCTCCCCCAGCCGTACTGGACCCCTCCGTAGGTGCCGTAACGGACCTGGACCGTACCGGCCGGAGTGTCCTTGGACAGGGCGGTCTTCGGGTTTGTGATGCTGAGGACCTGGTCCTGGTCGATCCAGTTCGAAGCGGCGGATGCGGGGGTGGCCGCCGCCCCCACGAGGCCGGCGAACGCAGCGGCCGTGGCGAGGATCCCGAGAATACGTCTACGCATTTTCTTTCTCCTTTACCGAATCAGAAGCTCCGTCAGCCTTTGGCCGCCGGGCCGGTAGGGTAAATCCCTTTGGGATCAGGGTGAGACCTCAAGCGAGTGGGCCACCGGGCGCGAGCACACGGAACCCGCCAGCGCGTCTTCCCGGATTCCCCCGGGAGGCTTCGCGGATGAAAGTGCGAACCGTTTCTGTTTTGCTCGCCGGGCAGCACGCCTCGCATGAGGCGCGCCAAGGCCTTCGTTTTGATGCCCCCCCCTTTTTTCTGCCCCGAGGCAGAGCCGATCCCGGCTCTGCGGTGGTGGCCGGTTCGACCGACCGGGCACTTTTAGAGATTCACACGGCGAGGCAGCCGGTGTCATGTGGTACTCGATGAGACTTGCGGCGTTTTCGATAAACTTCTGTCCATGGTTGCAGATGAGGGGGCGGGAGAGCCCGGGGGTGCGGTCGCAAAGTCGTCGGCGGAACCGAGCATTCACCAGTTGCGGTTGTTTCTGGTGCTGAGCGAGGAGTTGCATTTCGGTCAGGCCGCGGCCCGGTTGTTCATTACGCAGTCCGCGCTCAGCCAGCAGATCCGCAGTCTCGAGAAGCGTCTGGGGGTGGCTCTTTTCGAGCGTTCCAGCCGGGCGGTCGCCCTCACCGAGGCCGGCCGGGCGCTGCTGCCCGAGGTCCGGGCGGCCGTCGCGGCGATGGCGCGGCTGCGGCGGGCCGCGGATGCGCAGGGGCGTCATCTGTCCGGCCGGGTGCGGGTGGGCACCGTCGGTGCGGAGGCGGCCATGCCGCACACCCGTGCCGTGCTCCGGGCGCTGCGCCGCCGGCATCCCCGTCTGGAGGTGGAGGTCCTCGGTGTGAACTTCGTCGATCAGTGGGGTGCCCTGTACCGGCGGGAGGTCGATGTGGTTTTCCTGCGGCCGCCGGTGCCGGACGGCATCGAGGTGCACCACCTGGCGGCCGAGCCCCGCGTGGCCTGCCTGCCCGGTGACGACCCCCTGGCGGCCCGGCCCCGGATCACCCTCGACCGGCTCGCCGGATACCCGGTGGTGGACGTCCCGCCTCAGGTGCCGCGGGTGTGGTGGGATTTCTGGGCGGTGGATCCGCGTCCCGACGGCAGCCCGGTGCGATACGGTCCCGCCGCCGCGGACCTGGAGGCGCTACTGCACATCGTGGCGCAGGGCGAGGCCATGGCCTTCCTCCCCGCCGCCGCCCGCGACCTCTTCCACCGACCCGGCGTCCGCTACACCGACGTCGAGGACCTGCCGCCGTGCACCTCGGCCCTGGCATGGGCGGCCGAACACCGCGACAGCCCCGCCGTCGCCACCGTACGACAGGCCGCACAGTCGGTTTCACACGGCCGCACCCACCCGTAACCGTCCGCCTCCGCGCCGGTGACCAGGGTGGAGGTGCCGACGGTGGGTTGGCCTGCCGGACTCCCACGGAACACCCCCACCTCGGCGGGGAAGACGGGCAGGAGAGTGTCCGTCCGCGACTCCGGTGCTCAGGGGCTGCCGGCTGCGCGGAGCGCGCCGCCGGCATGCAGGCCGAGGCGGGAGGCCAGGACGAGGCAGTCGTCGAAGGTCACCTCGTCTCCGGCCAGACGGGCGGCGGCCAGGGCGGGCGGGGCCTTGCCGTGGTCGAGCAGCGGGGTCCACTGCTGCCGGGTGAGGGCAAGGTAGCGCAGGTCCGCGCACCACAGTGGTCGTTCCTGGGGCCGGCCGATCGGCTCGGCGTCTGTCTGTGAAGACGCCCGACAGATCACCTCGCATGAGCTCACCACTCCCCTTGCATGCGGGTGGCGGGAGCGGAGGACCACCGCATGGCTCATCGCCGTTTCCCGCCGGACCGGGTTCCGCGAGCGGCCCGGGGAGTTGCTGCTGGCCAGCAAGACCTGCTGGTGGGCCTGGCCTGCTGCGTGACCCTGGCCACCTTCCGCACGCCGGACGACGCCCTCTGCCGGCCGCCTGCCCTGACCGTTACCTGCGCCGCCCCGACCCCACCTACGACCGGCCGGCCGCTCTGAGCGCCCTCCTGTACATCGACTCGTGCCTCGGCACCGGCCGGGTCGGACGGTTTCTGGCTCCGGGGCCTGGCTCCAGGGCGACTGCTCCCAGCAGCGGGCCGAGGTGCCCACCAGCTGCCTCGACCTGATTCACCGGCTCTGCGCCTTCGCCGACGAGCGCGCCGAGCCACGGCCACCGCAATGACCACTCATCTGCCGGGCCAGCGAACAGACTCGGGACAGGCGGGTCACCACCGAGGCCCCCGGCGCGGGCCAGTGCTCAGATGACCGTGCGGGGCGAGGACGCGGGGCCTCTGACAACCCGCGTGTCCCGGTCCCGGCGCGTCACCGAGTCACAGACCCGCCTCGTCCAGCCGGCGCAGGAAGGTCTTCTTCCGGGAGTGCTGGTGGCGCAGGTTCCGGCACCGGTTCTTGAACTTCTCGGCGGTGCCGTCGCGTTCGGCCAGGATGGCAAGGTCGGTCAGGAGGAGGGTCGCCTGGCGGTATCTGCTGCTGCTCGCGACCGTGAGAAGGTCGTCGATGCGGTGCCATGCGCTGTCCTCGCGGCCCTGGAGTTCGGTCAGCCGCTGCTCTCGGGCGCGCGTGGCGGCCCGGTGTGCGCGGATCTCCGCCTCGGCTTCCCGCCGGGCCCGGCGTTCGGCGCGCAGCGCGGCCTGGGCGGGCACGGCCTGGAGGAGTTGGGCGGCGGTACGGGCGGCGGGGGCCGGTGAGAGCGTGGGCAGCGGCCGGGCCGCCGCGGCGATCAGGTCGGGGTCGATGCGCAGGAAGACGGCGAGGTCCTCCAGGGAGGCGGGCAGACCGGCCAGGCCGGCGGGCAGAGGTGGTTCGGTGGCGTGCTGGGGCACGGCACCGTCCTGGACGGCCAGGAGCCAGGCGAGGTAGAGCAGGCGCAGGTCACCGGCTGCCACATCGGTGCGGGCTCGGGCGATACTCGGCAGCCACTGCTCCTCGCGCTCCTCGCCGTAGTCGTAGTCGCCGTCTGTGAAGAGGTCGTTGAAGTCCTCGCTGTCGTCCTGCGGGTCCGAGGCCAGCGAAACGATCACGTGGCCGCCGTGCTGCCAGGCGGTGGCGGCGGGAGCGACGCAGTAGCGCTCGGCCACTCGCAGAGGCAGGGCGCGGGCCGGCCACCGGAGCATGACGTGCCGGGTGCCCCAGTTGGCGAAGTACAGGAAAGCGTCGTAGTAGCGCTCCATCAGACGCTTGGGATCGCCCTTGAAGTCGCCCCACTCGTAGGTGTTGAGGAAGGTGGTGCGAGTCAGGCGGGCCCGGGTGGTCAGCGCCCGTACCCGCTCCGACTGGCTGTCCGTGAGCGGCTGATCGGCCAGGAACTGGTAGTGCTGGTATTCCGACATCGTTTCTGCCCTGTTGTTCTCGGTGCGCGTGCCCGATCCGGCGCCGGGAGGTGCTCAGTCCGGGGCCGGGCCGCCGAGCGCACTGTGACACACGGCCGGATGGCGCGTACAAGGGGGTACGGGCGCGCACCGGGGCCGTGTGTCTCTTGCCGGTTTCCGGGCGGGCCGGTGACCGGTCGATCACCTATTCCAGTTGAGTACCGGCACTCAGGCCGACCGGCCTGATCCGCTCGTAGCCTCCGGCCCATGCACACAGACCACGCTGCTCCCGAGCAGGTGCGCCGCCGGGTGGGCATCGCCGCGGTGGCCTCCTGCCTGCCGGATCTTCAAGTGACCTCACGGCAGTTGCAGGAGCGCCTCACCGCCGCCTCCGGGCTGTCCCTGCCGGCGCGAATGCTCGAACGGACCACCGGCATCGCCTCGCGCCGGGCGGCCGCGGAGGACGAGTACGCCTCGACGCTCGCGGTGCGGGCGGCGCGTACGGCACTGGGCCGGGCCGGGCTCGCCCCGTACGATGTGGACCTGCTGGTGTTCGCCTCCGCCACGCGGGACGTGGCCGAACCGGCGACCGCGCACATCGTCCAGGCCGAGCTGGGCTCGCGGGCGCACGCGCTGGACGTGACGAACGCGTGCAACAGTTTCGTCAACGGCATCGACACCGCGCGGGCGATGATTCTCGCCGACCGTGCCCGCCGGGCCCTGGTGGTCACCGGGGAGACCCCCAGCCGCGCCGTACGGCACGACCCCTCCGGCCCCGGCCAGCTCCGGGACGGTTTCGCGGGCTACACCTTCGGCGACGCCGGGGCCGCGGTCGTCCTGGAGACCGTGGAACGGGGCGGCATCCTCGACGTGGACACCGAGACGCACTCCGAGCACTGGTCGGTCGGCGGCATCTTCGGCGGCGGTTCGCGCCACCCACGCGGGGACGAGCACACCTACTTCCGCGGGGACGGCGGCGAGCTGCGCGAGGTCTTCGAGAAGGTCGGCACATCGGTGCTCGACCGGATGCGGCAGCGCACCGGGCTGGCGTGGGAGGACTTCCGGCACATCCTGGTGCACCAGGTCACCGTGCCGTACCTGGAGCGGTTCACGGAGCTGACCGGCGTCCCCCGGGACCGGCTCGTCGTCACCGTCCCCGAACTCGGCAACATGGCCAGCGCCACCCTCGGTGTGCAGCTCGACCGCGTCCACGAGCGTCTGCGCCCCGGCGACCGGGTCCTGTTCGTGGGCCTGGGCGGCGGCGTCAGCATCATGACGATGGTCTGGGAGAAGGCATGAGCGCCCTGTGGGTGGTCGTGCCCGCGCACCAGGAGGCCGCGCGTATCGGCGCCACCCTGGAGGCGCTCGCGGCCCAGCGCGACCGCGACTTCACCCTCGTCGTCGTGGACAACGCCTCCACCGACGGCACCGCGGCCCTCGCCCACGACTTCGCCCGCCGGGCGCCCTTCCCGGTGCACGTCGTCGGCGAGCCGGAGAAGGGCGCGGGCTGCGCGGTGGACACCGGCTTCCGGTACGCGATCGAGCACGGCGCCACGCTGCTGGCCCGCACCGACGCCGACTGCCTGCCGCGGCCCGGCTGGACGGCGGGCGCCCGCGGCGCCCTGCGGCGCGGCGCGGGCCTGGTGTGCGGGCGCGTCGAGGCACGCCGCGACGAGCACGGACCGCTGGGGCGGGCCGCCTTCCGCGTGCTGGTACGCGCCGCGGCCCTCTTCGGCCGCGTCCGCCCGGCCCACCACCGCCGCCACGGCTATCTCGCCCCCTACCGGATGCACGCCGGCAACAACATGGCCATCACCGCCGCGCTGTACGAGGCGGTCGGCGGGATGCCGCGCCGTCCCTCCCCCACCGACCGGCTCTTTCTCAACCGGGTGCGCCGCCGTACCACCGCCATCGTCCACGCCCGCGACATGGTCGTGGAGAACTCCACCCGCCGGCTGCGCGCCTACGGCCTCGTCGGCACCGCCCGCTGGTACCTCGACAAGGGCCCGGGCCGTCACGGGGAGGACCCGCGCTGATGCTCGACGCTCTCGCCGGCGCCCTGCGGCGCCACCCCGGCCGGCCCGCCGTACTCGGCACCACCCGCGACGGAGCCGTACGCACCAGGATCACGTGCGCAGACCTGGCCGACCTCGCCGACAGCTGCGCCGCCGCCCTGCACACGCGGGGCGTCACACGCGGCGGCACCGTCGGCGTCGCCGTACGGCCGGGGCCCCGGGCTCTGGCCGTGATGCTCGCCGTGCACCGCCTCGGTGCCCGGGCCGCGGTGCTCGACCCGGGCGCCGGGCCGGACGTGCTGCGCGCCCGTCTCGCCCTGGCCTGCCCCGACATCGTCCTCGCCGACGCCGCCGCCCAGGCGGTCGCCGGCTGGGCCCGGCCGCTCGCCCGCCGGGCCCGCCTGGCCCTGCCCGACCTCGCGGAGCTGGGGCCGGTGGCCACGGTCGGACCGCGGTTGCCCGGCTGCGCCCCCGCCCTGAGTGCCGGAGTGCGGTCCGCGTTGCCGCCCCCGGTGGACGAGGACGGCGACGCGGTCATCGTGTTCACCTCGGGCACCACCTCCCGGCCCCGCGCGGTGGTGCACACCCGCTCCTCGCTGGCCGCCGGCATGGCCGCGGTGGCCGATCTGGTCCGGCCCGAGGCCGGGCGGCCCGTTCTCGGCGGGACCTTCTTCGTCCTGGTGCCGTCCCTGGCGAGCGGATCGCCGGTCGCGCTGCCCGCCCGTTCCGCGCGTGTGCTCTCCCGCCAGCTGCGTCGTCTGGCCCCGCAGGCCACCTATCTGACGCCTCCGCAGACAAGGCGGCTGCTCGCGGAGGGCGGCCGGTTCACCGGGCGGGTGTGGACCGGATCGGCCCCCGTGAGCGCCGAGCTGCTCACCCGCGTCAAGCGCGCGGGGGCGAAGGAGGCGTGGGGCGTCTACGCGCTGACCGAACTGTTTCCCGCCGCGGCGGTCGAACAGGCCGACAAGGCCGGTTTCACCGGCGAGGGGGATCTGGTCGGCACCCCGCTTCCCGGTGTGGCGGTCAGGACCGACACCTCGGGGGAGCTGCTGCTGTCCGGTCCCGCCGCCCGGAACCGCTACCTGGGCGAGGGTCCGGACCCCTGGGTCGCCACCGGCGACCGGGCACGTCTGGACGGCGGCAGGATCGTGCTGGAGGGCCGCCGCAAGGACATGGTCCTGCGGGGCGCGGAGAACATCTACCCGGGGCTGTACGAGCCGGCGCTGCACGTACCGGGCGTCGAACTCGCCCTGCTCGTGGGCGTGCCGGCCGGTGACGGCGACGAGCGTCTGGTCGCCGTCGTCCAGCCGGCCTCCGGGGCGGACCGCGGCACGCTGCGGAAGGTCCTGGACGGACCGCTGGAGCGCATGGGTTCGGCCCGGCCGGACGCGGTGCTCTTCGCCGACATCCCGCTGTCCGGCCGCTCCCTGAAGCCCGACCGTGCCGCCACCGCGCGGCTCGCCGCCCGGCGCCTCACCGACCCGAAGCGGGTGCGTGTCGGATGATCACGCCTCCCGCCGCCCCCGCCGCATCCGCCCTCCGTGCCGCCCTGCGCCGCGACCGGCGCGTCTACACCCGCTCCCACCCCGTGCTGTTCGCCCTCCTCGCCGCCACCCGCCGCCGCGTGGTCATCCGTATCGGCGGCGCGGTGCTGGTGCACGGCACCGAGCCCTACCGGCAGGCCCTAGCCCGCCTCCCGCTGGACCGCACCGCGGCCGGCACCACCGGGGGCGCCGCCCGCGAACTGTCCGCCGGCGGCACGCTGTTCGACCAGGAGGGCGCCGACCACCGCGCCGGCCGGCGCGCGCTCGCCGACGAACTCGGCGCGGCCGGGGTGGAGCGCCTGCGCCCGGTGTGGCAGAAGGTCCTGGCCCGCCGGCTCGCCCCGCTCGAGGCGGGCCACGACGTCGACCTCGTGCCGTTGGCCCGCGAAATGGCCGGCGCCACCGTCCGCACACTGCTGCACGCCGTCGGCGGAGCGGAGGACATCGCCTCGGCGGCCGCCGCCGTGGCGGCCGCCACGGTGCGCGACCACCTGCCCGGCCCGCGGAGGCCGGGCAGCGCACGCGCGGCCGCCGCGGCGGCGGCACGGCTGGAAGGCCTGCTCGCCCCGGCCCGTGGCGAAGCGGCGGAGCCGGCCCTGCGGGCCATGCTCGCGGTCGCCGCCGTCAACACGACCGTCGCGGCCCTCCCGCGGGCCGCCGCCTGGTGCGCCGACGCGGGATTGTGGGAGCAGGCGGCCGACGGCCGGCTGCGCCCGGTGCTGGTGGGTGAACTGCTGCGGGTGACCGCCCCCTCGCCCCTGCTGCCCCGCATGGCGGCGGCCGACGCCGAGCTGGACGGCTGCCCGGTACGGGCCGGGGACCGTCTGATCCTGGTGGCCCGGCACGCCGCGCGGGCCCACGACCGGCCACCGGACATCCACCGCCCGGCCCCGCCCGCTCTGGCCCATCTCGTCTTCGGTACCGGCCCCCACTCCTGCCCCGGTGCGCGCCTGGCCCGCGCCCAGCTCGACGACACCCTCGCCTCGCTCGCCCCTCACCGCCCCGCCGTCTCGCGCGCCCGCGTGGACCGGGGCGCGGCCCTGCCCGGCTGGCGCTCCCTGACCGTCCGGGCGGCTGAGGCCCGTAGATCCCCGGAGGGCGGATGACCACGATCGCCGTCACCGGCGCGAGCGGCTTCTGCGGCTCGCACGTCGCCACCACGGCCGCCGCCCGCGGCGCCGACGTCCTGTGCGTCGGACGGCGCCCCGGCCCGGTCGGCCGGCACATCCCCTGGGACGCCGCGCGCGAGGTGCCGGACCTGTCCGGCGCCGATCTCGTCGTGCACTGCGCGGCGGCCGTCGGCGACCCGGTGCCCGGCTCCCCCGCCGAGGCCACCATGCGCGCCGTCAACGTCGACGGCACGGTGCGGCTGCTGGAGGGGGCCGCCGGCCGGCCGGTGGTGTGGGTGAGCAGCGCCAGCGTCTACGCGCCCGGGGCCGGGCGCGCCCGCATCACCGAGGACCATCCGGTACGCGGGCACCTGAACGCGTACGGCCGCACCAAGGCCGCCGGCGAGGCGCTGGCGCTGGCCGCGGGCGCCGTGGTGCTGCGGCCACGGGCGGTCTACGGCGCCGGGGATCCGCATCTGGTGCCCCGGTTGCTGTCCCGCGTCCGCCGTGGTCTGCTCCTGCTGCCGGGATCCGGCGTGCGGCTGAGTCTGACCGCCGTCGAGAACCTCGCCGACGCCTGCCTCATGGCCGCCGACTGGCCTGCGGGCGCGTACAACATCGCCGACCCGGCGCCGTACGAACGGGACGAGGCGGTCCGGACGGTCCTGCGCGCCCACGGCGTACGGGCGCGCATCGGCCACATCCCGCTGCCGGTGGCCCGGGCCGCGGCGGGCGCCGCCCAGGCGCCGGCCCGGCTGCGCCCGCACGCGGAGCCGCCGCTCACCCGCTACGCCGTCGACCAGCTGGCGCGTTCCGTGGTCCTGGACGTGTCCAGGGCCGAGTCCCAGGGGTGGGTGGCCGGTCGCACTCTCGACGACTACGAAACCGCCCTCCTGAGGAGCCGCCGAGAAACAACACGCGGGCGAGCGACGCGCTGACATCGGGGGATCCCGAGGATCCCGACAGAGACCCGACAGGGTCGTCCTATGAGGAACTGAGACAGGAAGCAAGCGGCACGGGGCGCCCAGGACAGCGCGGTCGGCCGTCCGGGGGCAGCCCGCCCGCTGCCGGCAGTTCCGGGCGCCGGGCTACAGGTAACTGTCGTCGTGGCGGGCCCGGCGCCACCGCGCCTCGAACTCCTCCCGACCGATCTCCTTCTCCGGCAGGTCGGGGTCGAACAGGTCCACCACGGGCGGGTTGAAGATCCAGTCCTCCGGCCCGCTTCTGAGGGCGGTCCCGTCCTCGGTCAGCTCCACCTGCCGGAGCCTGCGCCCGTCGCCTTCCACCTCCATCAGGTAGACCGACCGGTCATCGTCCCCGTAGAGCCCGTCCAGGCGCAGGTGGACGACGGCCCGGTCGGCCAGCGCGCCGAACCCGGGGCGACCGCGCTGGGCATCGCGCCGGGCGCGCAGCTCGCCCAGGCCGCCGGGCAGAACCGGCGCGTCGATGTCGGTCTCCTCCAGGTCCCACGCCCCGGCCCTCTCGACGGCCTCCGGGTCATCGACCACCTCGACCTCGGCGAGCCGCTCGGTCACCTCCCGGGCCGACCGGGCCCACACCCACCACCACAACCCACCCATCCCGTAGTCGTGGAGAACCAGGAAACGCGCCCGGGGCGCGGCGTCTGTCATATCGGCCGACAGTACCGAACCCCGCATACGTGAAGCCGGTCGGCCGTCCGGGGGGCGGCACCAGTGAAGGTGGGGCAGCCATCGATACAGGAAGTGCCGGACGTGAGCCGGCCACGTCCATGTGACGAGTAAAGGGGGTGGGGGCGCCTCCGCCCGTCGTGCGCTTCGAGCCGGGTCGGCCGCAGCCCGAAGACCTGGAAGAGGCGGTGCCACACCCGGTCATCCGCCGAGCGCGACCGGGCCGAGGCCGGGCGGCAGCAGGCGCACGGCCAGCGCCACGGCCTTGTGCGCCGTGGCGAACCGGCCGAGGTCCGGGCCGGCAACGCCGTCGCTCACCCCGTACGTGCCGTCGCTGTTCGCCGTCAGGCACGGTCCGACGGCGGTCAGGCGCGGGCGGGTGGTGGTCGAGAAACGCAGCGCCCAGTGGCTCGTGAACGGGTAGAGGGAGCGCAGCACCGGCTCGGCGTGCGCCGCCTCGACCAGAGCCTGGTACGTCTCGCTCCAGGCACACTCGAGTTCGTCCGCTTCCTGGCGCAGGCTCTGCCACTCGGATGCCGCCAGGCGCACGGGATCATGGTCGGACCCGGCCGCGGCCTTCGGCGTCGGTTGCCGCCGGTGCCCGCCTGCGTACGGAAGCCGATGCGTACCGCCAGACGTGGCATCGTGCCGGGCACGGGCGGGCTGTCGGCCTCCACGCGGTTCTCTACTCACCGCCACCGTCGCCGCCGGTCCGGCTCAGGCCCCGGCGTTGGTTCTTCCCGGAGCGGCGCAGCACCTCCCCCGCGGCGAGCGTCACGGCCGCCGCAACGCGGACCCAGCGGGGCCCGCCGCGCTCCGCCCACACCACGCATACGCACCCGCCGACGGCAAGCGCCAAGGCGCCGATCAACACCAACTCAGCCATGCTCCCCCGCCTCTGCGTTTGTCCATACGGCCCGGTTGATCATCTCAGGCCGGAACGGAACACCCCGACAAGGATGTCCCGTCGGACCGCCACCGGGACAGCAAGCCGGGCGGGCGGGACGGCCCCACGGCAAAGAGGAGCCCACCCCCGGGCTCGGGAGTCGAGCCAGAGCTTTGAGGCGTGCCCTCCGAACGGGACCGGTCTTCAGCCTTCGGGCGGTGAGCTGAGCGGATCCGCCGCGTTGCCCGTGTCAGCCGCAGGGCCGCCAGGACAACCGCAGGCCCACCGGCCACAGGGCCGTTCTGCCTGTGTCCGCGGAGGCGGCGTGCCCAGCCGTTACCCCGGCGGCGTCGAGTGACAGCACGACGAGTGGGACGGTGACCGCGAGTCGCGGGGTGCGCTGCCGTCCTCCCTGGCCGGTCAGGTACCAAGTAGGTACCATGCGGGTATGCCGTCACTGAACATCACCTTCACCGAGGAAGAGCTGGAGGCGGTCCGCGCCGCCGCGGCCGCCGAGGGCAAGTCCCTCAAGCAGTACGTCCACGACCTGCCGCTGCGCGAGAAGCAGCGTCTGCAGTTCACCGGCTACGCCCTGACCTGGGGCGAGGAGCACCGGGCGGAGTTCGATGAGGCGTTCCCCGACGAGGTGCCGCCCGCCCGTCGCGCCCGCGAGGCCGAAGCCGCCTGATGAACCCGCTGTACATCGACGTCTCCTGGCTGCTGGACATCCAGGAGAAAGCCGTCCCCGAGGACCTGTCGGTGGCCGACTACTCGGCTCTGGTCGCGGCCGTGGCCCGGCACAGGACCCGCATCCCCCACCCGGACGCCGCCGACCCCGATCCGGCCTGGCGGGCCGCCTCCCTGCTGCACACCCTGGTGCGGCTGGAGCCGCTGCCGTACCGCAACAGCCTGTACGCCTGCCAGGTCACGGCCGCCTACATGCACGCCTGCGGCCAGGGCATCGACCCCCCGTACGGAGCGCTGGTGGACCTGGTCCGCGCCATCCAGGACCGCAAGGCGACCGTCTACCAGGTGGCCGACCGCATCCGCGCCTGGCGCATCTGACCGCCGGGCCGGCCCCCGCCGCCCGGCCAGCACGGCGCCCCCGGGCCCGCCTCACCCTCCGGGACGGTGCGGGCTGCGGGCTCTGAG
Organism: Streptomyces sp. SS8; assembly: GCF_054072955.1. Taxonomy (NCBI): domain Bacteria; kingdom Bacillati; phylum Actinomycetota; class Actinomycetes; order Kitasatosporales; family Streptomycetaceae; genus Streptomyces; species Streptomyces sp. SS8. The sequence continues at coordinate 39,302 of NZ_JBSVCZ010000022.1, forward strand.
AACGCTCCGGGACAGGTCTTGCCGCGCGGACCCGGCCACGAGGGAGGCCGGCCCGGTTCCCGGGCGGGTGCTGCGGTCCCCCGTCGTGACTGTCGTGGCCGCGCGCCACCGGCGGCGGGAGGGTCAGCCGAGCGTGCCGGACTGCTCGGCTTTCAGGTCGTCCTCGGTGAAGGCCACGGCCTCGCGCCCCACCCCGAGCACGTCGAGCAGGATCTCCAAAGCGGCTTCGACGTCCTGGTGGTGCCGGTCGACCCACACGAACGTGCAGTCCTTGCCCGGCACCCAGGTGAAGGCGAACTCGGTGCGCCGCAGGCGGAACAGGGCCACATCCACCGGGCCGGGGTCCTCCCAGGTGTGCTCCACCTCCAGCCGCAGCCGGGCCGCCAGTGCCTCCAGCGGCGGCCTCAGCCCGGCGACCAGCCGGTAGAGGGTGGAGGCGGCCTCCCACAGACTGTGCTGGGAGACGGGGTTGTTGCCCACGTGGTACGGCGGGACAGCCGCGGACTGCCAGTCCGGCTCCGGCCCCGGCACCCGGACCATACCGGGTGCGTTACCGGGGTCCTCTCCCCCGCCCGGCGACGCAGGAGTACGCGCGGTCCCGGCCGTGTCCGGTGAAGGAGTCGTCACCCGCCTCATGATGGGTCAGGGCTGTGGTTCCGGACAACCGGCCCGGCGCGGCCGGCCGGACCGGTGGTGGCGATCCGAGCGTGGGCGGACCGCCCGGTGGGCCGCGGCCGTACGCCCCGCCCCCATGGCGCGAGGAGGCGCGATGCCGCCGGCCGCAGGCGAAAAGCCGTACCCACAGGCGCGGTTATTCAGTTCTCGCTGTCAGCGGGATGACCTACAGTGAGCGTGCCCGGGTGCGCAGGTGACGGGTACTTCGATTTGGGATCGAGTGGTTGCAGGTTCGACTCCTGTCCGGCCGTGCGTGAGTTCGGCCGGTAGCTCAACCGGCAGAGCGCTTACGTTCCCGTCGCCGACCTTGTTCTCCGGGCCCACAACTTCATACCTCTGCACCTCCCGGTGCGCAGGCTGCGGTTACTTCTCCGGCGAAGCACCTTCGGGTGCGCGGGTTCAAGTCCCGCAGAACCGCAGCCGTCCTGATCTCGGGAGGCTCAAGCATCGGGGGGCGCCCGGTGCGCAGGCGGGTGGTACTTCTCCTCTCAAGAGAAAGACGCGGGTTCGAATCCCGCCGCCGGCCGTACGGCCGGTGTAGCTCAGCGGCCCAGAGCACCACGTTCCGTCCGCCGACCCTGTTCTCGGGCGCCCCGCTTTGCCGGACGCCTCTCCTCCCACAGAGAGGGGCTCTCCATGGCTCGCTTCAACACACGTACCGCCCTCCCCGCGGGCTCCTCCCCCGTCACCACGACCGGTGGACGCACGACCACCCACCACGGCGGCGCCGGCCACCTGCGCGACCCGCGCGGCGAGCTCTTCCTACTGGCCGTGACCAACCTCGTCGGACAGGACACCTTCTACGAGACCGGCGGGCAGCGTGACGACCGCTTCACCCGGCTCGTACGACAGCTCGCGGTGGAGGACCCGGCCTGGACCGCCGGCCTGCTGAAGTGGCTGCGCACCGGCGGGAACATGCGCACCGCGGCGATCGTCGGGGCAGCCGAGTACGTCAGGGCACGTCTGCGGGCTGCGGGCAGCCGCCCCGCGGGCGACCACGAGACCGCCGAGCCGGGCAGCGGACGGCGGGAGGGCGACGGCCTGCCGCACCCCGCGGTCTCCAACCGCGCGGTGATCGCGTCGGTGCTGCAGCGCGCGGACGAGCCGGGCGAGTTGCTGGCGTACTGGACGTCCCGGTACGGCCGGGCGATCCCCAAGCCCGTCAAACGCGGCATCGAGGACGCGCTGAGGGCGCTGTACACCGAGCGGGCGCTGCTGAAGTACGACACCGCCGCGCGTGGCTTCCGGTTCGGTGACGTGATCGAGCTGGTGCACCCCAAGCCGGCCGCGGCGTGGCAGGGTGACCTGTTCCGGCACGCGATAGACCGCCGGCACGGCCGGGACCGGGACATCCCCGAGTCGCTGCTGACGCTGCGCGCGCGGGCGCGCCTGACGGCCATGCCGGCGGCCGAGCGGCGGGCGCTGCTTTCCGGTCCGGCTGCGCAGGTGGCGCTGCGGGACGCGGGCATGACGTGGGAGGCGCTCGCCGGGTGGCTGCAGGGTCCGATGGACTCTGCGGCGTGGGAGGCCGTGATCCCGTCGATGGGGTACATGGCGCTGCTGCGGAACCTGCGGAACTTCGACGAGGCCGGGGTCGGTGACGAGGTTGCCCAGCAGATCGCGCGGCGCCTGGCGGATCCGCAGGAAGTGGCGCGCTCGAGGCAGTTGCCGATGCGGTTCTACTCCGCGTACGTCGCGGCGCCGTCGCTGCGGTGGGGGTACGCGCTGGAGAAGGCCCTGACCGCGGCGCTGGCGAACGTGCCCGCGCTGCCGGGGCGGACGCTGGTCCTGGTGGACACCTCCTCCTCGATGAACGAGGGGTTCTCCAGGGACGGCGCGGTCAAGCGGTGGGATGCCGCGGCGCTGTTCGGGATCGCGTTGGGGCAGCGGTGCGCGGAGGCGGACGTCGTGTCGTTCTCCTCGGCCCGCTACTACCTGGGCGACTCCCCGGGGGCGAGGACGAAGAGGTTCCCACTGGGGCGTGGGGAGTCGCTGCTGCGGGCGGTCGGCCGGTGGAAGGACGGCGGCTGGTTCCTCGGCGGCGGCACCGACACCGCGCTGGCACTCCGCGAGGAGTACGCCGGGCACGACCGGGTCGTGATCGTCACCGACGAGCAGGCCGGGCACGATGTGCGGGAGGTGACCGAGTCGATTCCGGCGAGCGTGCCGATGTACACGTGGAACCTCGCCGGGTACCGGGCCGGGCACGCGCCGTCCGGCGGAGCGAACCGGCACACCTTCGGTGGGCTCACCGACGCCGCGTTCCGTATGGTGCCGCTGCTGGAGGCCGGGCGGAACGCGGCCTGGCCGTGGGAGAGCTGATCCGCCCCTCGCACTGCGAGTGGCGCGTCGCGGTCCTCCCACCGGCGGCGACCGGGCTCTCCACCGTCTCCTGGGCGTGCTGCTGGACGCGGCCCGCCCGGGCCCGGCCGGCGGAGCGACCGCCTGCCCACCGCGCCGATCGGCTCCGTGTTCGCCGGCACCTGCCGCAGGGCCGGCGGCCGCCGGTCATGGACACGCCTGGCATGGCTGCGGTCCTGCGGCCGGGCTCACGGTCCCACTCGGTCCGCGCGGAGGCGGGCGAGCAGCTTCCCGGCGTCCTCCAGGGCCGGTTCACGCACCACATAGCGAGTGATGCCCCAGCGCCGCTCGTACTCGGCCAGTGAGGCGGCGATCTCCTCCTCGGTGCCGATCCAGGCGTACGGCGCGGCCAGGACATCCCGCACGGTGCACCCGGTCGGCTCGGCGAAACGGTGCGCGGCCGACTCCGCGTCGTCGGTGATCTCCACCACCTGGACGAGTGCCTCGCGCGCGGGCGGGCTCCCCCGCCCGGCTGCTCCCCGTTCGACCAGTTCCACCTGCCGGTCGATGTCCTCGGCCCGCCACCGCACCTCGTGGCTGTGCCCGTCCGGCAGAGTGCGGCCGAGCCCGCTCAGCCCGACGACATCGGCGTGCTCGCCCGCCCACCGCAGCAGGGTGGAGTTGCCGCCGCCGAAGGTGAACGGCACCCGGTCCTGCACCGGGCGCGGATTCTCCAGCCGGGCCGACCGGGCGTACACCTCCGGGCCGTCGAGGGTCACTTCCTGCCCGGCCAGCAGTGTGCGGCAGGCCTCGGCCACGGCGGTGAAGCGCCGTACGCGTCCGGCGACGTCGGGGCGCCGTGAGCCGGTCATGGTCCACTCGGCGGGGGTGTGCCCGGCGCCCAGTGCCAGCCGGGCCCGGCCGCCCGAGACGACGTCCAGGGTCGCGACGTCGGAGGCGAGCAGCAGCGGCTCGCGCACTCCGGCGTTGGCCACGTAGGGCCCGAGGCCGATGCGTTCGGTGACCGGCGCGGCGGCCGCCAGGGCGACGAACGGGGAGGCCGCCGCCCCCGGGTGGTCGGGGACGAGCAGCGCGTCGAAGCCGGCCGCCTCGCAGCGCCGGGCGAGAGCGGTCCAGGAACTCATGTCATTCGGTACGGCCTGTACAGAAAACGAGAGCATGGCGGCCATCCTGGCAACGCGGGCCGCCTCACCACCACACCCGGGGACAGCGGTCAGCCGACAGCGAACGCCGCGGTGAAGACCGCACCGTCTCCCGCCCCGCCAGGCTTCTCCGGTCCACGGGCCGCGGGAGTTCCGCGGCCCGTGGAGGCGCCGGGCGGGTCGGCGTGAGGATTTCCGGTACCGGCTCCTCCCGGCACGGCGAGCCGCCGGCGAACGGACGCCGACCGGCTACGCCGGAGTTCCAAACGGTTGGCCGGGGGTGCAGGTCACATTCGCCGGGGTACCGGCCGCCCCTCCGCCCTGGAGGCCGAAGGTGGTGCTCGCGTTGCTGCCGAGGGTGCCGTTGTAGCCGACGTTGCGGACGGTGACGCTCTGCCCGTCGACGGTGAGATCTCCGTTCCACACGTGGCTGACGGACTGGCCGCCGGGCAGCGTCCAGGTGACGGTCCAGCCGTTGATCGGCGTGGTGTGATCGTTCCCGACGGTGATCTCGGCGGTGAAACCGCCCTGCCACTGGCTGGTGACGCGGTAGGTGGCGGTGCAGCCGCCGCCGGGGCCGGGGCTGCCGCCGCCGAGCGCGGCGGCGATGGCGTGGTAGGCGGGCTTCTTGGCGAAGTCCTCGTCCCATGGCAGAGCGGCGCCCTCGCCGGGGAAGACGGAGGGAACCCAGGAGTACTTGTCGGTGTAGTCCCAGACGGTGATGCCGACGCACCGGGAGACGGCCAGGCACGCCTCGACCACGGCGCCGTAGTCGGCGGCCTGCTGGGCGTCCTTGGCGGCGGTACGCGGCAGGGTCATGCGGATGTCGAGTTCGGTGATGGCGACATCGACGCCCAGATCGGCGAAGCGCTGGATGTTCCGCTGAAGGCTTGCCGGGACCTGGCCGGTGATCAGATGGGCCTGCATCCCGACGCCGTCGATGGGGATGCCCTGGGCCTTGAAGGACTTCACCATCTCGTAGACGGCGTCGCTCTTGGGGCCGATGCCTTCGATGTTGTAGTCGTTGTAGTAGAGCTTGACGTCCGGATCGGCGGCTCGGGCGGCCTTGAAGGCCTCGGCGATGTAGCCGTCGCCGATCTTCTGCTGGAATACCGACTGCCGGCGGCTGCCGTCCTCCTCGAACGCCTCGTTGACCACGTCCCAGTGGGCCAGCCGGCCCTTGAAGTGGTCGACCTCGTGGGTGATGTGGTCGCGCATGACCCCGAGGAGCTCGCCGGCCGGTACGTCGCCGACCCAGCTCGGCAGCTGGTTGTGCCACACCAGGGTGTGTCCGCGCACCGACTGGCCGTTGGACTCGGCCAGGTCGACTATCTCCTCGGCGGCGGTGTAGTCGAACCGGCCCCGGGACGGCTCGGTGTACTGCCACTTCATGGTGTTGCCGACGGTGATCTGGCCGAACTCGCTGCCCAGGATCCGCGTGTACTGGGTATCGGACAGTTCGGGGTTGTCCGTGGCGGAGCCGAAGTAACGGCCTTTGGCCTGGGCCAGTTCGCCCAGGGTGGCGGTGTCGGCGTGGGCCGGATGGGTGGGCGCGATCGCGGTCAGGGCGGCCGACAGGGCCACTGACGCTGTGATGAGGAGGCCGGCCGTGCGGCGGCCTCGGGTCGGGCGGTGGCGGAGCATGGGGGGTGTCCTCCGATTCGGGAGATGTCCGGGGCTTGGTGTGTTGCCGTGCCGGCAGGTCGGCGAACCGAGCCGGCCCTGTCCCGGTTCCTCTCCGCAGGCGGCAGGCGCCGCCCGCTGATGCCGGGCCTCAGGCGGGCTCCATCCGGCTTCTCCCGCGGCGCCCGGGCCGTCCCGGGCGCGTTGCGCGGGTCGCTGAGAGGCCGGATGGAGCGGCGCGGCGGACAGGGCACCGGCCCGCCGCGCCGGCACGGACGACCGGGAGCGGAGCCTGCCCGGTCCGCTCCGCCTTCTGCGGCGTCCCGCGGGCGCGGGGCGTTCCTTACGGCCGGGAGTTGCCGAGCGCTCCTCAAGGCGTGCGGGGTGTCCCCGGGCCGGGCTCGCGGGATTCGGGGATCAGTAGCCGTAGATCATCTTGTAGGCGACCTCGGGAAGGAACTGGCCGGCCGAGGAACCGGCTCCGACGCCGCAGTTACCGTCGGACTCGCCCGGAACCTTGATCCACAGCAGCATCTCGGCGCCGCCGCCCAGTTGGGTGGGGGTGCCGATGCGGCGGCCCGAGGGGTTGCACCACTGGCCGTTGGAGCCGTTGCCGTTGCGGCTGGTGTCCACCACGAACGGCTTGGTGTAGCCGTAGCGGGCCCTCAGCTCGTTGTTGACGGCGTTGCCGTAGGCGGTGTTCTCGGCCGTGGTGAAGTAGTTGGAGACGTTGAGCGAGAAGCCGCGGGCCTGCCGGAGGCCGGCCTCGTGCAGGCGCTGGGCCATGGTCGCCGGGGCTGCCCAGCCCGGGTTGCCGGCGTCGAGGTAGACCCAGGTGTTGGGGGCCTGGCGGCTGAACTCGGTGAGGGCCCCGGTGAGCATGCGCTCGCGCTCGTCGATCTGGGCCTGCGTCATGCAGCCGTAGTCTCCCAGCGAGTCCGGCTCCAGGATCACGACGGCCGGACGGTTGCCGATTCCGCCGGCGAACTGCGCGATCCAGTTCGCGTAGGCGGACGGCGAGGAGGCTCCGCCCGCGGAGTGTCCGCCGCAGTAGTCGCGGTTGTAGATGTTGTAGGCGACGAGGAGGGGAAGTTTGTCTGCGCGGTCCGCCGCCCCCGCGTACGCTCCCGTGGCCGTGCCGATGGTGCCGCTCCACGAGCCGAACCAGCGGGCCGTCGGGGTGTTGGCGATGGAGGCGTTGATCGCGGACGCCCGGCCGTCCCCGGGGTTGGAGGCGACCCACCGCTTGGCGCTGGAGTCGGGGTCCACGTAGAACCCGCTGGTCATGGTGGTCGGGTCGGCGGCGTGGGCGGACGGGGCGGCGGCGAGTGCCAGCGGCAGGGCGAGGAGCGCTGCCGTGAGGGCGCGGATGCTGCGGCGCATGACGGTACCTCGGTTTCCTTGTGGGGGGTGCGTCGCGCGCCCGTGCTCCGGGCGTGCGACACGCTGAAGGAAGTGCGGTGGTACGCCTCCCCGTCGGCGACGGGCTCTCCGGCAGGGAGGACGCGCGCGAGGGCTCGACGGAGATTTGGGAGCGCTCCCACTGGAAGCGCTCCCAGTTCCTGGAGCCTTCGCCGTGACAGGTATCGTGTGGTTGGGCCCGTTGGGCTGTCAAGTGCTCGGAAGGTCGCCTTCCATGGCACGGCGAGGCATGCGTCTCGTTCCTGGAAGCGCTTCCAGTCCTGCCGGGTCTCGTTCCCTCTGCCTTCTCGCCCATCGGGCGGGTGGCGGCCGGGCGGGCCGGGTGAGACGTTTCCCGTCCGGTCGGCAGGGAGAGGCTCGGGGTCATGGCGAAGGATGCGGCGCGTCGGCGGTCGACGCTCGACGAGGTGGCCGAACTCGCGGGCGTGTCCCGTTCCGTGGCCTCCCGAGCCCTCAACAACGCCCCGCATGTCAGCAGCGCCAAACGCGAGGCGGTCGAGCGGGCCGCCCGGCGGCTCGGCTACGTGCCCGACACGACCGCCCGGGCGCTGGCCACCCGCCGGACGGGGGTGGCCGCCCTGGTCGTCTCGGGAGAGGACCCGTCGATCTTCGCGGATCCGTTCTTCGCCCAGGTGATCGTGGGGGCGTCGGGCGCTCTGGAGGAGGCCGGCCTGCATCTGATGCTGTGCCTGGCCGCCTCCGACCGGGGCCGCAGGCGGGTGGAGGAACTCCTCCGCTCCAGGGGCGCCGACGGCGTGATGCTGATGGCCCTGCGCGAGAACGACCCACTGATCCGCACGGCCGGGGAGACGGCGATGCCCGTCGTCTTCGGAGGCCGGCCGATCGGCCCGGCTCCCCGGTGGTACGTGGACGCCGACAACGTCGGCGGGGCCCGCGAGGCGACCGAGTACCTGATCTCGCGCGGCCGCACGCGCGTGGCCACGATCTGCGGGCGGCTGGACACCGGGGTCGGGCACGCCCGGTACCGCGGCTACCGGGACGCCATGCTGGCGGCCGGCCTCACCCCCCTCCCACTGCGGGAGGGGGACTTCACCGAACCCAGCGGTGCCGCCGCCATGGCCGCACTGCTGACGGACCATCCCGAGGTGGACGGGGTGTTCGCCGCCAACGACAACATGGGGGCGGGAGCGCTGCGCACACTGCGCGCGGCCGGACGGACGGTCCCCGGCGACGTCTCCGTGGTCGGTTTCGACGATCTGACCGTCGCCCAGGTCGCCGACCCGCCGCTCACCACCGTCCACCAGCCCGTACAGGCCCTCGGTCGCAGGATGGCCCGCATGCTGGTCGCCCTCGTCAACGGGCAGGACCCCACTCCCCTGATTCTGCCCACCCGGCTGATCGTCCGCGCCAGCGCCTGAAGGGAACGCGTTTCCATGCATACCTACGAAAACCCCGTGATCAGCGGATTCCACCCGGATCCGAGCGTGTGCCGGGTCGGTGACGACTACTACCTGGTGTGCTCCAGCTTCGAGTACTTCCCCGGGCTGCCGCTCTTCCACAGCAGGGATCTCGTGCACTGGGAGCACATCGGCAACGTGCTCGACCGGCCCGGGCAACTGCCGCTGCCCCTGCCCGGCTCCAAGGCCTCCGGCGGTCTCTACGCCCCCACCATCCGCCACCACGAAGGCCGTTACTGGGTCATCAACACCAACATCGACGGCGGCGGCAACTTCATCGTCTCGGCCGAGCGGCCCGAGGGCCCGTGGAGCGACCCGGTGTGGATCGACCTGCACGGGATCGACCCCGACCTGGCGTGGGAGGAGGACGGCACCTGCTGGTGCGCCTTCTCCGGGGTCGAGGGCGGCATCAACATGGCCAGGATCGACCCGGTCGGGGGCGAGGTGCTGGAGGGTCCCTTCGCCACGTGGTCGGGCAGCGGCCTGAAGTACCCCGAGGCGCCGCACCTCTACCGCATCGGCGACTGGTGGTACCTGCTGATAGCGGAGGGCGGCACGGAACGCGGCCACAGCGTGTCCATCGCCCGCAGCCGCTCGCCGCGCGGCCCGTGGGAAGGCGCACCCGCCAACCCCCTGCTGTCCCACAGCGGCACCGCCCGCTCCATCCAGAACACCGGCCACGCCGATCTGGTGGAGGCTCCCGACGGCAGCTGGTGGATGGTGCTGCTCGGCGTCCGCCCCCGCGGCTTCACACCCGACGTGCACGTTCTGGGCCGTGAGACGTTCCTGACCCCCGTGGAGTGGGACGAGGACGGCTGGCCCGTCGTCGCGCCCGTCCCCGAGATCCACGCGGCCCCGGGCGGCGCCTGGCATCCGCTTCCGGCCCCGCCCGCCCGCGACGACTTCGACGGGCCCGCCCTCGCACCGCACTGGATCTCGCCGTTCGCCCGCCCGGATGGCTCCTGGTCGCTCACCGAGCGCCCCGGCCGGCTGGTCCTCCGCGCCACCGGCCCCACCCTCGACCGCCCCGGATACACCTTCGTCGGCCGCCGCCAGCAGCACCACGACTGCCGCGTCACCGCCGCGGTCGACCCGGGCACGGGACGCGGCGGCCTGTGCGTGCGCCTGGACGAGGCCCACCACTACGAGCTGGAGATCGACGACGGGCAGGCCCGCGTCGTCGCCCGGATCGGTCCGCTGCGCCAGGCCGTGGCCGCCCGGCCGGTCCCGGCCGGGCCCCTGACCCTCGCCGTGACGATCCGGACGTCCGGCCTCGTGCCCGCTTCGCCCGAACTCACCGACGGCGGTACCACGGGCCCCGACACCATCGCCTTCTGGCTCGGCGATCCCGGCGCCCAGGGTGCCCGGCCGCTCGCCGAACTGGACGGGCGCTACCTGTCCACGGAGGTCGCCTGCGGTTTCACCGGCCGTGTGATCGGCATGTACGCCACCAAGGGCACGGTCGCCTTCGACTGGTTCGAGTACACCCCGGCCCCGGCGCCCTCCGTGTGACGCCCGGCGCGCGGCCGCGTACGGCGCCCACGTCCCGCGCGGGCGCCGTGCGCGGTCCGCCGCGAGGCCGCGCCCCGAGCCGCGGTGACCGGCGACGCCGGCCCGGAAGGTGCCCGTTGCGGCATCGGCCCGGCGTTCTGGGCGGCTTCCCCGCCGGATAACCTGTCCTCCATGCCACCTCGCCCCGCCGGTTCTCGCCCCACCCTGTCCTTGGTGGCCAAAACCGCCGGCACGAGCGTGCCCACCGTGTCCAAGGTGCTGCGAGGCGGAACCGACGTCTCGGCCGAGACGCGCGCGAAGGTCATGGAAGCCGTACAGGCCGTCGGCTACACCCGCCGGACCGGGTCCAGGAGCGAGAACTCGCGGGACGAGAGCGGCCTGTCCAACGTGCTCGACCTCGTGGTCACCCACTTCGAGGGGTCATGGGCGAACCTGCTGATAGCCGGGGCCGGGCGGGAGGCGGCGGCAGCGGGAATCGACGTCGTGCTGACACTCGCCGAGCCGCACGGCGACTGGGTGTCGCGGATCCTGCGCAGGCGCACCATCGGCACGATCGGGACGCTGGTCGACCCCAACTCGCGGGAGTTCAACGCGCTCAGTGCCGCAGGCGTCCCCGTGGTGCTGATCGACCCGATGAGTACACCGCCGCCGGGGATGGCGAGCGTCGGCGTGGCGAACTGGGACGGCGGCCGCATGGCCGCCGAACACCTCCTGTCCCTCGGCCACCAGCGGATGGGGGTCGTCGCCGGCCACGCCCGCCACCTCTTCAGCCGGGCGCGCGTGGACGGTTTCCGCGCGGCGGCCGACACGGCGACCGGCGGCAGCGCCACGGTGTCCGTGGCCTACGGCGGATGGAACCGCGCCAAGGCCGTGACCGCCACCCACACCCTGCTCGACGGCGACCCGGGGATCACGGGGATCTTCGCCTGCGCGGACTCCATGGCGCTGGGCATCTACGACGCGCTGGACGCCCGGGGGCTGCGGATTCCCCAGGACATCAGTGTCATCGGCTTCGACGACCTGCCCGAGGCGCAGTACATCACCCCCGGGCTGACGACCGTCAGACAGCCCAGCACCGAGCTGGGCGCCGCGGCGGTCAAGCTCCTGATCGAGTTCTCCCGGGGCGAGGACGGCGGCGCCCGGTCCCCCGCCCGTATGGAGCTGGCCACCGAGCTGGTCGTCCGGGCCTCCACCGGGCCGGTCCCGGCAGCCTCAGCGGCACACCGATGAGACCGGCGGGCGTGTTCCCGGCCGGTCTCGTCGCGGTGTTACAGCGGCGCTGCCGTCACGACCCGCAGGACCAGGCGGCTCGGACGGGCGGCGCCGTGGCGGACGGTGTACTCCGCCACGGTGGGCGCCTCCAGCGCCCCGGCCTCCAGTGCCCCGGCCGGTTCGAAGACATTGCTTCCCACGTCCCAGCGGGGTGACGAACTCGGTGCGATGTCGACCCGCACCCGGTGGCCCGGCAGGAAGGTGTGCGCCGTGGACCAGAGGTCCACGGCGAACTCCTGATCCTGACCCGGCTCGACCGGCCGCCTGTCGCCCAGGCCCGTGACCGGGTCGACCAGCCGCGCCGACCCCCGCTGCACGCCGTCGGCGATGACGCGGCTGCTGCCGTCCGGGTGTTCGTCGCACAGCCGCACGACCACATCCGCGTCCGTTCCCGTGGTCGTGAGATGGACGACGGCGCGAACCGCGCCCATCACCGTGAGCTCCTCGGCGAGCGGCACGGTGCGCCACGAGGCCACGTCCTGCCGCGCCTCGACCGCCGCCTGGTCGGCAGGCCCCGCCCCGAACGGCCCGAAGAGCAGCACCGCGCCGCCGCAGGTCGGCACCGGGGACGCCGGATCGCTGGTCAGCCGCCGTTCACCGCTCCCGTCCGGCTCGGCCGCGAGCGATCCCCCGGCGCCCAGGTACAGCTCGAGCGTCCGTGTGCCGCGCGGGGGGAACTCCTCCAGCTCGATCCACCGGTTCGAGCCCATCAGGAACACGCGCACCGGCGGCATGTCCGGCGTGCCCGCGCGCAGGACTGCGTCGAACCACCGCACGTGCTGCGCGGTGAGGTCCCCGCCGCCGAGATCACCGGCGGACGCGCCCTGCCCGAAATCCACGCCGGCCGCCCGGCCCGACATGTCGTCATGCGTCCAGGGGCCGACCAGAAGGCGGGGCGCCGGCCCGCCGGTGTCCTTCGCGCGGCGCAGCAGACGCCGGTAGATCTCCAGGGTCGACCCGAGGAAGACGTCGAACCACCCGCCGACCAGGAAGACCGGGACGTCGACCGCGTCGATCCGGTCGACGATCTTCCCGGCGCGGTGCCGCGCCGATCCCAGCGGCTCCCGCAACCGGTCCAGGCCCCACACGACGATCGCCTCGGCGTCCGGGCGGGCACGCAGAGCACCGGCCCGGAACGCTTCCCCGGATCCGATCGCGCGCTCGGTCGCCTCCCACCGTTTCCGCTCGGCCTCCCGTTCGCGGGCGGACTCGATGCGCTCGATCAGATCCGGAGCGATCGCGTAGTGCGTCCACGCGAGGGTGCTTCCGATCTCCGGCACACCGCCGCGGAACCTGAAGCCGTCGAGCGCCGACATCGCCGGTGTCATGGCGGGGGCGATCGCCCGCAGAGCCGGAGCGCCTCCCAGAAGGGCGCTGAACTGGGTGTCCGAGGCGTAGGAGGCGCCCCACATCCCGACGGCGCCGGTGCATTCGGGAAGCGACGCGAGCCAGGCCACGGCGTCGGCGCCGTCGGCCACCTCCTGCGCGCACGGGTCGAAGACCCCTTCGGAGCCGAAGCGCCCCCGTACGTCCTGGAGCGCGACGAGGTATCCGGCGGCGACCAGACGCCGGACGTCGAGCATCCCCTCGTGCTCGTCGCGGGCCGCGTCGTAGGGGTGGCGGGTCAGCAGGGCCGGCCACGGTCCACTCCCGCGCGGGACCAGCAGGACGGTCCGCAGCCGTGTTCCGTCGCGCAGCGCACAGGTCGTCTCGCGGCGCTCGGCCACCGGATCCGGTTCCCGGCCGGGTTCGGTGGCCTCGCTCATCGCAGGGCGACCGCCGTCCACGACACCGGCGGCAGCTCGATGGTGAGCAGGCCGTCGGCGAGTGCCGCGCTCGGGTTCGCGGCCGGGGCCACCCGGCGCTGCTCGGCGAGTGTGTTCCTCGCGTACACGTCCGAGTCGGCGAGCGTGACCGCCTCGGCGATGCGTGAGGAGCCGAGGCCGCGCACATCGATCGTGACCTGCGCGGTCTCGGCCAGGTCTCGGTTGACGAGGAAGACCGCGGCCCGGTCCTCGTCGGCGGTCGCGACGGCGTCGATGACGGACGCCTCGCCGTGGCGCGCGGTCTCGTACGTCGGGGCCTCGATCACGGGCCGGATCACCTCGCCGGACGCGAGCCGGCTCGTGATCGAGAACGGATGGAAGGTGGTCTGCCGCCAGGCCGGGCCTCCGGGCTCGGTCATGATCGGAGCGATCACGTTGACGAGCTGCGCGAGCGACGCCGAGGTGACGCGGTCGCTGCGCTTGAGGAGCGTCATCAGCAGGTTTCCGACGACGACGGCGTCCGCCACCGTGTACTTGTCCTCGAGCTGCCGGGGGGCGTGGCGCCACTCGTCGTAGGCCTCCTCTGACTCCTGGTGCTCCTTGAGGTACCAGACGTTCCACTCGTCGAAGGAGACGTTGATCTTCTTGCCGGAGCGTTTCTTGTGCCCCACGTGGTCGGCGGTGGCGACGACGGTGTCGATGAAGTAGTCCATGTCGATGGCCGAGGCGAGGAAGGAGCCGAGATCGCCGTCGTGCTCCTGGTAGTACGCGTGGCACGAGACGTAGTCGACGTGGTCGTAGGCGTGCTCGAGCACCGTGCGTTCCCAGTCGCCGAAGGTCGGCATGCCGGACCCGGAGGAGCCGCAGACGACGAGTTCGAGGTCCTTGTCGGCCCGCTTCATCGCGGCGGCGGTGCGGGCGGCGATCTTGCCGTAGTCGTCCGCCGTCATGAACCCGGTCTGCCAGGGTCCGTCCATCTCGTTGCCCAGGCACCACATGCGCACGTTGTGCGGCTCCGGCGTGCCGTTGGCGATGCGCAGGTCCGACCACGCCGTCCCGGACGGGTGGTTGGCGTACTCGAGCAGATCCAGGGCGGGCAGGATGCCTCGTGTGGCGACGTTGACCGCCAGCATCAGTTCGGAGCCGGTGAGCTTGAGCCATCTGGCGAACTCGTCGAGGCCGACCTGGTTCGGTTCGAGCGAGCGCCAGGCGAGGTCGCGGCGCACCGGGCGCTTGTCGCGCGGACCGATCGAGTCCTCCCAGCGGAACCCGGACACGAAGTTGCCGCCCGGGTAGCGGATGGTCGTGCAGCCGAGCTCTCTGACGAGGTCGACGACGTCCATGCGGAACCCCTCGTCGTTCGCGCTCGGGTGTTCCGGCTCGTAGAGCCCGGTGTACACGCAGCGGCCAAGGTGCTCGACGAACGAGCCGAAGGTGCGGCGTCGGACAGGGGCGATGACGGCCTGCCTGTCGAGCTCGATGCGGGCGCGGGGCAATTCGGCGTTCCTTTCCGGGGGTGACACGGGGACGAGGGGTGGGCTGAGCGATGCCGTCGGTCGACGGCCTGCCCCCGCCGTGGACACGGTGGGGGCAGGCCCGGGACGGTTCGGTCCGGTTCGGCTTCCGGCTTCCGGCTTCCGGCTTCCGGCTTCCGGCTTCCGGCTTCCGGCTTCCGGCTTCCGGCTTCCGGCTTCCGGCTTCAGCCCTTCACGGCGCCGGTGAGACCGCCGACGATCCGCTTCTCGAAGACCGAGAAGAAGATCAGTGCGGGCAGCATGGCGAGTGAGGTGAACGCGAGGACCTTCGCGGTGTCCGTGGAGTACTGCGAGGAGAACACCTGGACGCCGAGCGGCAGGGTGTAGTTCGCCTGCGAGTTGAGGATGTACAGGGGCAGGATGTAGTTGTTCCAGCTGCCGACGAACCCGAGGATGCCGACGGTGACCACACCGGGCAGCGACAGCGGGACCACCATGCGGAAGAAGAACCCCAGCCGGCTCATGCCGTCGATGGCGGCGGCCTCCTCGATCTCGTTCGGAATGGCCCGCAGGAACGGCACCAGGATGATGACGGTCACCGGCAGGCCGAAGGCGATCTGCGGGATGATCACGCCGAGCAGGTTGTCGACGAGGCCGAGGTCCTTGATGACGAGGTACAGCGGAGTGATCGCGACGACCATCGGGAACATCAGGCCCGCGGCGAAAAGGGAGTACATCGCGCTCTTGAACCTGAAGTCGTAGCGTGCGATCACGAAGCTCACCATCAGGCCGAGGACGACGATGCCGACGGTGCTCGCGACCGCGACGATGAGGGAGTTGGCGAACTCGCCCCAGAACATCGTCGACTTCAGTACGTCGATGTAGTTGCCGGCCACCCAGGGACTCGGAAGGGCGGCCGGTTCCGTGGTGATCTGCGAGTTGGTGCGGAATCCGCCGAGCACGATGAAGACCACCGGCGCGACGCAGACGCCGACGAAGATCAGCGCGACGAAGTAGGTGACGGGGCTCCCCCACTTCTGCGGCCTGTCACGGTCGCCGCGGCGGCCGGTGGGCGGCTTCGGCTCCGTCGCGGAGGGCACCTCGGGGGTGGCGGTCGTCGCACTCATCACACGGTCCCTTCGGTGACGGCGCCCTGGAGGTCGCGGCGCAGGACGAAGCGCTGGTAGAGCAGCGCGACGGCGAGCGAGATCAGGAACATCACGACCGCGACGGCGCTGCCGTAGCCGTAGTTGCCCGCGTTGCGGCCCTGGGCGAGCATGTAGATCGCCATGGTCGAGGTGCCCGCGGTGCCCGAGACGTACTGGCCCCAGATGATGTAGACGAGGTCGAACAACTGCAGCGAGCCGATGATCGACAGGAAAGCCCAGATACGGATCGTCGGTCCCAGCAGCGGCAGCGTGATGCGGCGCTGGATCTGCCAGTAGGAGGCGCCGTCGATCTGCGCGGCCTCGAATATCTCGTCGGGGATCGACTGCAGGCCGGCGAGCATCAGGATCACCGCGAAGCCGATGTACTTCCACGTGATGATGACCATCAGCGTCCAGATGGCCAGGTCCGGGTCGGCGATCCAGTCAGTCTCCAGGGAGCCCAGGCCGATGCGGCGCAGCAGGTCGTTGACGGCCCCGTTGCTCTGGAGCATCAGGCTCCAGCCGGTACCGACGATGACCTCGGAGATGATGTAGGGCACGAAGATCAGGACGCGGATGGTCGAGCGGCCGCGGATCCTCTGGTTGAGCAGAAGCGCGAGGACGATCGCCAGCGGGCCCTGGATGACCAGTGAGAGCACCAGGATCAGGCCGTTGTGCCACAGGACGTCGTGGAAGGCGGGGTCGGTGAGGATCAGCTTGTAGTTGTTCAGGCCGACCCAGTCGGTGGGGTCCCCGTAGCCCTTCCACTGGTAGAAGCCGTAGTACGCGGCAAGCGCGACCGGGAAGATCACGAACGCCAGGAAGATGATGACCGCCGGTGCGGACAGGGCCGCGATCTCCAGTCGCGTCCTGGCACGGCTCCGGCGGTGCGCAGCCGCTCGCGGCGGAGCCGGGGGCGCGGACACGGCCGCGTCCCCGGCTCCGGGCGTGCCCTGCGACTGGCGGCCGTCGGCCGTGTCAGTGCCCAGGGTGTTGCTCATGTCTGCTTACTCAGCCCTTCTCGGCGGCGGCTTTGACGTCCTTGACGATGTCGGCGGCGGAGCCCTTGCCGGCCATCAGGTTCACGACGGCGATGTTCATGGCGTTGCCGACGTTCTGGCCGTACACGGTGTCGAGGAACTGCATCGAGTAGGCGGCCTTGTTGAAGGCCTGCAGTGCCGAGATGTTGTAGGACTCGGTGACGACCCCCTGGGCGTCCTTGTTCACCGGGATCGTGTCGAAGGCCTCGGCGTAGGCCTCCTGCTGGTCCTTGGTCACGACGAACTTGAGGAAGTCGAGGGCCTCCTTCGGCGCGTCCTTGGACAGCGAGTATCCGCCGGCGCCGCCCATGATGGCGGTCGGGTCGCCCTTGCCGCCGGGTACGGCGGGGAAGGGGAACCAGCCCAGGTCGGGGAGCGGCTTCTTGTCCGGGGTCAGGTCGGCGATCACACCGGGGTTCCAGTTGCCCATGAGCTCCATGGCCGCCTTGTGGTTGGCGAGCATGCCCGCCGACGACCCGGCGCCCTGCTGTGAGGAGGCCGTCAGGAAGCCCTTCTGGAAGGGGTCGGCCTCCAGGAGCGACTCCAGGTCCTCGCCGGCCTTGGTCCAGCACGGGTCGTCGAACTCGAGCGACTTGGCGGCCTCCTGCATGGCCTCCTGGCTGCACTCGCGCAGGGCGAAGTTGTAGTACCAGTGCGCGGCCGGCCAGGCGTCCTTGCCGCCGACCGCGATCGGCGCGACGCCGATCGCCTTCAGTTTCGCGACGGCGTCCTTGAGCTCGTCCATCGTCACCGGCGGGGAGTCGATGCCCGCCTTCTTGAACAGGTCCTTGCTGTAGTAGATGCCCTCGGGCTGCGTGTCGAGGGGCATCGCGTAGACCTTGCCGTCGATCGAGACGCCCTCCAGGGCCGCATCGCCCACGTTGGCCCTGTCGGCGTCGGTCAGGTCCAGCGCCTGGATCTGGCCGGCGTCGACCATGGCCTGCATCTTGCCGCCTCCGCGCTGCAGGAAGATGTCGGGAGCGGAGTTGGAGTTGAGCGCGTTCTGCAGCTTGCCGTCGAGGTCCTCGTTCTGGACCGACTGGATCTTGATCGTGACGTCCGGGTGCAGCGACTGGTACTCCTTCGCGGCGGCTCTCCAGTACTCCGCGCCGCGCCCTTCCATCGCGTTCGTCCAGAGGGTCACTGTGCCCTGGCCGCCGGGCGAACCGTCGCCGCCGTCACCGCCTGCGCAACCGGTGGCGGCGAGTGCGATGCCCAAGCCGATCGCGGCAGCCGTCATGCTGCGGGTTTTCCTCATCACCGTGGAACTCCCTGATCTGTCGTCAGTGATCCAACTTCTTTTAGTTTGCGCAAACTTATAGGCCGTCCGCGAAGCGGGAGCTAAGGTGTACAGTCAGAAACGCGCGAGAAGCAACCAAGAATTTTCGCAAGTTGCCCAATCGTTACCGATGCGACCACCGTCGCAGGCGACCAGGCCCCCGCTTCCCGGGGCTCGGTCCGGGAGGCCGGCCTCCATGCCGAACGCCTCCGGCGAGCACCGCACCGCAGCAAAGGAACTCCCACCATGCGGATCGTCGTCCCCCGGCAGCCGACAGCCCGGCTCTCCGACGCCTGGCGCCACTGCGTCGGCACAGGCCGGCTCGACCTCGCGCTGCGGCGCGACTACCAGGAATCCCTCGACCTCGTCCAGAAGGAGATCGGTTTCCGGTACATCCGGGGACACGGCCTGCTCAGTGACGGGATGGGCGTCCACCGCCCCTACGAGCACGCCGGCGAGCGGCGCGTGCGCCATGCCTTCACATACGTCGATCAGGTGGTGGACGCCTACCTGGGAATGGGCATCGCGCCCTTCCTGGAACTCGGCTTCATGCCGTCCGGTCTCGCCTCCGGCGACGACACCGTGTTCTGGTGGAAGGGCAACATCACCCCTCCCCGTGACGAGAGGGAGTGGGCCGGCCTCGTCCGCGCCGTCATCGGGCATCTGGTCGACCGCTACGGCATCGACCAGGTGCGCCGGTGGCCCATCGAGGTGTGGAACGAGCCCAACCTGGCGGCGTTCTGGTCCGCGGACCAGGACGCCTACCACCGCCTCTACGAGGTGACCTCACTGGCCGTCAAGGAGGTCGACGCCGAACTCCAGGTCGGCGGGCCTTCATTGGCGCCGGGTTACGAGGACGAGTGGATCCGGCGCTTCGCCGAGTTCGTCGAGGCCCGCGACCTGCCGATCGACTTCGTGAGCCGCCACGCCTACTCCTCCGGCCCCGAGCAGCCCGTGCCGTTCGGCACTCACCAGACGCTCATGCCCTCATCGGCGCTGCTGGAGCAGTTCGGCGCCCCGCGACGGCAGCTGGCGGGCACCGGACTCGCGGACCTGCCGGTCCACATCACCGAGTTCAACTCCTCGTACCGACCGGACAACCCGATCCACGACACCGCCTTCCACGCGGCCTACCTCGCACCGGTGCTGGTGGGCGGGGGCGACGTCGCCGACTCCTTCTCGTACTGGACGTTCAGCGACGTGTTCGAGGAGGTGGGCATCCCCACCGCGCCGTTCCACGGCGGCTTCGGGCTGCTGACACACCGGCAGATCAAGAAACCCACCTACCACCTCTACACCTTCATGGCCGAGATGGGCGAGCAGGTGCTCGCCCGGGGCGAGGACCATCTGGTGACGCTGCACGGCGACGGGCGTGTCACCGTACTGGCCTGGGCTCCGGCCGACCCGGCCGGCGGTGAGCCGGTCGACGGCCACGCCCTCCGGCTGTCCCTGCCCGTCGGCGCCCAGGGAGCTCGGGGCTCCGCCTTCGCGCGCCGCCGCTCCGTGAGCGAGGACACCGGCAACCCCTGGGCCGCCTGGTGCGAGATGGGACGGCCGCTCGCCCCCGGCGACCGCCGGCTCGCCGCCCTCCGCGAGGCCGCCGAACCCGCCCGCTCGCACCGGAGCGTGCCCGTCGCCGACGGGCGCGCCGATGTGGACCTCGTCCTGGGCCGCAACGAGGTGACGCTGCTGGAGCTCACCCCGGTCGTGGACGAGACGCCGAAGTGGTGGAGCGACGACCGGCTGTTCGGCCTCGGCGCCGATGACGTCGACGCCCCGTGAACCGGCCCTGCACGCCCGCCCACCGGGGCAGCGGGCCGCTGCCCCGGTGGGCGGGCGTGTACGCGGTGATCCTGTCGGAGGTCATTTCCTCCTGGCCGCACCCCCGGTCCGGTCGGGCCGGTGTGTCCCGCGGCCGTTCACGGCCGTTGGGGTCCGACGGCACCGCAGCGCCGGTATGACCGGCCTGCGCCCGGCGCTGCGTGTGGGCCGGACACGGCCGGGGCATCGCATGCCTGCCCTGTGGCAGGCTCACCCAATGCCTTCCCTGCGCCATGTCGTCACGCTCGAAGCGCTGCCCCGCCGATGGACGGAGGAAGCGGTCGTCTCCCTCCACCAGCTGCTGGAGGAACTACGCCCGGAGAACGGGGCCCTCCACCTCGAGGGCGAGCCCGTCCCCGGCGTCCGGCACACCGCCGGGCGCCACCTCACCCCCGGTGCCCGGTACGAGGTGGTGTGGAACGAGGGGGAGGGCGGGGGCGGGGCTGCCGATGAGGCCGGGGCACAGAACCAGGAGCAGAACCGGGCCCCCTCCGGGGCCGGCTTGTGGCGTCTGGAGGCAGAGGTCGCGGAATGGGGCCGCACCGGCAGCACCAGGCTGCGCCTCATCGCGGGGAACCCTCAGTCGGAGGCGCACGGCGAGGTCACCGTGCACGGCGGGTACCGGCCCACCTCGCTCGCGCTGGAGGGAGAATTCCGGGGAGGCGGCCCATTTGCCCGCTACCGCCGAGGTGAGTTCAAGGCCGGCCTCGACCTGACTCGCTGGTGGGCCGCCGACGGTCACTCCCCCGCCCCGCTGACCGTCGGGCTTCGTCACCCCCTGCTGCGGACCCTGGTTCGCGCCACGGTGAGGCGGACACGGAACGGCCGCTGGAAGGTCACGGTGCTGACCACTTTCCGCGGCCGTGGATGGGCACGCCCCCTGGTGGCCGCCGCCTGTCTTTTCAACCGTTCCCGAATACTCGGCCAATACCGGGCGGGTCTCGACGAGATGGCCGGAAGCTGGAACAAGGAGGTGCCCCGGGTGGTGGCCACCGGTCCCGGACACCTGCGCGACGAGGTCATCGCCGAGCTGAGGGCGCAGGAGCGGCGATAATGCCTCCCACCCTCTTCACCGGGCCTCCCCCGGCGGTACCTCTCCTGAGTGATGACGGTCTTGCGAAGGCCGGCACGAAGGCCGGCACGCCGAGACCGCTTCAGGCGCTGCCTGAAGCCGTGACTCCTGACGGACCGCTGGCGTTCGGCGGTTCGTCCGCCGGCCTTCGCCCTTGTCCGCGAGGGCGCCGGCCGGCCCTGAGGGCGCTTCACCAGAGCATGCCGCCGCTCCCCGGCCTGGAGCGCGGTCTCGCCGAGATGGTCCGGATCATCCGGCCGGGCAAAACGGTGCTGGTCGCGGCTTTCGGCCCGCCGCGGGGCGCCGAGTTCATCGTGTGGACGCCGGGCGCCCTCCGGGCCGCCGTCCCCGGGCTCGCCGGCATGCCTGCCGACCCGCCGCACCCGCCCTTCCGGCTCGCGGGTCCGGACCGGTTCTCGGTGGTGCTGCGCGAGGCGGGGCTGGTGGAGGAGAGCGTCCACCGGACCGTGGCAAACACGTTCTTCGCCTCCGCCGCGGAACTGCCGGAGACCGTCCGCGGCGGTCATCCCCTCGGTGCCCGGTGGATCGCCGGTCTCACCGGGAGCCGGGCCGTCGATGTCCGCCGGATCCTGGAGGGCATGCTCCGTGAGCGCTCGGCGGCGCGCCGGGCGCGGTGCTGCACACCGCGCTCAGCATTCGGCACGGGCATGCCTCCGGCACCCCGACGCTGCGCGAGGCCGTGACCTGTGGATCCAGCCTGCCCAGGATCGCGTCACCGATCGCGGTCAGCTGGGCGACCTGCTCAGGGCAGGGCGTCCACGACGTGCTGCCGTACGGTGGCGACCTCCCCGGCCGCCCGGGAAAGCACCCCCGGCCCGGGGTCAGCCGTCCAGCCCTGCCTCCCACTTGCGGCGTCGCAGCACGTAGTCGCTGAACAGGTGCCGGCCGCGGTCGAGCAGTTCGCCCACCTCCGCGTCGCCGCGCCGGGTGCCCGCTCCCGGGTGCCAGCGCTGTACGGCCTGCTCGGCCCAGGTACGCAGTTTCACGTCCGGGTCCTCCAGGAGTCCGACCGCCGCCCGCAGCGCCACCACCCCGCCGTAAGCGTCGAGCAGCCGGAACGCGGCGACCCGGACATGCCGCGGGTGCTCGGGCCCGGTTCGCTCCAGCAGCCGGCCGGCGGGCAGCCGTCTCGCCGACGGCAGCAGGGCCGCCGTCGTCTCACGGACGACGGCGGGGGCCGGGTCGTCGAGCAGTGGCCGCAGCCGTTCCGCGTCCGCGAGGTCCAGCGCCCGCAGTCCGGCCACCGCCTGCGCCCGTACTCCTGCCTCCGGATGTGCGAGCAGCGGCCACAGCAGACCGGCGTCCGCGCGGTTTCCGCATTCGGCCAGCCCGATGACCGCCCCGGGCAGCAGTCCGGGGTCCTCCGGTACCGCACACCGCGTCCTGTACCAGGCCACCGGATCGCCACCGTTCTGCCGTATCACATAGCGGGCGCAGGCCCGTACCAGGGCGGACCGGTCGCCGAGGAACGGTTCCGCCCGTCCGGGCCGTCCTGCCCGCCGCAGCGCGGTGACGCCGGCCGAGCGGGTACGCGGACTGCGCGCGCCCAGCATCAGGGCGAGCACCTCCTCCCGGGCACTCTCCTCCTCGCCCAGGGCCGCGAGCGCCGCGGTGGCGCACAGATCCTGGACCACCGGGTCTGTGTCCCGGGCGGCCGCGCGGGCCAGCTCGGCGGGACGGAGCAAGCGGCGTTCGACGGCCAGCCGGTATGTGAAACGCCGTACGGTGCGGTCGGGGTGGGCGAGCAGAGCGGCGAGCCGTCCGCGCGGGGCTCGGCTCAGGACCTCCCCGAGCAGTCCGGCACCGAAGAGACCCCGGTCGCGGCGGCCGACGCACAGGAGCAGCGGTGCGAGGTCGACGGCGGTGTCCGCGTCCAGCGCCTCGCGCAGGAGTTCCCGGGCGCGCTCGCGCACCGGCTCCGCCCAGTCGGCGCAGCGGATCACGACCAGAGGCAGCAGGCCGGGATACCGCGCCGAGTGGTGCAGCGCGGCCTGGCGGATCCGCCCGTCCCGGTGGCACAGGGCCAGCGCCGTCCGGGACTCGTCCAGTCGCGTCAGATCGGCGGGCAGTGCGGCGGTGTACTCCCACTCCGGCACGGGGTCCCTCCGGTACCAGGCCGGCTGCCGCACCCCCGCGTCCAGCGCGAGCCAGTCACCGGTGCCGGCGGCGGGCAGGGCGTCCCGCAACGGCACGCCCTCCGCCAAGCGCACCGCCACCGTCGTTCCGTCCCTGACGTCCCGGCTCATCGCCACCCCCGCACCACTCGGCCGTACCGGGTGATCGTAGAGCCCGGGGCGTGTGCGGGTCGCGCGAGAATACGGCCGCTCCGCCGGAGGGCCCGGGCCGGCTTGTCCCGCCCCGGCTATCACTCCCCAAGGTCCTCGGCGGGTCCGGTGCGCAGTGGTCCCGGCTCTCGGCGCCGCCTGCGAAACCGGCGTCGGTGGCCGCGGGCGCACCGTACCCCGGTGGCCGTCGGGCGGGTGTCAGGCCGCACCGGCAGACCGGTCGGCGCCGCCGCCGCGTTTCAGCGTCCGGCGGCCGAGAAGTACCGCGCCCAGCCCCAGCGGGACGGCCACGACGGCGCCAAGGAGTCCGTTGCCGGTTCCGGGGCCACCGTCTGCGGTGGCCGCGTGCAGCACCGCGAGGGCCGTACCGGCCGCTCCCGCCGCGATGGCCGACATCGCGCCGATGCGCGCATTGCCGGTACCGATCCGGCCGCCGGCAGCGCCGCCGGGTGCCGTCCCCGGCGACCCGCTCCGGGCCGGCCGACGGTGTCGGCGTAGGCGCGGGAGCCCCGTGGGCGCCGGTGGCCGGGCACGACGGGTGACAGGGCGGATTCGCGTCATCCCACCCTCGGTTTTCGGGCTCTCTTGAGCCGTAAGTGTCGACTTGCTCATGCAAGGCGCTTTACCGGGATAAGGTTTTTCTTGACCGGCCTTTGACCAATGCTTGGCCTGGTCGATAAGTGCACGCTGTCCGGAGAGGGGCCCATGTTGCGAGGTGTGGAGCCATGGAGCGCGGCCACGTTCACCACCGCCGCCCCGTTCCCCCTTGGCTTCTCCCTTCCCGTTTCCTCCCGTTCGCTTCCGCACATACCTTCGGTCATGTCGAGGCCAATGCCTTGCGGTCGAAGATCGCGGTGAGCGGAAGGGCCTCGCCTGACGGGAGCGCGGCCTCTCGTCACCGCGGCAGTTCCGGAGCGTCGGCCGAGCCGCCCCACCCCCGCGGCCGGCACCACGTCTCCGCCCCGGTGCCCCCGGCACCCGGACACACACCCCGCCCGGAGCCCGGTGGCCGGCCACGAGCCGGCCGTCCCTGACGCCTCGCGCTCCCGCCTCTCCATACCGCCGACGGTTCTTCAGGCCCTCCGCCTCCGAGACAGGCAGAAAACACCCCGTCCCTACCGTGCGTGCCCGACGCGCCCCCACGACGCGCCAGGAGGATCCACCACATGCAACCCTTCATCGACCACGCCCGCACGTTCGGGCAGCGTCCGAAGGAATTCGCCGCACACGCCGAAGGCCAGACCCCGCAGGTACTCTTCATCACCTGCGCCGACTCCCGGGTCGTACCGGCCCTGATCACGGGCGCCCACCCCGGCGAGCTCTTCGAGCTGCGCACCGCGGGCAACATCGTGCCGCCTCACACGTTCGAGCGTCCCACCAGCGAGGCGGCGACCATCGAGTACGCCGTCGAAGTGCTCGGCGCGAAGGACGTCGTCGTCTGCGGTCACTCGCACTGCGGCGCGGTGGGCGCTCTGGTCCGCGGCGACGACCTGGACACCGTGTCGGCCGTGCGCGACTGGCTCCACCACGCCACTCCCCGTCCCAAGGGGGACCCTGAGGACCCGGCCGTCTCCGAGGGGGTGCAGAACCACGTCCTGACCCAGGTACTGCGCCTGCGGTCCTATCCGTGCGTGGCCTCGAGGCTCGGCAGCGGCGAGCTGAGCCTGCACGCCTGGTACTACGAGGTGCACACCGGCACGGTCCTGACGCACCGCCCTCAGACCGACACCTTCGAGGCGCTGTGAGGACGGGCACGGGCGCGGCGGACGGAACGCGCGCCACACCCCGGTTCCCCCACCTGAAGCAGGACTTCGCCGCCTCGCTGGTGGTCTTCCTGGTGGCGCTCCCGCTGTGCGTCGGCGTGGCGGTCGCATCGGGCGTCCCGGCCGAACTCGGCCTGGTGACCGGGATCGTCGGCGGCATCGTCACCGGCGTCATGCCGGGCAGCAGCCTTCAGGTGTCCGGCCCCGCCGCGGGCCTGACCGTGCTGGTCCTCGGAGCCGTCGGCCAGTTCGGGCTGCCCGCGCTCGGCGTGATCGTGCTGGCGACCGGGCTGTTCCAACTGGGTATGGGCGTACTCAACCTCGGCCGCTGGTTCCGGGCCATCTCCTTGTCCGTGGTCGAGGGCATGCTCGCCGGCATCGGCCTGGTCATCATCGCCGGCCAGCTGTACGCGGCCGCGGGCACCACCGCCCCGGAGAGCGGCATCGGCAAGATCCTGGGCATGCCCGGGGCTGCGGTGGACGCCCTCGGCGACCCCGCGACACTCACCTCGCTCGCGGTGGGCGCGGGCACCGTAGCCGTCGTCGTGCTGTGGCAGCGGATGCCCGGGAAGGTGCGGGCCGTGCCCGGCGCGCTCGCGGCGGTGCTGCTGGCCACCGCCGCGTCGGCGGCCTTCTCCCTGCCGGTCGCCACGGTGGAGGTCCAGGGCCTGCTCGGCGTGATCCAGCCGCCCGGGGCGGACGCCTTCGCCGAGCTGGCCGACCCGGCGTTCATCGGCACCGTCCTCGCCTTCGTCCTGATCGCCTCGGCGGAGAGCCTGTTCAGCGCGGCGGCCGTGGACCGGCTGCACGACGGCCCGCGGACCCGGTACGACAAGGAACTGATCGCCCAGGGTGCGGGCAACACCGTGTGCGGTGTGCTCGGCGCGCTGCCGATGACCGCGGTGATCGTACGCAGCTCGGCCAACGTCCGGGCAGGCGCGAGGACCAAGGCGTCACGAGTGCTGCACGGCGTATGGCTGCTGGTGTTCGCGGCACTGCTGCCCTCGGCCCTGGCGCTGATCCCGATCCCCGCCCTCGCCGGTGTCCTGGTGCACGCGGGCTGGAAGCTGATCCCGTTCCGCGGGGTCGCCGCCCTGTGGCGGGGGAACCGGGGCGAGGCTCTGATCCTCGTGGTCACGGCCGTCTCGATCGTCGCCGTGAACATGTTCGAGGGCGTGCTGATCGGTCTGGTTCTGTCGATCGTCAAGACCGCCTGGGACGCTTCGCACGTCAGGCTGGAGGTCGTCGACAAGGGCGCCGGTCCCATCCAGGCGCACCTGTCGGGCAACGCGACCTTCCTGCGGCTGCCGAAGATCCTCGACACTCTGGAGGCCCTTCCCCAGGACCGTCCGATCGAGCTGGACCTGTCCGGACTGCACCATCTGGACCATGCCTGCCGCTCGGCACTGGAGAACTGGGCCGAGCGGCACACCGCAGCCGGTGTCGATCCGGTGCGCCTCCTGGCGGCCTGACCACCGGAGCCGGGTGAAAGGGGCTCGCTCCTCCCGCAGGGGCGGGCCCGCCCGGGAGGGAGACGGAGCTCCACAAGGCGCGGGGCACGGACCACTCCGTCCGGACCGCCCTCGAAACCACCGCCGGCATCACCGCCCGGCTCGCAACGCCGGCGCTACCAGCGGTGGAGCCTTGCTCATCACGGACCCGCCGCCGCGAGACCGGTGGCGCCTGGGCACTTCAGCAGCGCAGCGGCAGCCGGCGCCGGGTATCCCGGGCGGGCCGGAGACGGAGACGCCCGGCCACCGCCCGGCCCAGCTCCGTCGGCCTGCCGTCCTCCGCCCTCGGCAGATGCACCCCAACGGCTCCATGCTCGGCCCTCTGCTGAGCGAGTCACGGCCACCGCCGCTAGCGTTGCCGCTGAACAGGCGTCCCCCGAACGGAGGCGATCATGGAATTCAGTGGCAGGCCCTTCGTACTCCTCGCCGCTGCGGTTCTCGGCGGCTCTGCCGGGCTCGCTCTCGCCGGACCCGCACCGGCCGACGCGGACCCGCGGAAGACGACCGCGACTGCGGCACCCCGCCCTGCCGACGCCTCCCCCGCCAAGAGCCGCACCATCCGCGTGGAGGCCCGGCTGCAGGTCGGCGAGGAACTGGACCTGGGCACGCCGGGCCGCGGTGTCGGCGACCAGTTCGTCTTCAGCGGGAGTCTGGTGTCGGCCGAGGGACCGGAGGAACGCCCCGTCGGGCGCTTCGGCGGGTTCTGCGTCATCACCGACCTCGAACGCAACGCGGGACAGTGCTCGTCGACCGCGGTACTGCCGGAAGGACAGATCACCGTTCAGGGCGAGCAGGCCGGAATTCCGGCACCGGGCCCGGTCACCAACGCGATCACCGGTGGCACCGGGGAGTTCCGCAGGGCGCGCGGCCAGGTGACACAGCGGGTGCTGACTCCGGCGACCTGGCGACTGACGTTCGAAGTCCTTGACGTGCGGCCTCATCGGGCCGAGGACGGCCGGGGGCTGCCCGAGGTGCCGGCGTCCACGCCTCCGCCCTCCGCCGGCAAGTAGCCGAGCCCGGCGGTACCGACGGCGTCCGGGGCGCAGGGACGGGACAGCGGCCCCCGCACGCACCGTGCCGGACAGCCCCTGCCTCGGGTTTGTCCCGTTCATCGGCCCGGGGCCTTCTCGGCACCGCGCCAGGCTGAGGCCCGTCGTTCCGGGCGGATCCCGGCGCAGCCGCCGACCGGCCGTGGGATCCCGGGGCCGGGGGCAACGCGAAGCGCATCCGTGCCCTGGGCAATCAGCACACAGGGAGACATCGTGACCAGGAACTTCCGCGCACGCATGAGTTGGGGTGTCGTCCTGGCGACCGCCACGGCCGCCGCCGTCACGATCGGCGCGACCACTGGTGGCCCGCCGAACCCGCTGCCGGCCGGCCCGCAGGACCGTCCGGCGGCCGGCCGGGGCGAGGAACCGCAGACCGGAGCCCGGACGGTGGAACAACGGCAGATCGCCTCATCGGTCCTGGGCAGGGACTTGAAGTTCACACTCACCGCTGTGAGGTCGCAGGCCGATCCGCTCGCGGCGTCCGTGCGCCTGCGGGTCTTCACCTTCGAGGGCGGCGCGTGGCGGGAGTCGGACCGTGCTCCGGTCGGCGAGGCGGACGGCTGGTTCTGGTTCCCTCTGACCGGCCGCCACGCGGTGTGCGAGTTCTCCACAGCCGGCACGGATCCCGCACCGGTTGCCGTCAGCCTGCTGGTCACGCCGTCGGTCGGATGCTCACCGGCCGAGGAGTTCCGGGTCGAGAACGGGAGGATCACCTCCGTCTGACAGCACGGCGGTGGAGGCCGGCCCCGGCAGGGTCCGGAACGCCCGGGCGGCAACGGCTCGGCCGCCCGGCCCCCGTCCCGCCACGCGAGCGTTCCGCCGGACCGGTGACCACGGTTTCGTGCACGCCCCGGCCGGGCTCTCCGCCCGCCCGCCGAGCCGTGATCGACTGTCAGTGGCGGGTGAGACGGTGAGGGCATCCAGTCGGCCGGAAGAGGGGGCTGCCATGTCCGGAAGCCAGAACTACATCAACCACGTCGCTCTCGTGCTGGACGCCAGCTCGTCCATGTCGCACCTGAGCAGCAAGGTCGTCGAAGTCGCCGACCAGCAGATCGCGTATCTCGCCCGCCGGTCGCGGGAACTGGACCAGGAGACCCGCGTCACGGTGTACGTCTTCGCGGACAAGGTGGAGTGCGTCATCTACGACAAGGACGTGCTGCGGATGCCGTCGCTGAAGCGGCTGTACCGGGTGGGGGGAATGACGGCCCTGCTGGCGGCCGCGCTGAAGTCGCAGCGGGAGCTGGCGCAGACGGCCCAACTGTACGGAGACCACAGCTTCCTGACGTTCGTGCTCACCGACGGGCAGGAGAACGCGAGCCACCGCTGCCCGGACGCCCCGGACGGGAATCCGCGTGAGCTGGTCCGGGCCGTGGCCGAGATGATCAGGACGCAGGAGGACAACTGGACACTGGCCGTCCTCGTACCGGACCAGATGGGCAGGCGCGAGGCCATGCAGTGCGGTTTCCCCAAGGACAACATCGCCATCTGGGACGCCACGAGCACGCAGGGCCTGGAGGAGGCCGGGCAGGTCATCCGGCAGGCCACCGAGAACTTCATGGTGGGCCGCGCCCAGGGCATCCGGGGGTCGCGGGCGGTGTTCTCCACGGGCGCGGAGGCGGTCAACAAGGACACCATCAAGGCGGCCGGCCTCACTCCGGTGGACGCGTCGAAGTACCAGCTGATACCGGTGGCCCGTGAGGCGGCGATCCGTGACTGGGTCGTCGAGTGCGGGCACATCTACCGCACCGGTGGCGCGTTCTACCAGCTGAGCAAGTCGGAGAAGATCCAGGCGCGGAAGCGGATCGCGGTGCTGGAGAAGAAGACGGACCGGGTTTACACCGGGCCCGAGGCCAGGGCCCTGCTCGGCCTGCCGGACGTGGAGGTGCGCGTCAAGCCGGACCACAACGACGACTTCACGATCTTCGTGCAGAGCACCAGTGTGAACCGGAAACTCATACCGAACACGCGGCTGCTGCTCATGCTCTGACGCCTCGGAAACCCCGTCGCGCCCTGGACACCGGTCCGTCCCGACGCACCCCCTCGGCAACGGAGCCGGCGGTCGCGGGCGTGGCGCGGGAGCACACGGTGCTCGGGCCGGCGCCGCCTCCGCGCCGGCCCGAGCACCGCCACGGAAGTGACGGTATCGGCCGGAACGTGGACCGTGCCGGGGCGGAAGCCTGGCCGTGGCGGCCCCCTGAGCCACTCCGGTGACTTCCGGCGGGGCGGTGCCGTGACTGCCGTGGCTCCCGAGTGAGCCGGTATGACCATGCAGAGGTGCGGCGTCGTCGGCCCCGGGAGGCACCATGAGGAGACAGAACGGCACAACGCCGGCCACCGGCGTCACCGCCGAACGCCTGGCCGGACTCCGCGCATGGAATCTGGGGCTCACGCTGCTGCACCTGGCCCAGGCCGCGGCGGTCGTGCTCCTGGCAGGGAGCTTCTCGATCACCGTCACCTCCTCCGTCCCCGAGGGACCGCCGGGGACGGCCGCGCCCGCTCCCCAAGCAGTGTTCGACGTGCCGATCGGCTGGGCCGTCGCTCTCTTCCTCGCCCTGGCGGCGCTGGACCATCTGCTGACGGCGACGGTGTTCCGCGGTGTCTACGAACGCGACCTCAGCCGCGGCATCAACCGGTTCCGGTGGCTGGAGTACGCGCTGAGCGCGACCCTGATGGTGCTCCTCATCGGCTTCTACTCGGGCATCACCAACGTCAACGCCGTCATCGCCGTCATCGGGGCCAATGTCGGGATGATCCTGTTCGGCTGGGTCGAGGAGATGATGAACCCGCCGGGCCGGGCTGCGACCACGATGCTTCCCTTCTGGTTCGGGACGCTGGTGGGCGTGACGCCGTGGATCTCCATCGCGTACAACATCGTCGCGGCCGGGACCGTCCCCGGTTTCGTATACGGGATCGTCCTCGTCCAGGCCGCCCTGTTCTTCAGCTTCGGTCTCAACCAGTGGCTCCAGTACCGCGGAATCGGCCGGTGGTCCGACTACGCGTACGGCGAGAAGGCCTATCTGGTCCTCAGCCTTGTGGCGAAGTCCCTCCTGGCCTGGCAGATCTTCGCCGGCTCGCTGGCCGGCTGAGTCCGGATCGTCCCGGAGGCCGGGCACAGGGGTCTCACGCGCCGCGCCGCGCCGTGTGCCCTCGGTCCGCGTGGCCCCGTCCCGCCCGAAGGACGCGCCAGAGGTGTTCCGTCAGCAGCACGGTGGAGGCGGTGGCCAGACACACGCCCCACTGCACGGGCGTGAGGGAGACGGTGTCGAAGACACCGTGGGCGAAGGGCACCTGCACGGCGACGATCTGCAGCACGAGGACGACCGCCAGGCTGGCCCACAGGACGCGGTTGCGCAGCTGGTGGCGGCCGAGGACGGGACCGTCCTCACTGCGTGCGTTCAGCGCGTTGAACAGCTGGAAGAGCACGAACGTGGTGAAGGCCATGGTCGCGGCGGTCGCGGGGCCGGTGAGCTCCCGGGCCACCGCGAAGACGGCCAGTGTGCCTGCGGCCATGACCGCGCCGGCGCGGGCGATGGCGCCCAGCCGGCGGGCGCCCAGGATGCGCTCGCCGGGTGGCCGGGGCGGGCGGCGCATGATGCCGTCCCGCGGCGGGTCGATGCCCAGGGCCATGGCGGGCGGCCCGTCCATGATGATGTTGACCCACAGCAGCTGGATCGCGGTCATGGGGGCGGGCAGTCCGGCCAGCACGGTGGCGAGCAGGGTGAGGATGGCGCCGACGTTGGTGGACAGCTGGAAGCGGACGAAGGTGGTGATGTTGTCGTAGATGGAGCGGCCCTCGCGCACCGCCCGGACGATGGTGGAGAAGTCGTCGTCGGTCAGCACCATGTCGGCGGCTTCCTTGGCGACATCGGTGCCGGTGATGCCCATGGCGACACCGATGTGCGCGGCGCGCAGAGCAGCGGCGTCGTTGACCCCGTCGCCGGTCATGGCCACGATGTGGCCGCGCTGTGCGAGGGCCCGGACGATGGTGACCTTGTGCTCGGGGGCGACGCGGGCGAAGATGCCGATCCCGTCGATGCGCGAGGCGAGTTCCCCGCCGCTCATCCGGGTCAGTTCGGCGCCGGTGACGACATCGCCGGTGATGCCCAGTTCGCGGGCGATGGCGGCGGCGGTGTCGGCATGGTCCCCCGTGATCATTTTGACGGTGACACCGGCGTCCTGGGCCAGGGCGACGGCGTCGCGGGCCTGGGCGCGCGGCGGGTCGGCGATCCCGGCGACCGCCGTCAGGGTCAGCCCTGCCACATGCTGCGGCCGCGGCCGTCCGGTGGTGGCGGTGGCCGCGCCCAGGACGCGCAGGCCCTGACCGCCCAGCCGGGTGGCGGCGGCCATGACCTCCCGGCGCCGCCCGTCGTCCATGGGGACGGGCCCCTGTTCGGTCAGGAGGTGGGTGCAGCGGTCCAGCAGTACGTCGACGGCGCCCTTGGCGTGGACGCGGGTGGACCCGTCGGCCTCGGTGTGGAAGGTGGCCATGTACTTGGCGGCCGGGTCGAAGGGCACCTCGCCCGTGCGCGGTGTGCGGGTGCGCAGCGTCTCGAGGTCGAGGCCGGTCTTGGCGGCGAGCACGAGCACGGCGGCTTCGGTGGGATCCCCGATGATGCCGCCGTCGCCGGTGAGACGGGAGTCGTTGCACAGCGCGAACGGCAAGGCCGCGTCCCGCGGGTCCACGGCCGCCGGCCCGGTGCCGGCCGGGCGCACGCTGCCGGCGGTGCCGTAGCCGTCGCCGGTCACCTCGTAGAAGCGTCCGGCCGACCACAGGGACCGGACGGTCATCTCGTTCAGGGTCAGGGTGCCGGTCTTGTCACTGCACACCACCGTCGCCGAGCCGAGGGCCTCCACGGAGGCCAGGCGCTTGACGATGGCGCCCCGGCGGGCCATCCGGTGCACGCCCAGGGCCAGGGTGAGCGCGAGGACGGCCGGCAGGCCTTCGGGGATCGCGGCGACCGCCAGTGCCACGGCGCGCAGAGCGAGATCGGCCAGGTCCTCTCCGCGTACCAGGGACGCGATCGCGTAGGCGGCCACCGCGACACCGCTGATCAGGGCCAGGCGCCGGCCCAGGCTGTCCATCTGCACCTGCAGTGGGCTGGGCGGTTCGGTGCCGGTTCGCAGGGCCGCGGCGATCCGGCCGACCTCGGTGCGCATGCCGGTGGCGGTCACGATCATCTCGGCGCGTCCGCGGGTCACGGCGGTGTTCATGAACAGCATGCCGGTGCGTTCGGCGACGGGCACCGGGTCCTCGCCGCCGGCGGGGGCGGGTGCGGTCGACTTGGCGACGGGCTGGGACTCGCCGGTCAGTGTGGCCTCGGCGGCCTCGACGGACTCCGCGACCGCCAGGCGGCCGTCGGCCGGGACACGGTCGCCGGCCTCGAGCAGGACCACGTCACCGGGTACCAGGGTGCGGGCCTGGACCATCTGCACCCGTCCGTCACGGCGTACCCGGGCGGTGGGCACCAGCATCTGCCGCAGCGCTTCCAGGCTGCGCTCGGCACGGCGTTCCTGCAGGTAGCCGATGACGGCGTTGATGACGAGGACGGCGGTGATGACGATGGCGTCCTTGATCTCGCCGATGACGCCGGCGACGACCGCGGCGGCGAGCAGGATACCGATCAGCCAACTGCGGAACTGGTCCAGCAGGCGCAGCAACTGCGAGCGGCGGGCGGGTTCGGCCAGCGAGTTGGTGCCCCAGTCGGCGGCCCGCCGCTGTGCCTCCTCCTCGGACAGGCCCGCGGACGGGTCCACGCCGAGGAGTCCGGCCACCTGCGCCGCATCGCGCAGAT
Organism: Streptomyces sp. SS8; assembly: GCF_054072955.1. Lineage (NCBI taxonomy): Bacteria > Bacillati > Actinomycetota > Actinomycetes > Kitasatosporales > Streptomycetaceae > Streptomyces > Streptomyces sp. SS8. Next base: position 72,710 of record NZ_JBSVCZ010000022.1, read on the forward strand.
GGGCGTCGGCCACCGGTTCGGGGGCGTGTGGCGGGGCCGCGCCGGGCGGCTGCTGGACCATGAACGGTTGCTCCTTCACGCGTGGGACGGCGACGGTGCGGGGACGTGGCGCGGCAGAACCCGGCCGACCGGGCGGCGGCGCCGCGCCGGGTGGCGGACGCTTTGGGGGCGGGCAGCGAAGCCCTTCCCTTCGGCGGCCATCGGGGCGCTCCTCCCGCTCTCCTGTCCCCGAAGGCCGCCGGCAAGCGGCCTTCCGTCCTCCAGCCTCGGCGACACCGCTCGTTTCGGCCAGGGGCCGGCAGGCTCATCGGGGAGGCCGGTCGGCCCTGTCGGGTCCCGGGGGTCCCGGGCGCGACCGGCCGCCGCGATGCCCACCGCAGCGGCCGGACCGCGCCGTGGTTCGTCCGGGGCGGGCTTCCTCCCACGCCTGGAGTACCGCCGCAGGGAGGCGTCCGCGGTCGAGGGGGCGTGACCGTCGGCGTGGGCCCGTTCGCGTACGGAGCGGGAGTCGATGCGCCGCCCGCGGCCGGGCCACAGGGCCGGTGCGGGCGGGATCGTTCCGGTGTGCCAGGGCGTCAGCGTATCCGCATGCCTCTCTCGCGAGCCGGTGCGCCGCTGGCGGAACGGCCGGCACACCGGGCACGTCCACCACGGCACGCGGTCGGCATCCTCGTACGCGGGGGTCTTCGCCCCGCGCTGGGGGCGGCCGCGGGCGTCGCGCCGTCGTGTGGTCCGTACCGGTGAAGCCCGTGGTGCCGGTCCCGCCGCCTCGGTGGCGGGGCCGGTCGGTCTCCCTATGCTCGTCGCATGGTTCAGGTACGGGAACGGCCGGCGCCGCGCCGCGGGCACGGAGCCGGCCGGGGAACGGCCTGGGCGCTGGCCGCGGCCGCCGTGCTGTGCCAGATCCCCTACCCGCTCGTGTCCGGTCCCTGGCGCGATGCGCTCACCGTCGCCGGCGTGGCGGTCTTCTGCCTGGCGTCCCTCGCGGCCGCCGCGCTGCGGCACGGTGCGCGGGGCCCGCTGGCGCTGTTCACGGTGGCGGGGCTGGGTGGCCTGGCGGTGGAGGCCGTGGGGGTGCGTACGGGTCTTCCGTTCGGCTCCTACCACTACACCGGCTCCCTGGGCCCGGGCCTGGCGGGGGTGCCGGTGGTGGTGCCGCTCGCCTGGATGATGATGGCCTGGCCCGCTCTGGAGGCGGGGCGCGTACTGGCCGGGGGCCGCGGGCGTGCCGGGGCGCCCGTGTCCCGGGTGCGGACGGCGGTGGTCGGGGGGTGGGCCCTGGCGTCCTGGGACGTCTTCCTCGATCCGCAGATGGTCGACGCCGGTCACTGGGTCTGGTCTCACCCCCGTCCGGGGCTCCCGGGCGTGGAGGGCGTGCCGCTGACCAACTTCGCCGGGTGGGTGGCCGTGTCCGTGGTCATGGTCGCCGCCGTGGACGCCGTCTCCCGGCTCTCGGTGCGGCGGACCGCCGGGAACGGTACGCCCGGCGGCCCGGCCGTCGCGCTGTACCTGTGGACCTACGCCTCCTCGGTGACGGCCTGCCTGGTCTTCTTCGGCCGACCGCAGGTGGCGCTGGCGGGAGGAGTGCTGATGGGTCTGGTCGCCGTGCCGCTGGCCGTGCGGGTGGCGGGCGCCGCCGGGAGACGGGTGTGAGCCGGCCCGGCCTCGCGCGGACGGCGGTCGCGGCGGGGTCGTCGCTGGCGGTCGCCGGTGCCGTGCACAGCGCCTGGAACAGCAGGGCCCTGCGGACCCCGCCGGCGGACCCGCCACCGGTGGCCGAGGATGTGTCCCTGCTGATGCCGGTGCGTGACGAGGCCGGGCGCGTCGGCCCCGCGCTGCGGTCCCTACTGGCGCAGGAACGGGTGCCCCGGGCGGAGGTCATCGTGCTCGACGACCAGTCCACCGACGGCACCGGTGACGTGGTCCGCCGTCTGTGCGGGCCGTACCGGCACGCCCGGGTCGTGCGCGGCACGGCGCCGAGGCCCGGCTCCCCCGGCAAGGCGCACGCCTGCCACCAGCTCGCGTCGCTCGCGCGGGGCAGTGTGCTGGTCTTCGTGGACGCGGACGTGGTGCTCGCGCCGCATGCGGTGGCCTCCTCGGTGGCGCTGCTGCGCTCGGTCGGACTCGACCTGGTCTCCCCCTTCCCCCGCCAGGTCGCCGAGGGGTCCGCCAACCGGCTCGTCCAGCCGCTGCTGCAGTGGTCGTGGCTGACGTCACTGCCGCTGCGGCGGGCGGAGACCTCGCCGCGGCCGGCGCTGTCCGCGGCGAACGGCCAGTTCCTCGTCCTGGACGCCGCCGCCCTGCGCGGCTGCGGCGGCTTCGCCGCGGTCACGGACGAGGTCCTGGAGGACATGGCGCTCGTCCGGGCGCTGAAGCGGGCCGGCGGCCGGGGCGGGATCGTGGACGGCAGCCGGATCGCGAGGTGCCGGATGTACGACGGCTGGCGCGATCTGCGTGAGGGGTACGGCAAGTCCCTGTGGGCGGCGTTCGGGTCCGGCGGTGGCGCGGCGGCGGTGTGTGCCCTCCTGGCCTGGGCCTATGTGGTGCCACCGCTGGCGGCGCTGCGGGGTTCGCGATGGGGCGCGGCCGGATACGCCGCGGCCGTGGCGGGGCGGGCGCTGACCGCGCGGCGCACGGGCGGGCGGTGCTGGCCGGACGCGCTGGCCCACCCGCTTTCGGTGAGCCTGCTGGTGGCGCTGACGGTGCGGTCCTGGCTCGGCCATCGCCGCTCCACGCTGACGTGGAAGGGCAGACCGCTGCGAGGGGGGCGCTGAGGTGGCCCGCGTCGCCGTGATCGGCGCCGGTATGGGCGCCCTGGCGGCCGCCGCCCGGCTCGCCCGGCAGGGGCACCGGGTCACCGTGTACGAGCGGGCGGCCGCGTGCGGTGGCAAGCTCGGCACCGTGCGCCGGGACGGTTTCGTCTTCGACACCGGGCCGTCGCTGCTGACCATGCCCGAGGTCTACCGCCGGCTGTTCGCGGACACCGGTGAGCCCCTGGAGCGCTGCGTACCGCTGAGGCCGGTGGAGCCGGCCTGCGTCTACCGGTTCGCCGACGGGACCCGTCTGGCGATGCCCGGCGACCCGCGTCTGGTGCCCGGCGCGCTGGAGGATGCCCTGGGCGGAGGGGCCGGAGCGCAGTGGGCCCGGCTGCACGCGGCCTCCGGCGAACTGTGGCGGCTGGTGGGCGAGAACGTGCTGCGGCGGCCGCTCGGCGGCCCGGCGGGCCTGCTGCGCCACTCGCTCCGCCCCCGCGGCCTGGCCGCCGTCGCCCCCTGGCGCACCCTGCGGGGCACCGGCCGGCGGTACCTGGGCGACCCCCGGCTGCGCATGTGGCTGGAGCGCTACGCCACCTACAGCGGCTCCGACCCCCGGCGCGTGCCCGGTGTCATGTCGGTGATCCCGTACGTGGAACAGCGCTACGGCAGCTGGTACGTCCCCGGCGGCCTCCGGCTGCTGGCCGAGGCCGTGGAGCGGCGCTGCGCCGAGCTGGGGGTGCGGTTCCGCTACGGCTGCGAGGTCGCGGCGGTGGACACCTCGGGCCGGGGCGTCACCGGGGTCCGCACGGCGGACGGCGGCACGGCGGCGGCGGACGTCGTCGTCTCCGGCGTCGACGCCGCGGTCCTCTACGGACGTCTGGCGGCGGACCGGCGCGGGCGCCGGCCCCTGAGCGCCCTCGCGCGTGCGCGGCCCTCGCTGTCCGGGTTCGTTCTCCTGCTCGCGCTGCGCGGGCGGGATCCCCTGACACCGCACCACCGGGTGCTGTTTCCGGCGGACTACGACGCGGAGTTCGACGCCGTCTTCGGTGCCCGGGCCCGTCCCGCCGCCGACCCGGCGGTGTACATCAGCGCGCCGGATGACGCCGCGCTGCGTCCCGGTGACGCGTCCGAGGCGTGGTTCGTCCTGGTCAACGCCCCCCGGCACGGACAGCGGGGAGCGCCCGGCACCGTCGACTGGACGGCCCCGGGGCTCAGGGAGGCCTACGCCGAGCGGATCCTGGACATCATGGCCGCCCGCGGCACGGACGTGCGCCCGCGCCTGCTGTGGTACGAGGCCCGCAGCCCCTTCGACCTGGAACGCGAGACCGGGAGTCCGGGCGGTGCCATCTACGGCACCTCCTCCAACGGCGTCCGCGCGGCCCTTCTCCGTCCGGCCAACCGCTCCCCCGTTCCCGGGCTCTTCCTCGTCGGCGGATCGGCCCACCCCGGCGGCGGCCTTCCGCTGGTGGCGCTGTCGGCGGAGATCGCCGCGGCGCAGATCGGCGGTGCCTGACCGCGCGGAGCCGCTATCTCAGCTCCCGCGCCACTTTGGCCGCCAACTGCGCGAAGCCGACGGCTCCGGCCGCCGTCCAGCACACCGCGCACACCGTCGCCCAGTCCCACCCCGTCCCCGGCGTGCCGTCGGGGAGCAGACCGCTTCCCAGGCACGCGACCGCGCTCAGCACCACCCGCAGCGGCCGTTCGCCGACGCTCAGCGCTCCGACCCCGCGCATCCCCGCCGCGTTGGCCCGGGCCCGCAGGTACTCGTGCAGCTGGGCCAGGAGAACGGCCGCCAGGCACCAGGAGCCCGGCGCCCCCAGGACGTACAGGACCGCGACGAGCAGGAGGTCCGCCACCCGGTCGGCCAGGGCGTCCACCACGGCGCCCAGCGGGCGGGCCCGGCCGGTGACCGCGGCGACCGCGCCGTCCAGCCCGTCGAGCAGGCCCGACAGGACGACGAGCGCGCAGGCGGCCAGCGGCCATCGGCCGCCCTCCGCCGCCGGCGCCACGGCGGCGGCGACCGCGAGGGGACCTGCCAGCGAGAGGAGGTCCGGCGGCAGGGCGCGGACCGGGCGTGTGGAGGCGCAGCGCTGGACCAGCACCACCCACGCCGAGGCCAGGGCGCTGCCGGAGGGGTCGTACCCTCCGTGGAGCTCGGCCCACCGGGCCAGGGCGTCGTCGCGGCCGTGCGTCCCGGGTCCGGTGGACGGTGTCCCGCGGCGGGAGCGCTTCTTCGCGGCCGGGGGCTTTTCGGGCCTCGGCCGAGGGGAGGGTGCACCGGCCGGCCGGTCGCCCGGTGCCCGGATCCTCCGGAAAGGGCTGAGCGTCGCGAGAAGGGTTTCCGTGCGGCTGTCCAGGCAGAGCATCAGCTGGTAGCCGACGAGCAGGACCGCGTGCAGCAGGTACAGCCACAGTCCCAGTGCCACGGTGACGCCGGGGACGACGAGCCCGCCGAACGGCAGGCTCCAGTCGACCGGGATGGCCAGGAAAACCACGAAGCCGCCGAGGAACCCGCACAGGAACGCTCCCGTCCCGAACGCGGCCGGGACCGTCGCCCGGGAAGCGGCGGCGCCGACGCCGACGAACCGGAAGACCAGGAGCACCTCCAGGGAGAGCAGGACCCACAGCAGGTGGAAGGCCAGAAAGGCGGACAGGGCGGCCTGCGGGCCGCCGGCCTCGGCCGGCCGGGCCAGTGCCGGGCCGGCGTACAGGAGGGCGCCCATGAGCAGCGGGGCCGCCACGAGTGCGGGCACCATCCCCAGCCTGCCGCGCCAGCCGGTGAACGTGTCCTCCTCCGCCGCCCTCGGGGACAGTTGCAGGAAGCCCCGGCGCAGCCCTTCGCCGTACACGGTGGCGGGTACCAGCGTGACGGCGAGAGCGGGCCAGGACAGCCCGACCGCCGCCTCGGCCAGGGTCCGCAGTCCCGTCTGCACCCCGTGCCCGTGGGGAAGCGCGTCCGCGATCTGCGCCACGGCCTGCCGGGTGCCGTCCGCGCCGATCGCGAACGCGCACAGCCGGAGCAGGAGCAGTGCCAGGGAGACCACGGAGATCATTCCGAAGAAGGAGATGCCCGCCGCGACCAGGGCCACCTGTCTGCCGTGCAGACCGTCGCGCACCTCGTGGACGAGCAGGCGCAGCTCATCCCGCCTTGTGTGCGTAGCACCAGTCGGCACCGCCGGCTCCTCTGCATACGTTATGAGGCGTATGTGCGCTTTGAGGTGACGATACACAGGACGCCGCGCGACAGCGGTCCGCCCGTGGGCACGCCCGCCTTCGCCGCCGCCTCGGTGCGGGAGTTGCGGGACGCCCGGCTCTCCGCGCCGCGTTCGGTGGCACCGGCCCCGGGAGCCGGCGCGGTCAACCGCAGAGGCCGGCCGACGGGGGCTTCGGGGTGTCCGGCCGGAGCCGGGGGTGTCTCGATCCCACCTCTTGCCGCTTTGGCATGTCATCGTCATCCTGGGCCACGCGGCGGCTTCTACCCGCATAGAGAGGAAGCCCCGCGTCCGCGTACCGCCACACATCCGCCCCCTCCTCCACAGGAGATCCGCGTGGTCAGACACCGGTTCAGGAACACAGTCGTGTGCGCCGCCCTTCTCTCCCTCGGCCTCGGCGCCGTCCAGGGGGTCGCCTCGGCCTCCCCACCGCCCGGCGCCCCCCGGGGCTCCGCGACCGTCAGCGCGATCGAGGACGGCGCCGCCCGTTCACTGGCCGCGTCCCTCTCCGACCTCGCCTGGCAGGACCGGGTCGAGGACGCCGCCCTCACCTCGGACGGGGTCCCTCTCGGCGACCTCGCGAGGAAGGCCCCCCCACCGGCCGCGAAGGAGCTCGGATCGGTCGTCGCCGACGCCGACCGCGAGCTGGCAAGGGCCAAGGGCCTCGGCACCGAGGCCGGCCCCCTGCTGCGGCTCCGCCTCGCCGACGAGTCGATGCGCGAGGCGCTCGAGGCCGGGGCCGAACCGCTGGTGGCGGCCGCCCCAGCCGACGACGGCGCCACAACGGTCACCGCCTACGACAGCGCGGGCCGCTCCCACACGCTGGACGCGCACCGGCTCCCCGACCGCCCCGTCTACGTGGTCGGTGTCGACGCCGAGCGGGCCGTCACCGCGGGCATGGCCGTCCTGCGCGAGGAACTCGCCCGGCACGGCCTCTCGGCAACCGGTCCGACCGGCTCCGCGAGCACCGCGGGCGACGGTTTCTGGACGAGCCGCATCACCTCCGTGCGGCTGTCCGACGACGAGGAGCCCTGGATCAAGGGCGACGCCGAGATCTTCTCGCTGGTGACCGGCTTCGGCCAGGACGGCAAGGTACGCGTCGATCCGGTCGACATGCCGTATCTCGACGAGGACGGCAGGACCTACTACCCCAACCAGATTCTGGTGAACTGGTCGTACTACAAGTACGACCTCGCCGATGTCGTGATGATGGAGGAGGACAGCGGCACCAACTACCGGTCGCTCGCCAAGGCCCTCGCCGACGCCCTGCTCACCGTCATCGACATGGGCGCCTACGTCCCGCTGGTCAACGCCGTACTGGACGCCATGCCCGACCACTGGTGGACCGACGACCCCGACTACGTGGACTCCTGGTACACCCTCGCCCGGAACAGCGCGGGCTCCTTCAGGGGCGCGCGGGGCAACGGCACCATGGCACTCGAACCGTACTGGGTGACGGCCTTCTGAGCCGCGTCCCAGAGGGCTCGCGCCCGCCCGGCCGTCCGGACTTCCCGGGCGGCCGGCCGGACGGCGAGGTCACGGCCGGCCGGTGCCACCGCGGCCCCGCCGCCGTCACCGGCGCGGGGACGGGACAATGAGGTGAAGAGGCTGCGGAGCGCATGACGGGTGCCCGAGTCCCGGCCCCGGGACGAGGAGGACCTCGGCATCCCTCCTGTGTGCCTGCGCCGACCGGGAAAGCGAGGTGGCCGAGCCGTGCGTGCCTACGAACTGGCGGATCCCTATCCGTGGGTGTCGACCGATGACGACGCGATGGCGGCGGCCCGGCTGTTCGCGAAGCGGCGCCTGCCCGCACTGCTGGTGGTGGATCCCGAGGAGCAGCCCTACGCGGTGGTGCCCGGGTCGCAGTTGCTGAGGGCCGCCGTGCCGGGCTTCGTCCTGAACGAGCCGGTCCTGGTGGACGTCCTGCGGGATGAGCATGTCGAGCGCCTGGCGGAGAGGCTCGACGGGCTCACGGTGGCGCAGTGGATCCCCCGCCACGGCACCGTCCCCGCCGTCGTGGGCCGTGACACCGGTGCCGTCCGGATCGCCGCGTTGATGGCCACGACGCACACGCCGCTGGTGGCGGTGGTGGAGAACGACGGCGGGCGGACGCGGACGGTGGGCGCGGTGACCGCGGCGCGGCTGATGGAGTACTTCCTCGCCCAGGGATGAACCGGGGTGAGGGGGCCCGCCCTGTGCCGCCACCGGTCCACGCCCTCCCGCCCCGGCATCCCATGAGCGATCAATTATCTTTGAGGGATTTTCGGTACATAATGGCGTAAGTAGTGCTACGCACGGGAGATGCCATGATCATCCTGGGTGTCATTCTGCTCGTCATCGGCTTCATCGCCGATATATCGATTCTGTGGACCATCGGGATCATCCTTGTGGTGATCGGCGCGGTCCTGTGGCTCCTGGGCGCCACCGGGCGCGCCGTGGGAGGACGCCGGCACTACTGGTGACCGGGCTCCGCACGGGCGGTGAGCGGACGGAAGGCTCTTCGCTCCAGCGGCCTGCGGACCGGTCCGGCCGGCGTTCCGGCCCGCTGCGCGCCGGCGTCCGCCGGGGCCTGCCGGGGGTTCACCGTCGGCCGTCGGCGGGCCACCCGCCCGGGATGCCGGACGGGTGGCCCGGTCTCACGGGTCGAGCAGCACCGGCAGGACCCGGCGCAGTTCGCGCTCCCAGTACGGCGGGCTGTGAGTGCCCCGGTAGAAGTGCGTGGTGACGTGGACTCCGACCTCCTGGAGGCGACGGGCCACGGTGCGGGACTCGTCCCCCATGACGGCCTCGGTCAGCGAGATCACCTCGTCCTGGTAGAGCGGTGCCAGGTCCGCCAGTCCGGGGATGTCCGGGTCCGGCTCGGTGCCCGGCGGATCGAGGGCGCCCGCGGTGCCGTCCCCGGCGGCGATGTGGACCCGCGTGCCGCGGAGCCGTTCGGCCAGGTAGTAGGGATCGTTGCGCTCCCAGACGTGGCGCTGCCGGACCGGGTCGCCCCAGATCCTCCGCCACGGCACACCGAGGTACTCCGCGCCGCCGCTGACCGCCTCGGGGTACTGGAGGGGGTGGAGGAAGCCGCCGAAACTGGCGGCCGCCTCGAACATCCCGGGGCGGCGCGCCGCATACTTGACGGCCCCGTACCCGCCCTGCGACTGCCCGGCGATCGACCGCCGGCGCCCGGCCCCGTAGTCACGCTCCAGGATGGGGACCACCTCGTCGAGATGGAAGGTCTCCACGGCCGGCGCGCCTCCCTCCCCCGCGTTCCACCAGTCGCTGTAGAAGCCGTAGAACGGCATCTGCGGCACGACCACGAGCGTCTCGCGCAGTTCGGTCCACTCCTCGATGCGGTAGTCGTCGTTGTAGGTGCGGTGGTCCCCGCTGCCGTCGGGCAGCAGGTAGAGCACCGGCCAGCGGTCGCCGGGACGGCGCGAGTCCCATCCGTCCGGGGTCAGCAGCCGTACCTTCGCGGTGTCCGCCAGGGCCGGGGAACGGATGGTCAGGTCGAGCAGACGAGGACCGATCCGTTCCTCGCCGACCACGCGAGCCGGACGTTCGGAGCCGGTCACCGGAGGGTCGTGGGACGCGGAAACGGCGGTCGGGACGCCTCCGGCGGGGAACACCGCGGCGGGGAGCAGCCCGAGGACCGGCACGAGGGCGGCCACCGGCGCGACGAGGCCGAGGCGCATACGAGTACGGGTGCTTGGAGTCATGCCTTCAGGGTTACCGGGCCGGGGCCCGCCGGCATCCGGCACGCCACGGACATCACCCCTGACGCCGACCCCGACGGCCCCCCTCACACACTCCGGCGGCGGTTCCTCCCCCGCCCGCCGCCTCGTCTCCCTAAGACCGGGCCGCACGGCGCCCGGCGCGGGGAGCGGCTCCGGGCGCCGTGCGGCGGTGATGAGCCCCACCTGCCGCCGGAAGGCCACACCGCCGCTGAACGCCCTCTCCGCCCCCGGCGTCACGACTACGAGACACCGGGCAGGGCGCGCGCCGGGCGGGACTGACCCCAGGGGCAGGACGGCGGACCCGGCGGACCCGGCCGACCCCGGAAATATTCCTTGGCGCGAATATTCCTTTCCAGGAATACTTCCTCGCGTGAACGCACTCCTCGCCGTACTGGCCGATCCGGCCCGCTGGCGGCTGGTGACCCTGATGGCCGAGCGCCCCCGTCCGGTCGGCGTCCTCGCCCGGCTCGCCGAGGCGCGCCAGCCGCAGACGACCAAGCACCTGCAGACCCTGGAACGCGCCGGCGTCGTCACCTCCCAGCGCTCCGGCCGGCGCCGTATCTACGCGCTGCGGTCCGGCCCCCTGCGAGACCTGGCGGCCGAGTTCGGCAGACTCGCCGACGCCGCGGACCGGTCCGCCGGCCCCCGCGCGACCTACGGCCGCTACGGGACGAGCCTGCACGCGGAGCGGCTCGCCGCACAGGAGCCGGGATGGGCGGACGGCCGCTCGTTCCACTTCCACCGGTCGCTGCAGGGGCACCCGGAGGTCGTCTGGCGCCACCTGACCGAGCCTTCCCTGCTCGCCCGGTGGTGGACGCCCGACGACCTCCGCGTCTGCGAGCTCCTCTTCGAGGCGCGAGCAGGCGGGCGGATCGTCCACGCGTACCGCGAGGCGGAGGACGTCGACGGATCCGACCCGATCGCCGGGCGGGCGGAAGGGACCGTCGGCGACGTACACCCCGGGGAACACCTCGCCTACCGGCTCTCCCCCCTGCTCCCCGAAGGCGGTCCCGCCTTCACCGCCCACGTCGGCCTGGACCTGCGCCCCACCGGCACCGGCACCGATCTCGACGTCCACTACCGCATCACCGACAGCACCGTCGAATCCGCCGATTTCGTCGCGGGCGTCGAGATCGGTTTCGGGCAGAGCCTCGACAAACTCGCGGCGGCCCTCGCCGCGGACCCACACGGAACCGCCGGCACCGGCGGCGAAGACATCGACAGCGCAGGCAGCACCGACACGAGGAGCACCACGTGACCGAGCGGAACGGCGGCCGCAGGGTCGTCGCCAACACGGCTCTCTCCCTCGACGGCCGCTACGCCGCGCCGGACGACCCGCTGGACATGAGCTGGGTGATGCCCTACGCCCACACCGACGTCGCCCGCGACCACTTGACCGCTCTCCACGAGCCGGCGACCACGGCCCTGCTCGGGCGGGTCAACGCCGAGGGTTTCCTCGGTTTCTGGCCCACCGTCATCGGCGTGGAGGGCGCCGACCCGCGCGACGATGCCTTCGCGAAGTGGCTCGTCGGAACCGACAAGGTGGTCCTCTCCTCCACCCTCGCGGAAGCCCCGTGGGAGCGGACGGTGGTCGTCGGCGGGCCCGCCGCCGAGGTGGTCGCGGACCTCAGGGCCGCGGAGGGCGGAGACATCCTGGTGCTCTCCAGCGCGAGCGTTATCAAGGCTCTGCCGGCCGCCGACGAGGTGGACCGGCTGGCCCTCACCGTCTTCCCGGTCTTTCTCGGCGGCGGGCCGCGCCTGTTCGACGACGGCCTGCCCGCGGGGCGATGGGCGCTCGCCGGGCAGGCCGCGGGCGAGCACGGCACGCTGTCCCTCGTCTACGACCGGGTCCGCTGAGGCGGACGCGTTGGGCTCCAGCGGAGAGCGGCTTGCCGACTCTATCGAATCTCGATAGATTACTATCGTTTTTCGACAGAAGGAGATGCGATGGGAAAGTCGGCGGTGCTCGCACTGCGTGCCGTACTCGCGGTACTGCTCGCCGGTTCGGTGTTCGTGCAGGCGGTGATGGTGCCGCTGCTGGCCGCCGACCTGGAGGGGCTCGACCCGGAACTCGCCCACCTGCGCACTCCGTTCCTCGTGATCACGGTCCTGGGCGTCGTGACGGTGCAGGTCGTCCTGGTCTGTGTGTGGCGGCTGGTGACGATGGTGCGGCGCGGGACGGTGTTCTCCCACGCCGCCTTCCGGTACGTGCACACCGTGATCGGCGCTTTCGTCGCGGCCGCTCTCCTGGTGTTCGCGCTCGGGGTGCTCCTCGCTCCGGGTGAGGCCGTGGCTCCGGGCGTCGTCCTCCTGCTGGGCGGGGTCTGTCTGGCGGTCCTCGGGGTGGCGCTCGTCGTGCTCGTGCTGCGGATGCTGCTCGCCCAGGCCGTGGCACGCGATGTGGAGGCGGCGCGGATGCGGGCCGAGCTGGAAGAGGTGATCTGATGCCGATCACCGTCGACATCGACGTGATGCTGGCCAGGCGGAAGATGTCCGTGGGCGAGCTGGCGAACCGCGTCGGGATCACACCCGCCAATCTGGCGGTGCTCAAGAACGGCCGGGCCAAGGCGGTGCGCTTCACCACGCTCGCCGCGCTCTGCGAGGTGCTCGAGTGCCAGCCGGGTGATCTGCTGCGCTGGGAGCCCGAAGAGACCGGGGGCGCCGAGGACAGGGTTGCGCGCGGAGCCGGGCAGTCGTGACCTGAGGAGCGTGCGCCGCCCGGGACGGCTCCGTCCCCGACAGCGCACGCCGCGACCGAACACGTGCGTGAAGGGAAGACCGCCATGGAGACCTGGCAGCTGCGCCGGAGCTACGACAGCCCGTCCGGGACCGTCCGCTGGGACTGCCTGGGACCGGAGGACGGAGATCCGGTGGTCCTGATGCACGGCACCCCGTTCTCCTCCCTCGTCTGGCGGGAGACCGCCCTCGCGCTGGCGGCCCGGCACCACCGGGTGTTCGTGTGGGACATACCCGGCTACGGCGCGTCCGAGAAGTTCTCCGGCCAGGACGTCTCGCTCGCTGCCCAGGGTGAGGTGTTCGGCGGGCTCCTCGAACACTGGGGGCTGTCCCGCCCCTCGGTGATCGCACACGACTTCGGCGGGTGCGTTTCCCTTCGCGCTCATCTGCTGCACGGGGCCGGGTACCGCAGGCTGGCGCTGGTCGATCCCGTCGCGCTCGCGCCGTGGGGTTCCCCCTTCTTCCGGCTGGTCGGGGAGAACACCGAGGTCTTCGAACAGCTCCCGCTGCCACTGCACCGCGCACTGGTGCGGGAGTACATCGCCTCGGCGAGCCACAGAGGGCTGCGCCCCGGCGTGGCCGACGCTCTTCTGGCCCCCTGGTCCGACGAGAGCGGACGGGCGGCGTTCTACCGTCAGATCGCCCAGGCCGACCAGCGCTTCACCGACGAGATCCAGGGGCTGTATCCCCGGATCACCGTTCCCGTCACCGTGTGCTGGGGCGAGCAGGACACCTGGATCCCCGTCGCGAAGGCCCATGAGCTGGCCTCCCTCGTCCCCGGCGCCCGGCTGCGTCTCATCCCCGGCGCGGGCCATCTCGTCCCGCTGGACGCGCCCGCCCTGCTCCTGGCCGAGCTGCTCGGCTTCCTCGCCACGGACGGATGAGGGGGCCGGGAGAAGCCGGGCGGCCTTCGTACCCGCCCGGCCGCTCCCGGGTCCGCGGTGCCGTACCGCTTACGGGGTCATCTCGTAGGCCCCGGCGAGAGCCTCGACCCGCTCCCACACGTGCGCCGACCGGGTGCCGTCGGCGACGGGGCGCCGGACCGCGCCCAGTGCCCAGTCCTGCTGCCGGGCCGTCGCGGAGTCCTTGCCGTGCAGCTCGACCGCGTGCGCGGAGAAGTCGCGGACCAGCACGGCGAACATCTCGTCGAGCACGTCCTCGTCCAGTCCCGTCAGGCCCGCCTGCTCCAGGATCAGCTGGCCGTGGACGACCAGGGCGAACAACTGGCCGACCGCGAGGAGCAGGTCGAGGTCGCGGCTCTGCTCCTCGTCGGGGGCGGCGGTGGCGACGAACTCGCACAGGGCGTCCGCCTGCTCGCGGAAGCGGCCGACGTTGGGCAGGTGGGCATAGGCGTCGAAGGCGGGACGCCAGTCGTGGAAGCGGACGGAGCCCAGGCCGCGGGCCGGTCCCTGCCGGAAGAGGAAGGCGTCGTCGGCGGCGTCGAGGCGGGTGGGCACGGGCTCGTAGCCGGCCGGGTCCAGCAGGTGGTTGCGCATGAACTTGAGGATCAGGGCGAGGTTGACGTGGACCGTGCCCTCCAGCTTCGGCAGGCTCCGGATCTCGGTGGCGGCCTGGGCGAAGTAGGTGTCCTTCTCGAAGCCCTTGGCCGCGATGACGTCCCACATCAGGTCGATGACCTTCTCGCCCTCGGTGGTCACCTTCATCTTCGTCATCGGGTTGAAGAGCAGGTAGCGGCGGTCGTCGGGGCCCGCGGAGCGGAAGTAGTCGGTGGCGCGGTCGCTGAACAGCCTCATTCCGGCCAGGCGGACGTACGCGTCCGTCAGCGCCCGCCGTACGTGCGGGAAGTCGGTGACGGGACGGCCGTAGAGGATCCGGTTGCGGGCGTGGGTGACCGCCTCGTACATCGCGTGCTCGCAGATGCCGACCGAGGCGGTGCAGAGGTTGAACTTGCCGACGTTGACGGTGTTGAGCGCGGCGTCGAAGGCGGCCCGCCCGGTGTACAGGACGTCCCGCGGACCGACCGGGTAGTCCTCGAGACGGAACTCGCTGACGTACTTCGAGGAGTCGACGACGTTCCTCACCAGGCGGTAGGCCGGGTGGCGGCTGTCGGCCGCGAAGAAGACGTAGGCGTCCGCGCCCTCGGCGTCGGTACGGCGGCCGAAGACGGAGACGAGGCCGGCGGCGTTCCCGTTGCCGATGTAGTACTTGGAGCCGTTCGCCCGGAAACCGCCCTCACCGTCCGGCTCGAGCAGCATGTCGGTGGAGTAGATGTCGGCGCCGTGGGCCTTCTCCGACAGGCCGAACGCGAACACCTCGCCCTGCGAGAGCAGTGCGGCGGCACGGGCGCGGGCCTCGGCGTTGCCGCTCTGCCAGACCGGCCCGAGGCCGAGGATGGTGACCTGCCAGGTGTACCAGTAGTCGAGGCCGTAGAAACCGAGGATCTCGTTGAGCGCGGCGATCCGCGCGGTGTCCCAGCGCGCCTCCTGCCGGCCGCCGCTCTCGGAGGCGGGGGTGAGGAAGGTCGCGAACAGCCCCTCCCCGGCGGCGAACGAGAGGAAGTCCGCCGGCCAGGCTCGGCTGCGGTAGTCCTCGATCAGCCTGCGCTTTCCCCGGGTCTCGAACCAGTCGACGGTGGCGCGCAGCAGCCTGCGGGTCTCGGGGTCGAAGTGCTCCGGGTCGTAGGCGCGGGGGTTGAACAGCAGCGGGTCGGCCATGGGTGCTCTTTCCGGTTCGGGGTTCAGGGTGCTGGATCGGAGACGGGGCCGGCCTGGGCGGGCTGTCCGCCGGACGGGCCGGGGCGCCGGCGGGGGGAGAGCCGGTGGAGGGTGGCGAGTACGTCGTCGAGCCAGGCGATCATCATCCGCTCGTAGGCGATGCCTCCCCTGAGGACCGCGTGCTGGAGCTCCCGCCCGGCGTCGAGGTCTTCGGCGCCGGAGACCTCGACGGCGGAGTCTTCGGCGGTGGCGTTCCCGCCGAAGTCCCGCCGCTGACCCGCCAGGTAGTGCGCGAGCCGGCCCCGGTGCATCCGCTGGTGCCGTTCGACCTCACCGATCAGGGCGGCCGGGTCGCCGAAGGCTGCTCCGCGGACCTTCACGGCGAGTTCGTGCCGGACGCTCTCCGGCTGGACCGGCTCGTCGAGCCAGCCGGTCAGGGCGGACAGGCCCGCGGCCGAGACCGAGTACTCCTTCTTGTCCGGCCGGCCCCGCTGCGGCACGTCGCGCGCATCGATCCAGCCGTCGGCCTCCATGCGCTTGAGGACGCGGTAGATCTGCTGGTGGGTGGCGGTCCAGAAGTACCCGATGGACCGCTCGAACCGCCGTGCCAGCTCATAGCCGGAGCCCGGCTTCTCCAGCAGGGAGACGAGGATCGCGTGTTCGAGCGCCATACCGTGATCCTGGTATGCAACTCGTTGCATAGGCAAGTTCGGGCCGCCCGGGTGAGACGCGGCTCACGCCTCGGGAAAACCCTCCAAGCGGCGTCGCACACCCACGGAGGCAGGGCGGATCCCGGTCGCGAACCGGGCCGGGCCGTGAGTCCGGCGTACGGCCACGCCCGCTGAATGCCCGTGCCGCCCGAGGTGGCCGGCACGCCTGACGCCGCACCGGCGTCCGCGGAGTCCGCCGCGCACGGGGAACCGGCCCGGCCTTCGGCGGTGGCCGCGGGCGACGGTCGCCGGATGGGACGGAAGGGTGTACTCCGCAACCTTCCGGAGCCTTGCCATTCCATCGGGCGCCACCCTATCCTCACCGAAAGAAAGCGCTTTCCCCGCCTACGGGTTTCGTTCCGCCGGAGGCGGTCGCCACGGCACCTGCCGCGACCTCGCGCGCAAGTCGCCGCCGTTCCGCCAGGGAGGCTTCACCCGGGATGTCGACGCGCCACGAAGCGAAAGGGCATACGCCTCGACGAAGACGCATCGCGCCGTCCGCGGCGGCTTTGACGGCGACAGCCTCCCGTAACGAACGGCAGGCCACACCACCGGGCCGGGCGGCCACCTCGCGGAGGGCCGCACCTTGGACGCCGTCCGGCGGAGCGACCGGGAGCGCGGCCGCAAAGGCCTCGGGCCCTCCGCGCACCCCCACACACACCGAGGAGAGGATCCACCCCCGAGGTCTGCCACCGGCCCGTCCGGCGGCCGACCGGCGACACGGACAGTGGAGTGTCATGCCCACGACATTAAGTGACACCTTTCAGCGCCCGAAGAGGAAATGGGAGACGAGATGAGACGAGCAGTCGCACTGCGGCTCTACGCGGGGCTGGCCACGATGGCGCTCGCGACCGCGACCGGCGTGGTCCTGACGATGCCCGCGGCGTCGGCGGCGCCCGGCGGCCCCACCGGCTACGCGACCCAGAACGGCGGTACCACCGGCGGCGCGGGCGGGCAGACCGTCCGGGCCACCACGGGTACCGCGATCCACCAGGCCCTGTGCGGCCGGGCCAGCAGCAGCACCCCGATCACCATCCAGGTCGAGGGCACCATCAACCACGGCAACACCAGCAAGGTGTCGGGCGACAGCTGCAACACCGCCGCCGACAAGATCGAGCTCAAGCAGATCAGCAACGTCACGATCGTCGGGGTCGGCGGTGGAGCCGTCTTCGACCAGCTGGGCATCCACATCCGCGAGGCCAGCAACATCATCATCCAGAACGTGACGGTCAAGAACGTCAAGAAGTCGGGCTCGCCCACGTCCAACGGCGGCGACGCCATCGGCATGGAGAGCGGCGTCCGCAACGTCTGGGTCGACCACGTCACCCTGGAGGCCTCGGGCGGGGAGTCGGCGGGGTTCGACGGCCTCTTCGACATGAAGAACGACACCAAGTACGTGACCCTGTCCTACAGCATCCTGCGCAACTCCGGCCGCGGCGGCCTGGTCGGCTCCAGTGAGAGCGACCGCTCCAACGGCTTCATCACCTACCACCACAACCTGTACGAGAACATCGACTCCCGCCTCCCCCTGCTGCGCGGCGGCATAGCCCACATCTACAACAACCACTACGTGGACATCCACGAGTCCGGCATCAACTCCCGTGCCGGAGCCCGCGCCAAGGTGGACAACAACTACTTCGAGGACTCCAAGGACGTCCTGGGCACCTTCTACACCGACGAGGCCGGCTACTGGCAGGTCGGCGGTAACATATTCGACAACGTGACCTGGTCCAGCCGCAGCGGCGACAACAACCCGGCCGGGCCGAACCCGCAGTCCAACACCACCGTCAGCATCCCCTACTCCTACAGTCTCGACGGCGCCGGCTGCGTGCCGGGCATCGTGAGCCAGACGGCGGGGGCGGGCAAGGGCCTGAAGGTGTCGGACGGCAGCTGCTCGCCGCAGACGCCCGACCCGACCCCGACCGACCCCGGACCGACGCCGACCGACCCCACACCCACGCCGACCCAGCCCGGCGGAACCAACCTCAGCATCGGGGCCGGCTCCGACGGTTCCGGCAAGGCGAGCGGAACGAGCTACGGCAACGTGCGCGACGGTGACATGAGCACCTACTGGTCGCCCACCGGCTCGACCGGATCGGTCTCGATCAAGTGGGGCTCCGCCACCACTGTCTCCAAGATCAACATCAGGGAGGCCGCGGGCTCCGAGGGCAACATCGGTTCCTGGCGGGTCGTCAACCACGACACCGGCGCCGTCCTGACCTCGGGCAGCGGGGCGGGCGTCATCGCCTTCCCGCAGACCTCGCTGCGCAAGATCACGTTCGAGATCACCAGCTCGTCCGGCACCCCGAGGGTCGCCGAGTTCGAGACCTACGCCGGATAGCGGTACAGCCCGCCGCCGGCCGCCCCGGGGGGGCGGCCGGCTCACTCCCCGGTCCGACGAGGTGTCCGCGCCACCGCCTTCGGGGGCGGTGGCGCGGACGCCAACGTCAGTTCTCCGTCCGGCAACGATCGTTGCCGGAAATGGCCCTGGCCGCGGCACGGGCCGTAGTCTCGGACTACCATCGGGTGACGACCGTTCGGAGGGCATGGTGACCGCGGCCTCTCACAACCCCTTGAACGAGGTTCTGGAGCGCCCGGACGCGCTGTCGGAGAGCAGAGGACTCGCCCGCGACGACCTCCTGGACCTCGGTGAGCTGTCGGCCGCCACCGGCCTCGGCACCAGGGAGATCCGCACCCTGCTGAGGGGCGGAAGGGTGCGGGAGCGCAAGGTGGGCGAGACCGCTCCCCGGCGGGTGAACTTCCTGTACGAGCGGCTCCTGAAGGAGAGCGTGAGGAGGCCGGCCGACATCGTCGGCGAGGTGGCGGCCCGCCTGGGGGTGACCGGCGCCTGGGCCCGCAGCCTCCTCCAGGGCGGGAAGTGCCCCAATGTGCCGCATCTCGCCGCGCTGGCCGACTACTTCGGGGTGCCGCTGACGTTCTTCACCGACGCCGCTCCGGACGCCCTGGCCCGGGAACTGGAGCCGGTCGTCGCCGGGCTGGAGGAACCCGACCCGTTGGTCTCACTGATGGAACGTGTCGGCATCGAGGACGTATACACCCGCCACAACACTCACTTCACGCCGGAGGCGAAGACCCGCATCGCCGCCATCGTCCAGCTTGCGCTCGGCCAGGAGCAGAGGGAGAACCCGTGACCAGGAAACTCAAGGCGCGGCGGGCGGTGAGGAAGCTCGCGGCCTCGGTCACCGGCCAGCTCAGCGGGCCGGTGCCCTCCAGGCAGTTGTGCGAGGCGTTGTGCCACTCGGTGAGCCGGATGCGCAGGCGGCCCGTCAACTTGATGTTCGTAGAGTTTCCCGCGTCCGTCACCGGGCTCGCGATCGTCCACGATGACCACGACACGATTCTCGTGGACAGCCGGGCCACCGGAGTGCAGTCGGTGGTCATCACCGGTCATGAGCTGGGGCATCTGCTGGAGGACGGCGGACCCCATCACCAGATGGGGGGTGCCACGGCAGCAGCCCGGCTCCTGGGGGGCGGCGACCTGGAGAGCGCCCTGCGCAACGTGCCGGCAGTGCTGCATGCCTCCGCACGCGCCCACGCCCAGGACCCGTGTGAGGAGGCCGCCGAGGCCTTCGGCATAACGCTGGGGGGGCTTCTCCTGCCCTGGGTCGATGACACCACCCAGGAGCCCGGCCCGACCGGTGAACTGCTGGGCCGTCTGCACACCTCCCTCGGGCCGCGGTGAGATGGACTCCTTCACCGACTACCTCGACTACCGGTGGTCGGCGGCAGCTCTCGTCGTCGCCCTGGGCGCGAAGGTTCTGACGCGGGTACGGTTCTGGGCCAATCCGCTGCTGCGGGCAGTCGGCGGTGTGCTGCTGATGGCCATAGGCGTGTGCACGTTCGCGGCACCGGGAATGATCATCTGGGTCAACGACGTCACCGGTGTCACGAACATGGCCGCGCCGTGGGTCTACACCCTCCTGACCGTCTTCAGCTTCTACTGCCTGGTGTTGGTCCTCGCGTGGCAGCGCGGCATGGAGCAGGCCCGGCGCGCCCTGCGATGGATGACCCTCCCCTACGCGGCGGTCGTCATCGCGGTGTGGACGCTGTTCGTGCTCGCGGACGTCGACGTCGAGCGAGTCCGTGACTTCGACACCTATTACGCCACCACCCCGTACGCGCGTGAGCTGATCCTGCTCTATCTGGTGGCCCACGCCGTCGCCTGCCTGGTGACCTCCGTCCTGCTGTGGAACTGGCTGATCTCCGGCAAGTACGAGGTGAAGGGCTGGCTGATGGCCGGGCTGGCCCTGCTCGCCCTCGCCTATGCGGCCAACCTCGCCTTCGACGGACTCAAGCTCACCGCGGTCGTGGCGCGCTGGACCGGCCACGACCTGGACTGGCTCAGCACCAAGGCGGCTCCACTGGCCGGGGCCGTCAGCGCCGTCATCGGCAGCTTCGGCTTCCTCGTCCCTCACGTGGGCGAGGGCATCCGGGCACGGCGGGAGGCCAGGGCCGCATACCGCCGGCTGAAGCCCCTGTACCGGCTGCTGGAGGAGACCGGCGCCCTGGTCGGCTCCGCCGTCCCTGACCGGGCCGACGTCTACCTCGCCCTGGCCCACCGCGACACCACCGTCCGCGACAGCATCATGAGAGCCGCACCGCACCTGGACCAAGGCCTCTGGGCCAGAGCACGTGAGGAAGCCGCCCGCCACGACACCTCGGGTCAGGACCCGGACCGCATCGCAGGCGCGGTGGTCCTCGTCTCAGCCTTCACCGCTCGGGCGGACTCCCCGCCCCAGCGCACCCCCCTGGACCCCTCGGTAATCCTCAACCACCTCTACGAGATCGCCGACACCCTGTGTCGGCCCGGGACCATCGAAACGATCCGCCGCCGGTGCGCGGTCGGCACAGGAAGTACACCGCCTCATGAGCACAGCCTCTGACCCGGTGAGATCCGCGATCGTCTGCGGCGGCGGCCTGACCGGACTCCTCGCGGCCCGCGCCCTGGCCGACCACGCCCGTGTCACCGTCATCGAGCGCGACACCCTGCCCGCAGGGCCCGAGCACCGCAAAGGCCTGCCCCAGGGGCGGCACGTTCACCTGTTGTGGTCCGGTGGTGCCCGCGCGATCGAGGACCTGACGCCGGGAGCCGTCGACGCCCTGCGGGCGCACGGCGCCCACCGGGTGCCGATTCCCCGCGACATGGTGGCTCTCAGTCCAAGGGGCTGGTTCCCCCGCTGGGAGGAGTCGCACTACATGATCTTGTGCAGTCGCCCCCTGCTGGACTCCGTCGTCCGGCAGCGGATCCTGCCCCACCCCCGCATCACCGTCGAGGAGAACACCGACGCCCTCGCCCTGGTCGGCGACCGGCGCACGGTCACCGGTGTCCGCATCCGCCGGGCCGACGGCAGCGAGGAGCGGCTCACCGCCGACCTGGTCGTCGACGCCACCGGCCGCGGCTCCCGTGCCCCCACCTGGCTGGCCGGCCTCGGCCTGTCCGCCCCGGCCCAGCGCACCATCGACCCCGGCGTCGTCTACGCCAGCCGCCTCTACCAGGCTCCCGCACCCGCCCGAAACGGTTTCCCGGTGCTCAGCATCCAGGCTGATCCACGCAGCGACGGGCCGGGGCAGGCCGGCGCGCTCGTCCCCATCGAGCGGGGAAGGTGGCTGGTGACGCTCTCCGGCACGCGAGGAGGCGAGCCCACCGGCAACGCGGAGGACTTCGTCCCGTTCGCTCTGGGGCTGCGTCACCCTGTCGTCGGCCATCTGATAGCCGGCGCAACGCCCCTGTCCGATGTGGTCATCACCCGCAGCACCGCCAATCGGCGCATCTACTACGAGCGGGACCGGCACCTGCCCGAGGGGTTCGCGGTCCTCGGCGACGCACTGGCCGCCTACAACCCGGTCTACGGGCACGGCATGTCGGTCGCCGCTCAGAGCGCGGTCGCCCTGCGCGACACGGTCACACACCACGGCTGGAAGCCCGGCCTGGCCCGCCGCATTCAGAAAGCCGCAGCACGCCCGGCCT
Source organism: Streptomyces sp. SS8 (assembly GCF_054072955.1). Lineage (NCBI taxonomy): Bacteria > Bacillati > Actinomycetota > Actinomycetes > Kitasatosporales > Streptomycetaceae > Streptomyces > Streptomyces sp. SS8. The sequence goes on from NZ_JBSVCZ010000022.1 coordinate 94,513, forward strand.
CCTCGGCATGGGACCTGGCCGTCGGCCAGGACGTCTTCTCCCCCGGAGCCACCGAACACGGCCCCGCCCTCCGGGACAGGGTCGCGTCCGCCTATGTCAGCCGGCTGCTCCACACCGCGACCGGCAACGGCTGGGTCGCCCACCGCGTCACCGACGTCACCTCCCTCGAGCGCCCGGTATCCGCCCTCTCCGCTCCCCGTCTTCTGCTCGCCGCGCTCCGCGGGCCCCGCCGCCCGAAACTCGGCGGGCCTCCCCTCACCGGGGAGGAGATGGCCGCCGCCGGCCTGTCCGACTCGTCCGTCACCGCTTCGGAGTGACCGGTCGCCGGACGCCCCCGGCGGTGTCACCGCCGAGGGGCGCCTACGGCAGGTCCGCGGCCCCGGGGGACGTCCCTCGCAGGAGCCCCCACACCTCCTCGGCGGCCTGTTCGGCGGTGGGCCTGCCGGGCATGGCGACCCACCGGGTGAACACCCCGACGAACGCCCCGGCCAGGTAATGGGCGCGCAGCTCCATGAGCGGAGCGGCCGCGCCCCCGTCCCCGCCACCGGCCGCCTTCAGCTGGGCCGCCACCTCCCCGGCCAGCAGTTCTCTGAGCCGGTTGACGAAGCGCGCGGACCCCCCGGGGCCGAGCATCCGCCGGTACAGGGTCGCGTTCGCCCCCACATGGCGGAACAGGTCCGCCAGTTCGCCCGGGGCGCACTGCGCCGGGTGTGTGAGCGGGCACCGGGCGGCCGCGCGGGCGAGCCGGCCGACCTCCTCCTCCATGGCGTCCAGAAGCAGGGCGTCCCGGTCACGGTAGTGCTGGTAGACGGTCGCGCGGTTGACCGTGGCGCGTTCCGCGATGTCGGCGATGGTCATGGACTCGACGTCCCGTTCCGCGGCGATCGCCAGCGCCGCCTCCCGCAGCAGAGCACGGGTCCGCAGTACACGAGGGTCCACACGGTCGGCGGGGAGGGTCCTCTGCTTCGGCATGCCCGCCAGCATATCGATCGAGCGACAAGCGGCGCTTAAGCGACTTGTGTCGCCCGGTGACCGGGCCCGCGCACAGGACCCGGTCACCGGGCGGCGGTTCCGGACGGCCGGAACCATCTAAACAACACTCGTTGCTTAGATGACTTCCGTTGGCTAGCCTTGCGGCATGCGAATCGAGATCTGGGCAGACGTCGTCTGCGCGTGGGCGTACATCGGCAAGCGGCGTCTGGAGCGGGCGCTGGCGGACAGAAGCGACGCGGAGGTCGTCTGGCGGCCCTTCCGGATCGACCCGACCGCTCCGGCCCGGGCCGTTCCGCTGGAGGAGGCGCTGCGCGACCCCCTCATGGACGAGGCGCTGCGCGCCTGCGCGCCGGGGCTGACCCCGGAGCGGAACCGGGCGCGGATCCCCCAGGTGGCCGCCCGCGAGGGCCTGGGGCCGCCCTGGGGCTCCAAGTGGCGTGTCAGCAGCCACGACGCCCACCGGCTGATCGCCCTGGCCCACGAGCACGGCGGCCCGTCCGTGCAGGACGCCGTGGCCGAGGGCGTGATGCGAGCGAACTTCGTCGAGGGCCTGGACATCGGCGACCGGGCGGTCCTCGGCGAAGTGGCCGCGGCGGCCGGCTTCCCCCTCGGCGCGAGGCTGCTGGAGGGCGAGGCGGGCGAGGGCCTCGTACGCGAACTGCTGCTCCAGGGCAGGGCCCGGGGGGTGCGCACCTCACCCACCCTCGTCGTCGGCGGCCGGGCGCTGGCGGGCGCACAGCCGCCGGAAGCGATCGCGGACTTCCTGCGCGACGGCCCGCCCGAGCGCTCCGTCCCCGCCGAGGCCGAGCGGATGCGGTGGGCCGAGTCGCTCATGGACCAGCGCGACCCGCTGGGAGCCCTGGTGATGCTGCGTCCGCTGCTGGAGGAGTTCGGCGAGGACCGCGGGGTCCGGCTGCTGGCCGCCCGGGCCTACTTCGCCTCCGCCCAGCTGAACCGGGCCGGGGCCGTCCTGGAGTCGCTGGTGGAGGAGTTCCCGGGCGATATGTACGCACGGATGCTGTACGGACGCACCCTGGAGCGTCGGGGCCGCGACGAGGAGGCCCGCCCCCACCTGCGGCTGGCCGCCGCCGCGGACGGCTGAGGGTCCGGCCCGGCGGGCGCCGTGCGAAGCGCCCCGCCCGCCGGGCCACCGGGCCGGCGGGCGGGCGGGCGGGGCGCAGAGGCCGGACCGCCGGGGTCAGACCGCCGGGGCGGGGTAGGTGGGGTACTCGACCCCGGAGACGTGCTGCACGACGCGGACGACCTGGCAGGAGTAGCCGAACTCGTTGTCGTACCACAGGTAGAGGATCGCGTTGTCGCCCTCGACCTTGGTGGCGCCGGCGTCGACGATCGAGGCGTTGCGCGAGCCGATGAAGTCGCTGGAGACCGCGTCGGGGGCGCTGATGAAGTCGATCTGGCGCTTGAGCGGCGAGGTCAGCGACACGTTGCGGAGGTAGTCGAGGACCTCCTCACGGGTGGTCTCGCGGGCGAGCTGCAGGTTGAGGATCGCGATCGAGACGTCCGGCACGGGGACGCGGATCGAGCTGCCGGTGATCTTCGCATCGAGGTCGGGCAGCGCCTTGGCGACGGCGGAGGCGGCACCAGTCTCGGTGATGACCATGTTGAGCGGCGCCGAGCGGCCGCGGCGGTCGGACTTGTGGTAGTTGTCCAGCAGGTTCTGGTCGTTGGTGAACGAGTGGACGGTCTCGACGTGGCCGCGCAGGACGCCGTACTCGTCGGCCATCGCCTTCAGCGGCGGCACGATCGCGTTGGTGGTGCAGGACGCGCAGGACAGGATCCGCTCGTCCGGCTTGATCGTCTCGTGGTTGACGCCGTGGACGATGTTGGGGACGTCGCCCTTGCCCGGAGCGGTCAGGACGACCTTGTCGACGCCGGGGCGCAGGTGCTTGGACAGGCCCTCCCGGTCGCGCCACCTGCCCGTGTTGTCTATGAGGATGGCGTTCTTGATGCCGTACGCGGTGTAGTCCACCGCCGTCGGGTCGTCGGAGTAGATGACCTGGATCTCGTTGCCGTTGGCGATGATCTTGTTGTTCGCCTCGTCGACGGTGATCGTGCCCTGGAACTGGCCGTGGATGGAGTCGCGGCGCAGCAGGGAGGCCCGCTTGACCAGATCCTGGCCGGCGGCCTTGCGGACGACGATGGCGCGCAGCCGCAGGCCGTTTCCGGAACCGGTCTTCTCGATGAGCAGACGGGCGAGGAGGCGGCCGATGCGGCCGAAGCCGTAGAGGACCACATCGCGCGGCTCGCGGCACTTGATCTTGTTCTCGCCCGTGGCGCCGGCGACGGCCTCGGCTGTGAACTCCTCCACCGACAGCCCTCGGCCGTCGGCCCTGTAGGTCGCGGCGAGCATGCCGATGTCGATCTGGGAGGGGCCGAGGTCGAGCGTGGTGAGAGCGCGCAGGAACGGCAGCGTCTCGGTGACGGAGAGCTCCTCGCCGGCGATCTGCCGGGCGAACCGGTGGGTCTTGAGGATGCTGACCACCGACTTGTTCACCAGGGAGCGGCTGTGGAGCAGGATCGTGACATCCCGCTCCCGGTGCAGCTTCCCGATGATCGGGATCATCGACTCCGCGATCTCCTCGCGGTTCTTCCAGTTGGTGAACGAGTCCACGGTGGTAGTCACAGGTTCATCTTTCGAGCTAGGCGGTGCTCATATGTTAAGCACCCTCTATTTTGATCACTCACCCGGTACCGCCCTCAGCGGGGTGCGGCGACGGCGGCCGGAAGCGCGGCAGCCACGGAAGGCAGCCCCGGCGAGGGGCGGCTCCCGCCGGTTCGGCCGGCCGGCCCGTACGGCCCGTCGGGACACGCCCGGCCGCGTCGGTAGCGGCCGCCGACCGTGCGGTGTAGCGTCGAGAACAGCAGTCGTGGTTCCGAAGTCTCGTTCGCCCGTGGTCACGATCACGGGCGTTCTCGCTGTTCAGCTCACCTCCGGACCAGGGCGATCACCTCCCGGGCCCGCAAGGCGGGTCCGGTCCCCTCAAGGAGAAGGAGACGGTCATGGCCAAGGGCACCGTGAAATGGTTCAACAGTGAGAAGGGCTTCGGCTTCATCGAGCAGGAGGGCGGCGGCCCCGACGTCTTCGCCCACTACTCCAACATCGCGGCCCAGGGCTACCGCGAGCTGCACGAGGGCCAGAAGGTCGAGTTCGACGTCACCCAGGGCCAGAAGGGCCCGCAGGCGGAGAACATCCGCCCCGCCTGACCCCGGCGCGCCCCCGCGGGCCCGGCGTCCCCGCTCCGGGGGTGCCGGGCCCGGCCCGTTCCCGGAGGGCTGTCCCCCTCCGGCCCCTTTCAGCGGTGGTGCGAGTGGGTGGAACGCAGTGCCTCGGCGGCTCCGCGCAGTGCCGCGATGTGTGGCTGGGGAGCGGGTCGTACACAGGTGTTGAGCCGCACGGAGAGCTGGTAGGTCACCTCCGGCCGCAGGGCGCCCCCGCCGCCCACCAGCGGGCCGCGTTCCAGCGCGTCGGCGAGGTGCGGCACGCGGCTGCCGTGCAGCATGCCGGTGACCATCGCGACGGTCTGGGCCGCAAGCTCTCGCGAGGGGGTCGCATCGAGGTCGCTGGTGCCCAGGGCGGTCCTGCGCGCGGCGCTCACGACACCGTCGACCAGCAGGGCCACCTCGGTGATGTGCGCTCCGACGTCCATCACCAGCAGCGGACGGGACAGATCCGCGCGCACCCCCAGTGCGATGGCCCTGACGCTCTCGACGGACAGCACCGTGCGGGGCCGCAGCACTTCCAGTGCCTCGACCGCGGCGGCGTGGTGGCGCCGGTCGCTGAGGACCGGGGTGGTGATGGCGACCACCGGGCGGGCCGGGCGGGGGGTGCGGCCGCCCAGCAGGCGCTCCAGCAGCCGGCCGGTGCCGTCGGCGTCGACGATGGTGCCCCGCTGGACGGGATGGGCCGGCCCCCTGCCCGGGAAGGTGACGGTGGGCGCGTCGATGACGCTGCGGCGGCCCTGCGGCCAGGCCCGGGTACGGGCGCTGCCCAGGTCGATGGCGATTCCCGGGCATCTTCGGCACACCGGCCAGGCGGGGAAGCGGTGGGCGGAGAGCATCGTGGATCCGGAGCCGCTCACCGTTGCGTCCCCCGGCTTGTGGACAGAACCGCACCACTGCCGGCGACCTGGTGGTTCACGACCTCACCTTCCACACCCCCCGCGGGGCACACGGGAAACGGAACCCGGCCTGCGTCGGGCAGATGCCGGTACGGCGCTGCCGCGGCGTGCCGCCGGCCGTTGCCCCCGATCCTGACCGGAGAACCCGCCCCCGGATATCGGGGGCAGGCCCCATTTCCGCCGGGCGGCGGTGTGCAGCCGGCCCGCTCCGGGCGCCGGGGGCCGGTGTGACCGGCGTGTCCCGCTCCGCCGGAGGCTTCCGGTGTTCGCGCCGGGGCGCGGTTCCGGCCGGGGCCGCCTTCCCGCCCCGGCCGTCGAATTCCATTCGATGATTCACCACGTGTCGAACACCGGTGGTCGAACGTCTGGATTCCTGCCCGGAAGTCCATATTGCTGGAGGGATTTTTCTCCGGCCCCGCACACCGGCCCTTGCGCCGTTGATCCGCCGCTGCCAGCATCAACGACCAAGCGGTATTCCCGCGGGCCGCTGCGGGTGAAAGCGACCGCACTCGGCCCTCTTTTCCCGCCACCCCGCCATGTGAACGCAAGGAGTGCGATGTCCGGTTTACTCGACAGATCGGGGAGGACCGGCCGGTGGGCCGGCCTGCTGGCGAGCGGCATGGTCACGCTGCTCGCCGGGCTGAGCGTGCTGGCCACCGGCGACGCCCGGGCGGCGTCCGCCACCGGCCACGGAAAGCGCGCCCCGAGCGCGGCGATGTCCCAGGTCGCCGCGATGCAGCCCGGCTGGAATCTCGGAAACTCCCTCGATGCCACCGGCGACGACGAGACGTCATGGGGAAATCCCCGTATCACCGAGACACTGCTCGACAATGTCAGGGCTCAGGGGTTCAACAGCATTCGAATTCCCGTGACATGGAGCCGGCATCAGGGCCCGGCGCCGGACCACGCCCTTGAGGCGGAATACCTCGACCGCGTCGAGGAGGTCGTCGACTGGGCGCTGGCCGACGGATTCCATGTCATGATCAACATTCATCACGACTCCTGGCAGTGGATCGCGGACATGCCGGCCGACCGCGCCGGCGTGCTCGCCCGCTACAACGCCATCTGGGAGCAGCTGGCCGACACCTTCCGGGACCACCCGTCCAGGCTGGTGTTCGAAAGCGTCAACGAACCGCAGTTCAACGGCGGCCAGGACGACGCCCGGAACGCGGAGCTGCTGGACCAGCTCAACACCTCGTTCCACCGCATCGTGCGCCAGTCCGGCGGCGGCAACGCCGACCGCCTGCTCGTCCTGCCGACCCTGCACACCTCGGCCGAGCAGGCAAGGGTGGACGAACTGGCCGACACCATCGACGCCCTCGACGACCCCCGCGTCGCCGCGACCGTGCACTACTACGGTTACTGGCCCTTCAGCGTGAACGTGGCGGGCGGCACGCGCTTCGACGCCACCGCGCAGAAGGACCTGACCGATGCGTTCGACCGCGTCCACGACACCTTCGTGGCCCGGGGCGTCCCGGTGATCCTCGGCGAGTACGGCCTGCTGGGCTTCGACCGGCACACCGGCACCATCCAGCAGGGCGAGAAGCTGAAGTTCTTCGAATACCTCGGGTACCACGCCCGCGTCAGGAACATCACCACGATGCTGTGGGACAACGGCCAGCACTTCCGGCGCACCGACTTCCGCTGGAACGACCCGGAGCTGTTCGCCCAGATCAGGTCCAGCTGGAGGACCCGGTCGGGCACGGCCTCCTCGGACCAGGTCTTCAGCGCCCGCGGCGAGGCCGTCACCGACAAGACGCTCACCCTGAACCTCAACGGCACCTCCTTCGCCGGACTGCGCCACGGCTCCGCCGATCTGGTGCGCGGCAGGGACTACACCGTCCGGGGCGACCGCCTCACCATCACCGCCGCCGCGCTCACCCGGCTGAGCGGTTCCCGGGCCTACGGCACCAACGCTGTGCTGCACGCGCGGTTCTCCCGCGGCGTGCCCTGGAGGATCGACCTGATCACCCACGACACGCCCGTCCTGCGCGACGCGGCCGGCACGACGGACTCCTTCGCCGTTCCCACCGACTTCCGCGGCGACAGGCTCGCCACGATGGAGGCCAGATACGCCGACGGCACCAACGCCGGCCCCCACGGCTGGACGCCCTACAAGGAGTTCGACCGCGCGTTCGCACCCGACTACGCGGGCGGCGCCACCATCCTGACGTCCGACTTCTTCGCCGAGGTCAGGGACGGCGCCCGTGTGACGCTCACCTTCCACTACTGGAGCGGGGTGAAGGTGACCTACCACGTCACCAGGTCCGGGAGCTCGGTCACCGGCACCACAGCCTGACCGTCACCGCCCCGGCCCCGGGCGGGTTCGCGCCCGGGGCCGGGGCGGCGCGCCTCTCACAGAACGCGCTGCCCCTTGCCCAGGGCCACCACGCCGTTCTCCGAGACGGAGTACAGCTCCCGGTCGCTTCGCTCGTCGACCCCGACCGCGGCGCCGGGCGGCACCTCTATGTGCTTGTCCAGGATCGCGCCCCTGACGATCGCACCGCGCCCCACGCGCACGTTGTCGTGGAGGACGCAGTCCTGCACGACCGCTCCGTCCTCGACCACCACACCCGGCGAGAGGACCGAGCGGGTCACCTGGCCGCGGATCAGGCAGCCCGCGCTGACGATGGACTCCCCCGCGATGCCCCCGGCGTTGAAGCGGGCGGGCGAGAGCTGGGAGGAGTGGGTGTAGACCGGCCAGTCGCGGTTGTACAGGTTGAAGGCCGGGCGCTCGGCGATCAGGTCCATGTGGGCGTCGTAGTACGCGTCGAGGGTGCCCACGTCGCGCCAGTACCCCTGGTCGCGGGCGGTCTCGCCGGGCACGTGGTTGGTGTTGAAGTCGTACAGCTGCGCCTCGCCGCTCCCGGTGAGGATGGGCAGGATGGAGCCGCCCATGTCGTGCGCGGAGTTCTCGTCCTCGGCGTCCTTGAAGAGGGACTCCACCAGTGCCCTGGTGGTGAAGACGTAGTTGCCCATGGAGGCGAGGACGGAGTCGGGGTCGTCCTCCAGGCCCGGCGGATCGGTGGGCTTCTCCAGGAAGCTCTCGATCGTCCGGCCGTCCGGGCCGGGTTTGATGACGCCGAAGGCGGAGGACTCCGCGCGCGGCACCCGGATGCCGGCGACGGTGACCCCGGCGCCGCCGTCGATGTGCTGCCGCAGCATCTGCCGCGGGTCCATGCGGTAGACGTGGTCGGCGCCGAAGACCGCGATGTGGTCGGGGCGCTCGTCCTGGACCAGGTTCAGCGACTGGAGGATGGCGTCGGCGCTGCCCAGGTACCAGTGAGGGCCGAGACGTTGCTGGGCGGGCACGGGCGTGACGTAGTTGCCCAGCAGGCTCGACATCCGCCAGGTGGTGGTGATGTGCCGGTCCAGCGAGTGCGACTTGTACTGGGTCAGGACGCAGATCCGCAGGATGTCGCCGTTGACCAGGTTGGACAGCACGAAGTCGACCAGGCGGTACGTCCCGCCGAAGACGACCGCGGGCTTGGCCCGGTCGGCCGTGAGCGGCATCAGCCGCTTGCCCGCCCCGCCGGCCAGCACGATTCCCAGCACCGAAGGTCCGCCGCGTCGCATCGCAGCTCCTCTCTCGCCTCCGCTCCGCCCGGGCCGCACGTCTGCGAGGCCGGTGAGCCGCTTCGGCTCCGCGGGCGAGGGTCTCGGCACGGGCGCCCGCACCGCCGCGGACGCCCGGCGGGAACCCCGCGGCGGCCGGGCCCGCCCTCATGCGGCCCTTCACCCTCGGACGTCCTGTTCCAGGGTCGCTCACCCGGCGCGGTTGCGAAAGTCGATCTCCCGATCGCGTGCCGGGCCCGTCGGCTCTACCCCACGAGCCGGAAGGCCAGGCAGGCCACGGGGGTGCGGTCGGTGACCGGGGTGCCGATGCGCTCCCAGAACCGGCGGTGGCCCTCGCGCCACTCCTCGAGGGAGGCGTCCCCCTCACCCTCGGCGGCGGCGTGCTCCCAGGTCACCTCGCCGAAGGGCTTGACCTCGACACCGGTGATCTCGACGGTGGCGACGCGCCGGCCGTGGTCGTCCAGCAGCGCCAGCCGCTCACCCCCGTACTCCAGGCCCTCCGTCTCCTGCGCGTACTCCTGGAGCAGACCGGTCGTGGCGGTTTTCGCCCCCGCGAGGACGAGAGCGTTCAGGCGGGTCCGCAGCTCCCCCGGGGTGCCCAGCTCCAGAGCACGCATACCGTCCACCCGGGGCCACATCGGTCCACCACCTCGTCTCACCGCCGCCCCGCGCGGCGTCCTCAGGTGATCGTACGCCCCGGCCCGGCCGGGGCGGGCCGGGGCGCCCCGGGTTCCACCGACCCGGTCCGCGCGGTCCTCGAGCGTGCCGCCCGCCGACAACGAGGCGGGTGAGGACCTCGGGTAATGGCGGCGGGTGACGGCGGCGGGCGTCCGGCCTCCCGCCGGGCCGCCTGACCGTCCGCCGTCACGCCAGCGTTTCGGCGACCACCGCCGCCGCTTTCGCGATCAGTTCGTCGTCGTGGGCGGCGTCCTCCTCTTCGCGGCTCGACATGATCGCCACGACGATGGGAGCTGTGTCGGGCGGCCACACCACGGCGATGTTGTTGCGCACTCCGTAACCACTGCCGGTCCCGGTCTTGTCGCCGACCACCCAGTCCTCGGGCATGCCCGCCCTGATCAGTCCTGCTCCGGTGACGTTGGTCCGCAGCCACTTCGCGAGCTGCGCGCGTTCGCCCTCGCCGAGGACGTCGCCGAGGACGAACGCGCGCAGGTTCCCGGCGAACGCGCGCGGCGTGCTCGTGTCCCGCGTCTCACCCGGGGCCCAGCGGCTCAGCTCCGGCTCCCGCCGTTCCATCCGGGTGACGTCGTCACCGATCTCCTCCAGCACGGCGTCCAGCCCCCTGGGGCCGCCCACCGCGTCGAACAGCAGGTTGGCCGCGGTGTTGTCGCTGAAGCGGACGGCGGCCTCGCACAGCTCACGCAGGGTCATCCCGGTCCGGACGTGCTTCTCGGTCACCGGGGAGTGGGCGATCAGGTCGTCCTCGGAGTACTCGATCACCTTCTCCATTCCGTCCGGCGAGTGCTTCAGCAGCACGGCGCCGGCGGCCAGTGCCTTGAACGTGGAGGCGTAGGCGAAGCGTTCGCCGTCGTTGTAGGCCACCTCGCGTCCGGTTCCGGTGTCCACGGCGTAGACGCCCAGCCGTGCGTCGAACTCGCGCTCCAGTTCCTCCAGGTCGCGGACGAAGGGCTTGGCGGCCGCGGTCGTTTCCGCCGTCACGCCCGGCTTCGCGTCCGCGGCCGGCGGGGACGGCGCGGCCGGGGACGCGTCCGGTCCGCACGCGGCGAGCGGAACGAGGGCGAGCGCGGTGAGCACGCCGAGGGTGCGCCGGGCTTGGATGCGTCGCATGGGCCGGACCTCCTGTGCGTCCCGTCCACGGGGTGTGTGACGGAAGGGGACGATGCGGCGCCCCATTGTGGTGGAAGGCCCTGCGGCCCGGTGCGCTGACGCGCCGTCCCGGGCCGTCCCGCGCCGAACCGGCACAGGGGCAGGCCGTGGTGCGGAAGGCCGCGCGGGCGTTGCGTACCGCCCGGGGCCGTCCTGTCAGAGGGCGAGGGTGGCCACGCTTCCCAGATAGACGGCGAGCAGCACGATGCCGTCGAATCCGAGCCGCAGCCAGCCGCGCTTCTGCCGCACCAGCATGCCGCTCAGCAGCACGGTGGTCATCAGCAGGGCGGCGCCGGTGAGGAAGAGCTGGTCGGCGCCGGCCGCATGGTAGAGGGAGCCGCCGCGGAAGAAGAGGTCGCCGATGGCGAGGTTGAGCACGTCCAGGCAGTTGCCGCCCACGATGGCCGCTATCGCCAGGGTCACCGCCCCGCGCCGTACCGCCGCGACCGCCGTCACCGTCTCCGGCAGCGCGTTGACCCCGCCCATCAGGACCGCACCGACGAAACCCGCGTTCATCCCCGTCACCTCCAGCAGGCTCCCGGCCGCCCGGGCCACGGCCCAGCCGCCCAGCGCGACCGCGCCCGCGACCGCCAGGAACTCCCCCCACAGACCGCGGCTGCCCCGCCCGGCGAAACGCTCCTCGTCCGGCGTGTCCGGGACGGTCTCACGGGTGCGGACCGCCCGCCACATCGGCTCGTCCTGATCACGGATCAGCCGTATCCCGCCCCAGTAGAAGGCCGCCAGCACCAGTGAGGCCGGGTGCACTCCCAGCACCGTGGCCTCGGGACCGAAGGAGGCCATCAGAGCCAGGCCGAGCAGGGCGATGAGCAGGCAGCCGAACAGCACGTTGGGCAGGGACGCCGCGGCGTGCTCCAGGTTGACCTTCCGGTAGGAGGCGTCGGCGACCACCACCGCCAGGGTCTGTGCCGCGATGCCGCCCACCGCGTTGCCGTACGCCAGGGTGGGCTGACCGTCCACCGCGCTGACCGCCGTCATCACGATGCCGGACAGGGAGGTGATCAGTCCGAAGAAGACCGCGCCGAACAGCGCCTCGCCCCAGCCCGTCCGGTCGGCGAGGGTGTCGCCCAACGCCGCGAGCCGGACGCTGCACACCACGGTGACGGCCGCGGCCGCCAGGAAGATCGCGATACTCCAGCCCAGGCTCCACGATCCGGTCCAGGCCGCGAGCATCTCCACTCTCCTCGTCACAGGCGTCACGGTCCTCTGCCGCATGCCCGGAGCGCCGATGAGCAGACCATCGGAAGTGGCCGAATACGGCGGTGACTTCTGTCTGCTCCTCACCCGCTCCCCGGGACGGCGACGGCGCCGTGAGGGGTGAGCGGTGGGCGGACGGGAGGGGTGACGCCTGTTCAGGGGGCCGTTTTCGGCCTTTCCCGCTCCGGTCACCTCAGCGCGCCCCGAGCGGGCGCCCGCACCCTCTATCCTTCTACAGTCATGTAGAAAACAGGAGGAGGTCGTGTGCGCCGCCCGCTGCCCGCGCGTTCCGCCGGGACGGACCGCGGCGGTCCACGACTCGGGGGCCGGACCGCAGGGCCGATCGGTCAACGCACGGACCGGCCGTCACGGTTCCGGGCGAAGGGCGTGGCGTTCCGCGTCCGTCGGCGCGTCTTCGGACGCCGCTTTGCCCGCACCCGCACCTCACTCACACACCGTCAGCCTGGGAGGGCGTACGTGGCTTCGATCGACCTGGACAAGGTGCTGGACAAGGCGTGGGCGGACAAGGCCCTGCCGGAGATACTCCAGGCGCCCGTCTCCGCCCTGAAGGGTGTCTCCGACCGCGACGGCGAACTGCTGGACGAGGCGTTCGGCGTGAAGACCGTGGCCGACCTGGCCAAGCTGAAGTACGTCCGCTGGGCCCAGGCGCTGGCCGCGCTGGACACCACCGCCAAGTAACCCCGAAGGGCCGCGCGGCGCCGCGCACGGCAAAGCCTCCGCCGCGGCGCCGCGCGCCCTCACACGCACAGACACACGCACACGTAAAGGAGAACGCCGCGATGGTGTTCAAACGGCTGCTCGGCTCGCTCGGTGTGGGCGGCCCCACGGTGGACACGGTCCTGGACCCGGGCGCGGCCCTGCCGGGTGGCCCACTGTCCGGGCAGGTGCATCTCAAGGGCGGCAGCGCCGACTTCGACATCGAGCACATCACCCTGGAACTGATCGCCCGCGTCGAGGTCGAGCACGGGGAGGGCGAGTCCGAGGGCGGGATCGTCTTCGAGCGTTTCACCGTGGCCGGCGGCTTCCGCCTGGCCGAGGGTGAGGAGCGCGCCGTTCCGTTCACCGTGACGCTGCCGTGGGAGACCCCGGTCACCGAGCTGTACGGCCAGCCTCTGGGCATCGTCCTCGGGGTGCGCACCGAGCTGGCCGTGGCCGGCGCGAAGGACAAGGGCGACCTCGACCCGCTGACGGTCGGCCCGCTGCCCGCGCAGGAGGCGGTCCTGCAGGCGCTGGGGCAGCTCGGGTTCGGCTTCAAGTCCGCCGACCTGGAGTACGGCCGCATCCACGGCACCGGCCAGACCCTGCCCTTCTACCAGGAGATCGAGCTCACCCCCGCTCCGCAGTACGCGCACGCGGTCAACGAGATCGAGGTGACCTTCCTGGCCCACCCCGGCGGCATGGAGGTGGTGCTGGAGGCCGACAAGCGCGGCGGCCTGTTCTCCGGCGGGCACGACGCCCTCACCCGGTTCGCCGTCGGTCACCAGGACGTCCGCGACTGGAACACCGAGGTGGACGGCTGGATCGGACAGCTCGTCGAGCACCGCGCCGCGCACGGGGCGCATGGCGGGTACGGCCACGCCGACCCCTACGGCCACCACCACGGTGGACACCACGACGGCCACCGCTCCGGTCCCGGCATGGGCACCGCCGTCGCCGCGGGCGCGGCCGGGCTCGCGGTCGGCGTCGCCGGCGGGATGATCGCGGCCGAGGTCGTCGACGAGATCGGCGACGCCTTCGAGGACGAGGACGAGGGCGACGAGGGCTGACCCGCAGGTCTGTGTCCGGGCCGCGGTGGTGCACGGCCCGGACTCCCCCGCCGCCGCTCCCGGCCGCCTACAGCGGGGTGGCCGCCTTGAGCACGAGGAAGAGGGTGACGGCGGAGTTCGCCGACGACAGCGCCGAGACGGTCGTTCCCGCCGCGGCCGTCCAGGCCGCCAGCCCCGCCGTGGTGAACACCGGCGGCCAGCTGCGCACCGCCGGAGCGGGTTCCAGCAGGGCGGCCACCCGCCGCGGTACCGGACCGGCCGCAGCGAAACGGGCGAGCGCCGCGGCCGGTCCGGTGCCGCGGGAGACCAGCGCGGCCCTGCCCACCGCCCGGGCCACCACCCGCCGGCTGCCGACCGCCTCCGCCGCCTCCTCGTCCGCCCACCGCTCCGTGGTGTAGGACACCGCCGTCCGCAGCGGCCGCAGGAAGGGGTTCGCCCGCGCGGCCAGGTGCACCACCAGCAGAAACCGGTGGTGCCGGCCGGCCAGATGCGCCCGTTCGTGCGCGAACAGCGCCCGCCGCTCCCCGCCCCCCAGGCACGACAGCATCGCCGTGGACACCACCACCCGTCCCCGCCGGCCCCGGCCCGGGGGAAGCGCGTACGCGTACGGCTCGCCGTCGGGCAGCACCGCCACCGAGTGGCCGCGCGCGCCCGTCAGCGCCCGTACCGCCCGGCGCCGCACCCGGCGGTGCACCCACAGCGTCCGCGCGCAGGCCGCCAGGACCGCCAGCAGTGCGGGGATGGCCGCCCGGCCCGCGACCTCGTCGTAGGGGACCGCCTCGCGCACCTCCTCGTCCGACCAGCCGTCCGGCAGCGGGTTGCCCGGCAGCTGCGCCGTGCCCACCACCATCAGCAGCACCAGGCACACCGTGCTGCACACCGCCAGCACACCGGCCGCGGCCGACAGCAGCACCGTGGCGGTGCGCGGGTGCAGATGCTGCTCGGCCAGGCGCGCGATCGGCCAGGCCGTCAGCGGCAGCACCAGCGGCAGGAAGACGAAGACCCCCACAACCGCCTCATTCCCCCGGCTCTTCGGCCCGCTCCAGCAGCTCCCGCAGCAGCCGCTCGTCTCCCGGCGGCAGGGAGGTCACAAAACTCGCCAGCACCGCCTGACGGTCACTCTCCCCGTCCAGCACCCGCCGCATGCGCAGCGCCGCCAGCCCCGCCTCGTCCGCCGTGGGCGACCACACGAACGAGCGTCCCGCCTTCTCCCGCACCACCGCGCCCTTGGCCAGCAGTCGGGTCAGAATGGTGATCACGGTGGTGTACGCCAGATCACCGCCGAGCCGCTCCCTCACCCAGGCGGTGTCCACCGGCCCCGGTGCCTGGCGCAGCGCCGACAGCACCTGCACCTCCAGCTCGCCCTGGCCGCGCCGGCGCACACGGGGTCGCCCGGCCCTCTCCTGGTCCACCCTGACGTCTCCTTCCAGCCATGCCCCCGTCACCCGGCCGGGCCAGCCGTACATCGTAGGCGAGCGGTGGCCGGATCGGCACTTCCGAAGTCTCCGCGCCGCCGTTGGGCCCGGAGGTCCCCGGCGGCCGTGCCGGGACCATCGAGGGCACGGCCCGCCACCCGGCACGGAGAACCCCGCCGCCTACGACACCATCCTGTCCGGGTTCCTGCGAACCCTTCCGGGCCGAGAGGCGAGGCGGACAGGGCCGCGGGAGTCCCCGCGGTGGCGCGCCTCCCTTCCCGGGCCGAAGATCAGAGCGGAAAGCCGCTTTCGAGCCGTTCATTCTTGCCTTTCGGGCAAAGAAGTTGCCTCACGGGCACAAACATGGCTCAATGAACGCATGGGCCAAAGAACTCCCGACACGGGCATGGACCTGCCCGGTGTCGCGCCCCGCCTGCGCGAGCTGCGCAGGCGGGGCGGACTCACCCTGGAGGCCGCCGCCGAGCGGCTCGACCTGTCCCCGGCGCACCTGTCCCGTCTGGAGACCGGGCAGCGCCAGCCGTCGCTGCCGCTCCTGCTGGCCCTCGCCCGGACCTACGGCACCACGGTCGCGGACCTGCTGGGCGAGGCTCCCCCCGACAGGGACCCGGTCATCCGGACCGGGCAGGTGGAACCGGTCGAGGCCGGCGGCTGGGTCTACCGGCAGGCCGGCGGATCACGGCGGGCCATGCAGGCACTGCGTGTGCACATCCCCCCGGACGCCCAGAACGACCTGGTCCGCGCCCACGCCGGGGAGGAGTGGCTGCATGTTCTCACCGGTCGCCTCCGCCTCGCTCTGGGAAGCGACGAGCACCTTCTCGGCCCCGGCGACTCGGCCCACTACGACAGCCTGACGCCCCACCGGATCACCGCCGTCCCCCCGGAGGGGGCCGACCTCCTCTTCGTCCACACACTGCTGCGGAGCAATGTCGGCGATCTGTGCCTGGGCGGCGGGGGATGACCCGTCCGGCGAGACGCCCGGCGGCACACCGACTCATCGCGACATCCGGAAGGTGACACCCATGCCGAGTGAAGACACCGGCGTCGAGCGCGGCGACGGCCGCTTTCCCCGCGGACTCGTTCTCCGCCTGTTCGCCTACATAGTCGCGGGTCACGTCTTCGCGTTCTTCCTCTACCTGCTGTTCACGCTCGGGGGCGAGTAACCCCTCCCGCCTTCGCGGTGCCGGTGCGCGGCCGCTTTCGGCCGCGCACCGGCACCGGACGGGCAAGACCGCCCCCCTCAGGTCTTGGCCCGGTAGGCCCTCATCGCCAGCGGGTAGAAGACCGCCGCTATCCCCACCGCCCAGACCAGCGACCACAGCAGCGGCCGGCCCACCTCGCCGCCCAGCAGCAGACCGCGGTACGCGTCCGACAGATGGGTGACCGGGTTGACGTCCGCCCATGCCTGGAGCCAGCCGGGCATGGTGTCGACGATGACGAAGGCGCTGCTGGTGAAGGTGATGGGGAAGATCAGGGTGAAGCCGAACGCCTGGACCTTCTCCGCGTCGCCCGCCAGCATGCCGATCAGCACCGCGCACCAGGACACCGCCGCCGCGAAGACCACGAGCAGCAGCGCGCCCGCCAGGAAGCCGCCGAAGCCGCCGGTGACGCGGAAGCCGAGCGCCAGGCCGAGGGCGATCATCAGCAGCATCGCCCACACGTGCTTGGCCAGGTCGGCCGTGATCCGGCCGATCAGCGGGGCGGAACGGGCTATCGGCAGGCTGCGCAGCCGGTCGAAGACGCCCTTGGTGAGGTCGGTGTTGAGGGCCAGCGCCGTGTAGGTGGTCATGAACAGGGTGTTCTGGACGATGATCCCCGGCAGCGCGTACGTCAGGTAGGCATCGGGCGACCCGGCCATCTGGCCACCGAGCACATAGGTGAAGAGGAAGACGAACATGATCGGCGTGATGCTGTAGTCGACGAGTTCGAGCGGGTTGTGCTTGATGGCGACCAGGCTGCGCCACGCCATGGTGGCGGTCTGCCGCAACCCGGCGCCCGGGCGGACCCTGCCGCCGGCCGCGACGGGAGCGCCGGCTGTCGTGGCGGTCATGACGCGCTCACCATCCTCTCCTCGTTCCGCTCCCCGGCCCGGGCGTCCGCCGCCCGCCGCCCTGCGTGCGGCCCGGCACGGTGGCCGGTCAGCGCGAGGAAGACCTCGTCCAGCGAAGAGCGGCGCAGCATCAGCTCGCCGACCGCGATACCGGCTCCGTCCAGGCTGCGGACCACCGCGGGCATCAGCTCCGGATCGCCGACCGGCGCCGTGACCGCCTCTCCCTCGATCCGGGTCTGGGGCCCGGCCGCCCGCGCCACCAGGGTGTGCGCGGCCGCCAGGTCGCCCTCCCGCACCGGCCGCACCTGGAGCACCTGGCCGCCCACCTGCGACTTCAGCTCGTCGGGGGTGCCCTCGGCGATGACCCTGCCCTTGTCGATCACCACGATCCGGTCGGCGAGCAGATCCGCCTCGTTCAGGTACTGCGTGGTCAGCAGCGCGGTCACGCCCTCGGCGACCAGGCCGCGCAGCATGTCCCACAGCTCCCCGCGGCTGCGCGGGTCGAGTCCGGTCGTCGGCTCGTCGAGGAAGAGGATGCTGGGCCGGCCCACCAGGCTCGCCGCCAGGTCCAGCCTGCGCCTCATGCCTCCCGAGAACGTCTTCACCGCTCGCCCGGACGCCTCCGTCAGCCCGAAGCGCTCCAGCAGCTCGGCCGCCCGTGCCTTCGCCTCGTGCCTGGGGATCCCCAGCAGCCGTCCGATCAGCAGCAGGTTCTCCGTGCCGGTGAGGTTCTCGTCGACCGCCGCGTACTGGCCGGTCAGACCGACCAGGGAGCGCACGACCCCCGCTTCGCGCACCACGTCGTGGCCGGCGACCTCGGCCCGCCCCGCGTCCGGCTGGAGCAGGGTGGCGAAGATCCGCACGGCGGTGGTCTTGCCCGCTCCGTTCGGCCCGAGCAGCCCCAGCACCGTCCCGGTGCGGGCCTCCAGGTCCACGCCGTCCAGTGCCCTGGTGTCCTTGAAGCGTTTGGCCAGGCCCTCGGCCTGGATCGCGTACGCGCGTGCCATAAGGGGTTCGCCTCCTCGAACCGAGGTCGCGTTCGGGTGCCGCGTCCCGGCCCCCGCCCCGGGGAGCGGCCCTATGGACAACTGTGACGCACGCCACTGACAAACCTCGCGGTGGCCCGATCGCGTAGGGTCGGCGGGATGGCGAGGTATTTCGACGTGCACCCCGACAACCCCCAGCAGCGCACCATCGGCACCGTGGTGGACGGCATCCGGTCCGGCGGGCTCGTCGCGTACCCCACGGACTCCTGCTTCGCGCTGGGGTGCCGGCTGGGCAATCGCGACGGCATCGCCCGGATCAGGTCGATCAGGAATCTCGACGACCGCCACCACTTCACCCTGGTGTGCCGGGACTTCGCGCAGATGAGCCGGTTCGTGCGCATCGACAACGACGTGTTCCGGGCGATCAAGGCGGCCACGCCCGGCAGCTACACCTTCATCCTTCCCGCGACGAAGGAGGTGCCGCGCCAGCTGCTGCACCCGAAGAAGAAGACGGTGGGGGTCCGCATCCCCGACCATGTCGTCACCCGGGCCCTGCTCGACGAGCTCGGCGAGCCGCTGCTGTCCAGCACCCTGCTCCTGCCCGGCGAGGAGGAGCCGCTGACGCAGGGCTGGGAGATCAAGGAGCGGCTCGACCACGTGGTCGACGCCGTGCTGGACTCGGGCGACTGCGGCACCGAACCGACCACGGTCGTCGACTTCTCCGGGGGCGAGGCGGAGATCGTGCGCCGGGGAGCAGGCGACACCTCCCGGTTCGAGTAACCGGGCCGACGCCCCGTCCCCCGGTTCCCTGTCCCCGACACCCCTGACGGAAGCACCGACATGACGAGCACCACCCCTCCGGTCACGCTGGAGGACGTCCGCGACGCCGCGGCGCGGATCGAGGGCGTCGCCCACCGCACCCCCGTGCTGCGCTCACGCACCCTGGACTCCCTCGCCGGCGCGGAGGTCTTCCTCAAGTGCGAGAACCTCCAGCGCGCCGGGGCCTTCAAGTTCCGCGGCGCCTACAACGCCGCCTCACGTCTGTCGTCCGGGCAACTGGCCCGGGGCATCGCCGCCTACTCATCGGGCAACCACGCACAGGCCGTCGCCCTGGCCGCGCGTGAGCTGGGCACCACCGCGGTGATCCTGATGCCCGAGGACACCCCCCGCTCCAAGCTGGAGGCCACCGCCGGATACGGAGCGGAGATCGTCACCTACGACCGCTACACCGGCGACCGGGTCGCCCTGGGCGAGGCGCTGGCCGCCGAGCGCGGGCTGACGCTGATCCCGCCCTACGAGCACCCGCACATCATCGCCGGCCAGGGCACCGCCGCGCTGGAACTGATCGAGGAGGTGGGTGAGCTCGACGCCCTGGTGGCCCCGGTCGGCGGAGGCGGGCTGATCGCCGGCAGCGCCACGGCCGCCAAGGGGCTGCTGCCCGGGATCCGGGTGATCGGCGTCGAGCCGGAGGCCGGGGACGACACCAGGCGTTCGCTGGAGGCGGGGGGACGTGTCTCGATCCCCGTGCCGCGCACCATCGCCGACGGTCTGGCCGCGGAGACACCCGGGGAGCTGACCTTCTCCGTCAACCGCCGACTGGTCGACGAGATCGTTCCGGTGGACGACGACCGGATCCGCGAGGCGATGCGGCTGGCCTTCGAACGGCTGAAAACGGTCGTCGAGCCCAGCGGCGCCGCCGCCCTGGCGGCCGTGCTCGCCGGGCGCCCGGACCCTCTCCCGCGCCGTATCGGCGTCATCGTCTCCGGCGGCAACGTCGGCGCGCAGCGCTTCGCCGAACTCCTCGGGGATTGACCGTCCCGGGGACCCGGCCCCCCGTGCTCCGGGTCTCGCCGCGGGCCGGCCGGCCCGCGGCGAGACCCGCCCGGCTCAGTGGCCGGAGTGGTCGTGGTCATCGCCCTGCGGCGGGCGGAGGGATGCTCCCGGCACGGCGCCGGAGAACTGCCCGGCCGCGCCGTTGCGGGCGCCCTCGGGCCATACGAGTACCTGGTAGCCGACGGCCACGATGTCGGGCACGGCCCAGGCGCTCAGTTCCGTCGCGCTCTCACCCGGCGCCAGTTCGCCCTCGAAACCGCCGTCGGCGTCGGCCCTCTCGGCCATGCCGCCCACCTCGACCCCCACCCACTGGACCTCCACCGCGTCCAGGTCGAGGGGTGCGTCGCCGTTGTTGGTCAGCTTCACGCGCAGCCCCAGCGGCTCGCCGCTCTGCCCCAGCAGCTTCTCGCGGGCCCCGGCCAGCCGCTTCCCGTCCACCGAGCCGCCCTGGACGTCGGTGCGGTCGGCCGGACGCAGCCGTCCCAGTACCGTCGCCGTCGCCTCCAGGCCGTTCGGCCAGGTGAAGGTCTTCCCGGCCGGTACCGCCGACGGCCCGGCGGACGCCGCCCGCGAGGGCCCGGCGGTCGCCGAGGCGGAGGGGTCGGGGGCGGCCGAAGGCGCAGGCTCGTCCCCCGCACCGCAACCGGTGAGGGACAGGGATAAGGACATCAGAACCGCTGCGAGCACGGTTCGGCGCATGGGGACTCCAGCGGGCGGCGTCGGGCTGACAGAGGCGAGGCCGACGGTAGCGCTCCTCTCCCGGCCCGTAAAGATCGGCGGCCGCCGCAGGAGGGGAAAGGGCGGGACCGCCCCGTTCGCTCCGCGGCCCGCGTAGGCGTCCTCGTCCGGGGCGCCGGTGCCCGGGCGCGTCCGGGCACCGGCG
Organism: Streptomyces sp. SS8; assembly: GCF_054072955.1. NCBI lineage: Bacteria > Bacillati > Actinomycetota > Actinomycetes > Kitasatosporales > Streptomycetaceae > Streptomyces > Streptomyces sp. SS8. Next base: position 115,253 of record NZ_JBSVCZ010000022.1, read on the forward strand.
CCCGCTGTCACTCCTCGATCACCGCGACCGCGTCCAGGCCGGCGTCGTGCAGGGTCCGCAGGACGGTCCGGTCCGCTCCGCGGATGGTCAGCACGGCGTTCTCCGGCCGTCCGGTGACCGCGCGGAGCAGGGCGTAGGCGCATGCCAGGTCGATGTGGTCCAGGCCGTCCATCTCCAGCACGACCTCGTGGGCGCCGAGCAGCCGCGGGTCCGCGAGCAGCTCCTCCAGTTCACCGAGTGTTCCGGAGTCCAGCCGGCCGGAGAAGGCGAGCACGGTGCGACGGCTCCCGGCCTCGGTGATCGCCAGGACCGGGCGGTGTGCCCGTGCGGTGGGTTGCGGCTCGTATGCCATGGCGACCTCCTCCGTATGCCGGCCGGCGGTGGTTGCGCGCCTGTGTCCGTCCTCCCTCCAGCCTCTCACCACCGCTCCTGCCCGGTCCGGCGGCCGCCGGACCGGGCAGGAGCGAGCGCGCCCCCCGCTGCCGGGGAAGGCGTGTGCGGCGTCAGGCCCCTGCGTCCCGTGCGACGGGAGCGGGCTGTCCG